>NZ_JBRUGD010000004.1:0-167435 GCF_053206145.1 Streptococcus hongkongensis
TTTGGAAGGGCTAAAGAATATCACAACCTTCGTTATACGAGAGAAATTGGAATGTCCAAAATGAAAGCTAAGGTTGGACTGACTTTGGCGTGCCTAAATCTCAAAAAATTGGTTAAAATGATGGCATGAAGGCCTTTTTATTTTGGCTTAAATAGCATAATTTATCAGATTTTAGAGAAATTAAGACTAGACAAGAAAAAACAAACTAGCAACTTCACTAGTTTGTCTTCGTTCTGAAAGTAGAAAAGAGTAACTTTTCTACTTTTTTTATTATAGTTGATTTTGCACTTCGTTTAGAAGATTGTCAATTTTACTTGCATCAGAACCACCAGCCATTGCCATGTCTGGTTTACCACCACCACGACCTGAAACAATTGGAGCCAAAGCTTTAATTATATTACCAGCATGAATATCTTTTGATTTACTTGCCACTAAGACATTAACTTTTTCACCAATTGTTGCAACAAGAACTAACACATCTGAGTAGTCTTTTTGTTTCCAGTTATCAGCAAAAGTACGGAGTGCACCTGCGTCAGAAACTGAAACTTGTGTTGCAATATAAGTATGCCCATTAACTTCTTTAACATCTTTAAAGACATCGCCAGCTTGAGCAGCTGCTGCTTTTTCTTTCAATTCAGCAACTTCTTTTTGCAATTCACGGACTTGTTCATTCAAGCTTGCTACTTTTGTAGGCACTTGTTCAATTTGCGGCGCTTTAATTGTACTTGCAATTTCTTTCAAGGCATCTTCTTCTTTGCGGTAAGCTTCAAATGCTTGTTTACTTGTAACTGCTAAAATACGTCGTGTTCCTGAACCAATACCTTCTTCTTTAATAATCTTGAACAAACCGATTTCAGAGGTATTTGAAACGTGTGTCCCACCACAAAGCTCAACAGAATAGTCACCAATAACAACAACACGAACTAACTTGCCATATTTCTCACCAAAGAGCGCCATAGCCCCCATTGATTTAGCTGTTTCAACATCTGATTCAACAGTTTGAACAGTAATGGCATTCCAAATTTGTTGGTTAACTTCTTCTTCGATACGACGTAATTCTTCAGCAGTCACTGCCTCAAAATGCGTAAAGTCAAAACGAAGGAATTCTTCTTCATTTAATGAACCTGCTTGAGTCGCATGTTTACCAATAATATGATGCAAAGCAGCATGTAATAAGTGCGTTGCTGTATGATTTTTCTCTACTGCAAAGCGACGCTTGTGATCCACTTTAAGCATATATTTTGTACCAACTGATAAACTTGCTAGAACCTCAACTGTGTGAAGAGCTTGACCATTTGGTGCTTTTTGAACATCAATGATATTGGCTACAACATCACCAGTATCATTTAAAATGATACCATGGTCAGCAACTTGCCCACCCATTTCAGCATAAAAAGGCGTTTGGTCAAATACTAATAAGGCTTGACCTTCCGAAACAACTTCTCTACGTTCATTATCAACGACGATGACTGATAATTTACCTTCTAATTTTTCTCTGTCATAGTTAAATTCAGATAACTCAGTGATGTTTGCAAGAGTTTCATTTTGCATACCCATTGAACCACCCTTAACGACAGCAGCACGCGCACGGTCTTGTTGTTCTTTCATGGCAGCTTTGAAGCCATCATGATCAATCTTATAACCGGCATCTTCTGCCATTTCCTCAGTTAATTCGACTGGGAAACCATAGGTGTCGTATAGTTTAAAGATGTCCTTACCTTCAAGAGTATCTTTACCATCTTCTTTTAACTGTGCCAACAATTGATCCAAATGACCAGAACCAGCATCAATAGTACGCGCAAAGGTTTCTTCTTCACGTTTAACAATTTTTTCGATGAACTCTTTTTTCTCTAAAACTTCGGGATAGTAAGATTCCATGATTTGACCAACAACAGTTACCAACTTATAAAGGAAAGTTTGGTTAATCCCTAAACGACGACCATGCATAACCGCACGACGAAGTAAACGACGTAAAACGTAACCACGACCTTCATTACCTGGAAGGGCACCATCACCAATAGCAAATGATAAGGCACGAATATGGTCAGCAATAACTTTAAAGCTCATATTGTCACCATCTTGATCATAAGTTTTACCAGAAAGCTTTTCAACTTCACGAATGATTGGCATAAACAAATCTGTTTCAAAGTTAGTTTTAGTACCTTGCATAACAGCCACAAGACGTTCTAAACCAGCACCCGTATCAATGTTTTTATTCGGCAACTCTTTATATTCAGATCGTGGAACTTCAGGATCAGCATTAAATTGGGATAGAACAATATTCCAAATCTCAATGTAACGATCATTTTCTAAGTCTTCTTCCAAAAGACGAATACCAATGTTTTCAGGATCGAAAGCTTCACCACGGTCAAAGAAAATCTCTGTATCAGGACCTGAAGGACCTGCACCAATTTCCCAGAAGTTTTCTTCCAAGGGAATTAAGTGACTTGGCTCAACGCCAAGAGCAATCCAACGGTTGTAAGAATCAGTATCAGCTGGATAATAAGTCATGTATAGTTTGTCTTTAGGGAAATCAAACCATTCTGGACTGGTTAATAATTCAAAACCCCATTCAATGGCTTCATCACGGAAGTAATCCCCAATTGAAAAATTCCCAAGCATTTCAAACATGGTATGATGACGAGCTGTTTTACCAACATTTTCAATGTCATTTGTACGAATTGATTTTTGTGCATTAGTAATACGTGGATTTTCTGGAATAACAGAACCATCAAAATATTTTTTTAAGGTTGCAACACCAGAATTAATCCAAAGCAAAGTTGGATCATTTACCGGCACCAGATTAGCTGATGGCTCAACCGAATGACCTTTTGACTTCCAGAAATCCAACCACATTTGGCGAATTTCAGCTGATGTTAATTGTTTCATAACTATATCCTCTTTTACGTTTTCATAAAAAACAAAACAAGCCCATTGGACAGAGGGCGAAAACCGCGGTACCACCTCTATTCAATGAACTTATCATTATCTTTAAATTCTATTTAATTTTTTGGTTAAGTAGCAAATTTATCAGATTATCCATGACTTGCATCAACCGTCATTTTTCTGTATCAAATCTTAATAGATTATTCTTAACTTACTAAGTATACTGTCTTTTTTAGCAAAGGTCAATCAAAAGTCGATTATTTATCAACTGTTGTTTTTAATGAACTATTTGTTGCTTGTTTATCTGAAGCAAACTGTGACAAGATATTAGCAAAGGCTTTATCTTTAATTTTAACATTTGCTTTGTCTAATGCTTTAGCAATTACTTTATTTTGGAAAGCTGTGTCATTTGTTTTTTCTGATAAGATAATTTCTTTTAGACGAGATTTGTATTCTTTCCAATCAGCTTTCTTATCTTCTTTTTTAGTCATATTAACAATATAGTATTTTTTCTGATACGTTTTAACATCTACGACAGAAATCAATTCAGATTTTTCACCAGCTTTTAATTTACTAGCTTCTTTAATAACATCATTTGGAAGGCTAGTGTCTGAAGAATCAAATGTATAATTTATTTGTTTCTTCTTATCAATTGTATTATTTTTTGCAATCTCTTCGAAATTAGCACCATCAGCTTTAGTTTCTTCTAAAACTTTTTTTGCTTTCTCTTCATCGTCTAAAGCAATGACTTGCGTAGTCATTTGTGGTGTATAATTTTTATAAGCATTTTGATAATTCGCATCTGTTAATTCTTTTTTAGCTTCTTCTTTAACAGCATACTCTACTAACATAGTAGTTCGAATTTGTTTTTTATATGTTTCTTGTGTCATACGAGCTCGCGACAAAGCTTCTGAGAAGGATGAACCATATTGCTCTGCTGTTTTGTTGTATGATTTTTCAACATCTTTGCTAGAAACTTTTTTACCATATTGCCCTTCAAAGACACGTGATAAAATTAGACTAAGCATTGACTGCTGAGCAGCTTGAGATGTTTTAGCTTCTTTATAGAAATCTGTTACAGTGATTGCATCACCTTTCATAGAAACAAGTTTTGTGCTTTCATTTGTTGAATTACACGCTGCTAATGTCATTACTGAAGCAAGCGTTATAAAACCAGTAATCAACTTATTAGATTTTTTCATTTAATTATTAGCTCCTTTTTATCTTTAACTCAACCATTATAACATATTTTCTTAAACATTACTTAATCTGGGAGATCAATTGTCTCTTGGTTTTTGCGAATCATTAATAAACCATCAGAAAGGGGTAAAAGTGATGCGGTCAGCCCTGGATTATCTAGCGTAGCATCAAAGAGTCTCTGGAGTCCTCGGTAAATCGTTCGTTGCCCACGTCTAACCTCCTCGATAGGCTTTGCGATATCTCCACCTTGGAAAATATCATC
Source organism: Streptococcus hongkongensis (assembly GCF_053206145.1). Taxonomy (NCBI): domain Bacteria; kingdom Bacillati; phylum Bacillota; class Bacilli; order Lactobacillales; family Streptococcaceae; genus Streptococcus; species Streptococcus hongkongensis. The sequence goes on from NZ_JBRUGD010000004.1 coordinate 4,349, forward strand.
AAAAACAATAATCCCTCCAACCTTTACATGCTTTAAAATCTCCGGTAAAAAAACAATGTACTTCGATTTTGCAGAATCCATAAAAACAAAATCAAATTCTTCATCCAGATTAGCTATTAAATCCGCAGCATCTCCTTCAAGTAAGGTAATTTGTTTTCTTGTATCGTATGTTGCAAAATTTTCTTTTGCAAAAGTAATCATCTCTTCATTTCGATCAATGGTTATAATTTTAGAATGCGGTGCATTTTCAGCCATCAAAAGTGCAGAAAAGCCAATTGCAGTTCCAATTTCAAGAATTTTTTCAGGCTGTAAGCTTTGCATCAGAAGTCTGAAGTAAGCCACAACTTCGTGCTGAATAATTGGAATATTTTCTTGCCGAGCAAATACCTCAAGTTCAGCTAAAAAACCAGTATTTTGTGCTTGATGCTGCCTCATAAAATGAACAATCTCATCTTTTACAACGGGACGACGCATATTATGATTAGCATTCTTACTATATGAATTTACCATAAAAGTAGCATATCACAGACCATTATCTAGTGTCAAGAATAGCGACATAATCAGCTTTTTAAAGAATTAAAATAAACCACTATTCAAAATAAACAGTGGCAAATTTCATCTTAAAGAAGCATATTAGTTAACAGACTATAATTTATTTATATTACTAATAGCTTCCATTTGTGTAGACTGCAAACTATTTTTGAGCCAAACTGCGATTGACAAAGCAATAATATAAAAACCAATGAAAACAACTAAGGTATTATTATAACTTTTTGTCATTTCAAAAGTGACAGATAATAACATTGGTCCAACTAATGCAGCTATTGCCCATGCAGTCAAGACATAGCCATGCAATGTCGCCAATTCTTTTGCTCCAAAAATATCACTCAGGTATGGGGGAATAAGTGAGAAGCCAGCTCCATAGCAAGTCATCAATATTGCCATTGCAAAAACAAACAATAGTGGTAAATGGAATAATATCAAGAAGACTGACATAATAATATTAACCATAAATAAAATAACAAAAGTTAACGGCCGGCCAATATAATCTGAAAGACTTGCCCATAATAAACGACCAATTCCATTGAAAATTCCCATTAATCCGACTACTACGGCAGCCGACTCAACTGACATTCCTGCAAGGTCTTGAGCCATAGGGGAAACGACCGAAATTAGGCCTAATCCACAGGCAATATTAATAAATAATATGAACCATAAAATATAAAATTCTTTTGTTTTCAATGCTTGTTTTGCAGACAGGCCCTTTGTTAAATCAGTTGCTGCTTTATCTTTACTTTTATTAACTAAATTTTGAAATTCTCTTGTCGTTGGCTTTTTAATAAACTGTGAAGCAAGCAACATTATAACAAAATAAATTAGCCCTAAACTATAAAAAGTGTTAACTAATCCTTGGTGTTCAATAAGATATTGCGCAATTGGACTGGTTAACAATGAAGCAAATCCAAATCCCATGATTGCTAAACCTGTAGCCAGACCTCTTTTATCAGGAAACCATTTTATTATGGTTGATACTGGTGTAATATAACCTGCCCCAAGTCCCAGTCCACCAATGACACCATATCCTAAGTAAAGCAACCATAATTCATGATTGGCAATAGCTAGTCCTGTTAGTATTATTCCACCAGCATAAAGTACAGCAGAAATCGTTCCTGTTAATCGTGGTCCAAATTTTTCAACCAATGTCCCCATAAAAGCAGCCGAAATTCCCAAACAAAAGATAGCTAAAGAAAAGGCAAATGCAACTGATGATTGCTGCCAGCCCGTTTCTGCCATAATTGGGTTTCTATAGACACTCCATGCATATGTTGACCCAAGCATTAAATGAAGTACCACTCCTGCTGTAGCTACTATATATCTATTTGTTTTTTTCACCAAAAACCTCTTCCTTAAAATCCGTATACCTAAATGATATAATTGAGTTAATGTTAGGTTTTTAGTTTATTAAAGTTGTTATTTTATGTCAATTTATTTGTTTTTTTATGATTAAATAGCGTACATTTCTTCGTCAATCAAAGAAAATCATATGCTTCTTCAAAGTTAGAGATTATCTTATCGCATGCTGATAAATCTTGTTTAGGATAATCAGGGTTGGCAAAACCGATACAGGTCATGCCTGCTGCTTTTGCTGCAATACTTCCATTTTTTGTATCCTCAAATACAATACAGGCTTCCTGTGGGGCACCTAATAACTGCGCCGCTTTTATAAAGACATCTGGAGCAGGTTTTGACTGTTCAACTTCTTCACCACTAACTAGAACATCAAAAATGTGATCAAGTTTGAGTGCTTTTAAATTTCGTTCAATATCTTGTTTCGGGGAAGAAGACGCAACTGCTAATGGGTAACCTTTTTCATACAGATAAGTAATAAATGCCGGTGCATTTTTTATAGCTTTCACACCACCTCGCTGAATCATTTGTTCACGCCGAACAGTCATTTCGTCAATCAAGTCATTGACTGACTCTTCTAACTGACACTCTTCTTTCATTTTTTGCCACATAAACTCAAATGTAGTCCCCATAAATTGATACTGATAACTTTCATCCGTATCAATATCACGCTCTAAAAGCATTTTCGTTTTACTGCTTAAAAATGTGTATTCTGAATCAACAATAACACCATCCATATCAAATATGATAAATTTTTTCATCATTTCCCCTCCATAGAAATTGAATAAGATTCTGAATATACTAAAAAAGTCATCAATTGATAGTAATTGTCATATCAATTGAATGACCTTTTTAAGACGCTTGAATAGTAGACAAATTGTCGCTAGTTGTTCTATTACATCAACTATCAATTAACCACTATTTAATTACTTATTTGTGAGCTCCTTTAGCTACGAGTTCTTCTAATTCCGTCAAACGTTTTTCAAATACAGTAAAAGCTTGGTCTAAGTAGTCTGCTTCTGTCATGTCAACACCTGCTTTAGCAATAACTTCAAGTGGGTAATCTGAATTACCAGCTTTTAAGTAGGAGAGATAAGCATCAATATCACTTTGACTTCCATGAACAATTTTATTAGCTAAATAGCTAGCTGCTGCAAAACCTGTTGAGTATTGATAAACATAATAGTTATAGTAGAAATGTGGTATTCTAGCCCATTCGTACTGAATATAATGATTATCTTCTTTTGCAAGACCATAATATTTTTCATTTAAATCGGCATACAAATTATTAACAAATTCACTTGTTAAAACATCACCATTTTGATCTGCTTGATGAATGGCATGTTCAAATTCTGCAAATTGCGTTTGACGGAAAACTGATCCTCTGAAACCATCTAAATAATTATTTAAGATAGCAAACCGTGCTTTATCGTCTGTTACTTCCTTAAGAAGTGCTTCAGTCAAGATATTTTCATTAGTCGTTGAAGCAATTTCTGCCAGGAAAATACTATAGTCACCATAAACGTAGGGTTGATTCTCCCTAGTAAGTGTTGAATGTAAGCTGTGACCAGTTTCATGAACAAGAGTATACAAATTATCAAGATTATTCTGCCAGTTTAAGAGCATAAAGGCATTGGTATCATAAGATCCTCCAGAATAGGCACCTGATCGTTTACCTTTGTTAACATGAACGTCAATCCAACGTTCTGTAAATGCCCGATTGACACGCTCTGAATACTCCTTGCCAAAGACTTCTAAAACAGTTTGTGCCTTTTCAATCGCTTGATCATAAGTCATGTCAAGGTTTGTTTCTGATAATGGCGTATAGATATCATACATTCTAAGTTGATCAACATCTAGAACTTCTTGTCTTAGTTTTAAATAACGATGAAGCAATGGTAAATGCTTATTAACAGAAGTAAGTAATGTATCATATACAGCTTCAGGAATGAAATTAGCTGACATCGCTGCCTGACGAGCTGAATCATACTTATGAACACGTGCTTTATAATTTTGTACTTTTACATTTGTTTGTAAAGTTTTAGCATAGGTATGTTGAAATTGCTCATAGGTACTATACATAGCCTCATATGCAGCCTGTCTAACTGTTCGATTCTTAGATTCCATCAAACTAATGAAATTCCCATGCGTTATTTCAACTTCATTACCTTCATCATCTGTAATAATTGGGAATATTAAATCTGCATTATCTAGGATACTGAAAGTTTCCTCAGCTCCGTTAAAAATCTCTTGAGCACCAGCTAATAATTCTTCCTCACGTTGTGATAAAATATGTTCTTTGTTTTTTAACAATTTTTCAAAATAATGGTTATAAAGACCTAGTTGTTTTTCTTCTGCCATAAATTCTTCTAATTGTTTGGCAGTGATCATCATAAATTCTGGCTCATAAAATGAAAATACTTGAGCAAATTTTGCATATAAAGCTGAAGCTTTAGCTTGATATTCCTGATATTTAGCAACTGTCGTATCTTGATCATTTTTCATATGGGCATAGACATATACTTTTTCAATTCGTCGTGATAGTTCAAGTTGACTTTCAGTAATTTCTAATAACGTTTTGCTAGAATCTAATAAGTGACCTACATACTTCTGAGCTACATCAGTATCCTGATTCAACTGGGCTAATTCTAATTCAAAAGCCTGATCTGTTTTAAAAATAGTGCTTAAATCCCAAGTGTACTTTTCCTCAATATGACTTCTATTATCTGACATAGAGTCCTCCTAAATTTGTATTCTTTCATATTTTAACATAAAAGTCAGGTGGATGAAGCGTTTGCACAGTTTTATTAGAAATTTCTTTATAATAAAGATGAAAAGCTTCATAGTATTTCTCTAAATCACTATCGATCTGACTAAAGCCTTGTTGACAAGTAGGAGGATGAAATTGGGGATAAAAATCGTCAACTGACAAATTCAAAAGATTTGAACCAGATAAATAAGCTTGTTCTTGTCTTATCAACCAGTTTTTATCTTTATATCTTAAAGCCTTTTGGATTTTCACCAATAAATTGTGGTCACTTGTCACAACGAGCGGTTTAAAACATAATTTTTGAAATGGCAAACGAAAAAAAGCCATGAGATCCTCATCCAGTGAGCACTTCCTAGTCAAACAGGTTACCTTACCCATTAAATCCTCATGAATCATAAAATGTAATCGAAGACAGTGAGCATTCAGATCAATTTCCCATAAGTAAAAACCGATTTCCCATGAAAAGGACAAAAATTGTCGCTGAAGAGTCGTTAGTCTATTTTTTAACCACAAATTTTTTCCCAATAACCAAAATACAATCTGGTCTTGACGCCGATAGGCAATACTTCTCTTTTTAAGTCGCTCACAAGGTAAAGAACTACATTGGACTTCTAAAACTAATTTGTTGTTAACTTGTAAATCTGCAAGTTGGTGAATTTCAGGAAAATAACTCTCAAGCTTGACGTCTTCAGCTTGTATCAGATTTTTATATAAACTTGCCTTTAATAATAAATGCTCCTGACTTTCGTTATCTGAGTTATGTGAACAATTTAAAGCATTCTTATGAGCAAAGTGGGCTTGCTTGACTGGACCATTTTTTAAAATAACCTGGCCACGACAAACTGGACAGAAATATTGCCTTGTCTTATGAGGTAACTCATCCAAAAGCGCCACACGATTTCCCATAACGTCTATGGCTACTAACATCATTTCCTCCTCGCTTATCTTATCCTACCTAATTATTCGAAAAAGAAAATAAAAGAAAAGCTATCAATTGATAACTTTTCTTATTTTTTTGGTAATGCTAAATAAACCAGACAGGTTACAGCCATTAAGACACTTGCTATATAAAATGGTGTAATAAATAATTCCAAATGTAAAGCTGCTGGGAGTTTTGTTAAGATAAGTGGCGTCAAGATAACCCCAATATTTCCAGCAGTGATTGCAAGACTTGTTACAAAATTAATATGTTGGCGGTCATAATACTTAGCAATATAATTGAACACCGATGACATGGTCCCAACAAAACTGGCACCAATTAAGAATGCAGCTAAGAAGAATAGAATTTTACTATTCGACAAAGTCATCATAAAGTTGCCAAGCCCCATTAAGATAACCATAATAAGCATAGTTTTTTCTGCTAACACTTTTGTTAATTGTCCAAAAATAAGACCCACAAAAATTCCACTAAAAGCCAACAATGTCAAAAGATTACTTGCAAAAAAACTAGAATAGCCAAAGTGATTAACAAGTAAAGTAGGAATTTTAATAGTAGCTCCAATATAAGAGATTCCTATAAAAAACGTTACTAACATCAATAAAGCAGCTTTCTTATCAAAAATACTAGCAGACTTTATTTGTACAATTTCTTTATCTGACTTAGGAACAAATTTTGTAAAGAAGAAATAGACTGGAATAACTAAGAGATAAACCAAATACGTGTAATTAACCCCTATTAGTAACGCTAAACCAACTACAAATGTCGTTAATGCCTTACCAATGTTTAAAGTTGCTGTACGAAAACCTATCATATTTGCTCTTGTCTCACCCTCATAATAGTCACTTAAAATACTAATGGATAAAGCGTTGTATAGTCCGATACCAATCCCTAAAATAAGTCGACAAATCAAAACGATAGTGAAATTTTTTGTCATGAAGGATACTAAACCAGATACTAATATTAAAATAAGTCCCAGTTGAATCGTTTTCTTTTTACCAATTTTAGCGACTACAAAATTACTTAAAATAACAAAAATAGTAATCATCATCGCAGGAATAGTCACTAAACTCTCAACAGATGCAAGACCAATACTTGGGTTTTCACCATGATAAAGTTCAAATAGTTTGGGAATAGCAGGCGCAATGGCTAAATGCGACATGAGAAATATTGAAATTGACAGAATTGCCAACTTCGTCGATAGTTTATCTTTCATAATCATCTCCTTGTAAAATAATACTTACTAAGTATATAGTCACTTAGGCCTTTTTGCAAGAATTGTGATTTATTTCATAAAGATTAATGACGAGAGATTAATCTAAAAATTTTATGATTTCTGTAACTTCTGTTTCAGTTAATGGTCGATAATGACCTCTTGGTAAATTACCAAGGGTTAATCCTGCAAACGATATCCGTTTCAAATAAATGACTTTTAAGCCGTAGGCTAAAAACATTTTTTTCACTTGATGAAACTTTCCTTCAGAAATAGTAATAATAGCTTGTGACATTTCTGAACCTGTTGATAAAATATCCAATTGAGCTGGTTTACATTTAGTGCCATCTAAAAATACAATACCAGATTGAAAAAAGGAAATAGCATCCCCTTTTAATTCACCATTTAGGTGAACCAAATAAGATTTGTCAACATGATGCTTTGGATGCAACATTCGAAACCCAAGAGGACCATTATCCGTTAATAATACCAAGCCTTCCGTGTCACGGTCGAGTCGACCAATTGGATAAAGCTCAGGTGTTACATCTTTCCTTGTTAAGCAATCTAAAACAGTTTGATGCTCACGATCACTTCTTGCAGATACAACACCACTAGGTTTATTTAAGATAAAATAACGATGTCCCTTAGCATCTAATTCTTTTCCTGAGACACAAATCTTTTGTATCCCAGGATCGACATTTACCTTCCCGCTTGTAACAAGCTTACCATTAACCTTAACCTGTTGGCTTTTCAATAATAGTTTCACTTGATTTCTAGAACCAACACGTTGATTTTCTAATGATTTATCTATCCTCATAGAGGTAGTTTATCATATTATTTTAAAATAAAAAGAGCTAAGAAAAAAATCCTAGCCCAAGTGGAATGTGTTTTATAAATTACCTAATAGTGATGCTGCCTCAGTATCCACAATAACAACGCAGTTTGAATGTTTTTGTAAAATCGAAGCTGGTAACTCCTCAGTAACCTCGCCGGTTAACATTGCACGAACAGCCTCTGCTTTTTCTTTTCCAAATGCTAATAGGACGACCAATTTAGAGTCCATAATAGAAGCAATTCCCATTGAAATAGCTTGTTTTGGAACTTCATCAATTGATTTAAAGAAACGGCTATTTGCTTCAATGGTTGATGGTTCTAAATCAACAACATGTGTTTTTTCCTTAAAGGATGTCCCTGGTTCATTAAATCCAATATGACCATTTCGTCCAATACCTAAAATTTGGAAATCAATTGGGTGTTCAGAAATAATAGCATCATAGCGTTTAACTTCTTCTTCTAAATTATTAGCCAATCCATTCGGTAAATAGTTCATTTTAAATGGTTTTGTATTAAATAAGCGATCACGCATGAAATAATCATAGGACTGGTCATTTTCCACAGGAAGACCAACATATTCATCTAAATTGATACTTGTCACATCAGTGAAACTTAAGTCACTTGCTACGATCTCCTTATAGAAGGTTTCCGGAGTCGAACCAGTTGCTAACCCAAGGTTTTTTGCACCTTTAGCTAAACTATCTTTTAATAAAGTGAAGGCAACTTTTCCACCCTCTTCTTGATTTTGTACACGGATAACTTTCATTTCAAACTCCTTTTATTGGTATAGACCTTTTGTGTTTCTATTATATGGTATATACCAATTATTGTCAAGACTAAGATTTCCTTTTTTGAAATTTATCTAATGACGCTTCCAGAATCACGTGATATAATAGTTAACGATCTTATTATTGCAAGGAATTTAAAGTTAGCTTTGCAATTAAACAAAGGAGAATAATGAATACTAACGATTTTGATTTTGACCTTCCCGAAGAATTGATTGCTCAGACACCTCTTGAAAAAAGGGATAGTTCAAAACTGTTAATCATCGATCATACAAATCAAACCATGGTAGATAGCCACTTTGACCATATCATTGAAGAATTAAACCCAGGTGATGCACTTGTTATGAATAATACACGGGTTCTTCCTGCACGCTTACATGGTGAGAAACCGGATACTCATGGACATGTGGAACTCCTACTTCTTAAAAACACTCAAGCTGATCAATGGGAAGTTCTTGCAAAACCTGCAAAACGACTCAAGATTGGTAGCCAAGTCGTTTTTGGGGATGGACGACTAAAAGCAACTGTTGTTGATGAATTAGAACATGGTGGTCGCATTGTTGAGTTTACTTATGATGGTATCTTTTTAGAAGTTTTAGAAAGTCTTGGGGAGATGCCGCTACCGCCTTATATCCATGAAAAACTAGAGGACTCTGAACGGTATCAGACTGTTTATGCGAAAGAAAATGGCTCTGCTGCTGCACCTACTGCCGGCTTACATTTCACTCAAGAATTGTTAGAAAAAATTGAAGCAAAAGGCGTTAAACTCGTCTACTTAACATTACATGTTGGACTTGGTACTTTTAGACCAGTTTCTGTAGACAAGGTCGATGAACATGATATGCATTCCGAATTTTATAGCCTATCCGAAGAAGCTGCTGCTAGTTTACGTCAAGTAAAAGCTGAAGGCGGTCGTATTATCGCGGTTGGGACAACCTCTATTCGAACACTTGAAACAATTGGTAGTAAATTTAATGGTGACATTAAGGCTGATTCAGGATGGACTAATATCTTTATTAAACCAGGCTACCAGTTTACCATTGTTGATGCTTTTTCAACCAACTTCCACCTTCCTAAATCAACATTAGTCATGTTAGTTTCAGCATTTGCAGGACGCGATTTTGTTTTGGAAGCTTACAAACATGCAGTTGATGAAAAATACCGCTTCTTCAGCTTTGGAGATGCGATGTTTGTCAAATAATGCTTAAGACATAAAAAAACGATAGAATCAGAAAGTCTATCGTTTTTTATTATAAAGTCTATTATGCAGTTGGATCAACTTTATTATGATTAACCCTGTGCCATTCATTGATAACATAGGTCAAGGCTGTTAATTGTCCATAGCCAACACCATTAATTTCACTTGATTCTTCCGTACTACCTCCAAGATTCTTAGTGTAAAGAGCAATCAAATATGGACTCTTTTCACAAACTATAGCATCAACATTTAGTGCTTCTCGCACGTATCCTGGTTTTTGGTAAATGGTGATATCAGATAAATAGGTTTTGTAATATTCATTTGGGAAAGATTCTCCAATATAATAAAGAATATCCTTATATTTATCTTTATGTTTCCAAAGATAATCTAAAACCTGAATATAGTAATCACTTGTCGTTTTATTACCAGATTCCTTGATTGTTTTGATATTAGCCTTTGATTGCCCATAACGTCCTAGTTTCCTATAAGCTTTTTTCATTCCACCCAAACGCTCACCTAAGGCATAGGCTGGTGTGTTTTCAGAATAAACCAAGGAGTATTCTTGCATATCTGGAATAGACATCGCACCACTAAACTGGGCCATATAAGCATTATGCTCATCAAGTAATTCATAGCTTGTGTTAGTAATATCAAACCGTTGGTCCATTGTATATTTTCCTTTGGAAACTTCATCGACAACTAGCATATTTAAAGGTAACTTGTAAGTAGAGCCAGCTGTCATTTCCTGCGTATCGTTCATTGAAGCTGTCTTACCAGACTCTAAATCTTTATATGAAAAAGCAACTTGATCATGAGAAATGCCGGCTTCATCCAAATAAGCTTTAACTGTATCTTCCAAACTTAGATGAGCATAATCATAATAGAGGTCCAATGCAGTCATTCTATCTAAATCTGCTGCCACTGTTGCATCTTTATCAGCTTGACTTTTTTCTTTGATACCTTGAGATTTTACCTTAACTTGTTTAACAACTTTTAACTCTCTTGCATTTGTATTTTGAGATAAAGAAACACCTACCAGAACTAAACTTGAGATGGTTATAAATCCCACACCTATTAATACTATTTTCTTCCTCAATAACAACTTGTTTCCCTCATTAAACATCTTACGTCTCCTACACTATTATTTTATAATAATTTAATAAATAATCAAGTAAATATGACGATTTTAGAACAAAATATTTCAAAAACATTACAAAACTTATCTTCAAAATAATTAAAATGCTCAACAAGTTTATTTATGTAATAGCATTTATGCTTATAATTTCAAGTTAGAGTTTACAAGGTTTTGTAAAATACAATAGAGTTACAGTAGACTAAGATTTTTGAAACAAAAAATGAACTGTCCCCAATCGTTAGCTCCTTGTCTAACTTTTGTAGCACAGTCCACTTTTAGTTAATCTTAATTTACATGTTATAATTAAGCTTTTGCTGATTGATATAGCTCAGCAACTTTATTCCAGTTAATGATTTCAAAGAAAGCCTTGATATAATTTGGACGAACATTACGGTAATTCAAATAGTAAGCGTGTTCCCAAACATCTAAAGCAAGGATTGGTTTTAAACCTAATGAAAGTGGCGTATCTTGATTTGCAGTAGACATAATTTCAAGTTTACCTTCATTATTTACCACTAACCATGCCCAACCAGATCCAAAGCGACCAGTTGCTGCTACTGTAAATTGTTCTTTAAAAGTATCAAATGATCCGAACGCCTCATTAATAGCAGATGCAACCTCTGAAGTGATTTCTGTTTTTTCAGGTGATAATAATTCCCAGAAAAGTGCATGATTAAGGTGACCACCACCATTATTAATTAATGCTTGACGAATATCAGCAGGAATTGATTCAACATCTGCTAAAAGAGCTTCTAAATCTTCACCAATTTCAGGGTGTTTTTCTAATGCAGCATTTGCATTTGCAACATAAGTTGCATGGTGTTTATCATGATGAAGTGTCATTGTTTCTTGATCAAATTGTGGCTCAAGTGCATCATATGCATAGGGAAGTTCCGGTAAAATAATAGCCATGTAAAAATCCTCTTTTCCTTTTATTATAGGTCTATAGTATCGCATTTTTTTAGAGCTTTCAACTAATTTGATTAAGTGCTCAGAGCTTAAATACTAAGTAAAACACAATATATTAAGACATTAATTTCAACAGTAAAACATCAAATAAGTAGGACTTATCGTAAGTGCCATTTTTTATCTGATAATCTGTTTCAATCAATGATTTAACAGCTGAATACAAATAAGCTAAACTGAGCGTACGCGAATCTTTCATTGCATATTTTACTTGATAGGGATTAATTTTGCGACCCAGAAAATCAGATAAAGCTAATACAATTTGTTGCTCATTCTTTCCTTGGTTACCCAAAATAGCAATTTGAAGAAATAACCTAAATTGTCCCAACAAAATTGCAATTAATTTCACTTCATCCTCACCATTTAATCGTAAATCGTGAACCAAGTTAGTCGATTCTTCCACCTTCTTTTGTAGAATAAAACGTGTCAAATCAAAGATATTATCCTGCAGTGATTTAGGAATTGCCTCATCAATATCAGTTAAGGTGATATGACCTTCTTTTTTATAGGACTTTAGAAAGTTAATATTTTTCATGATTTGGCTAAAATCATCATTTGATTTAAAAAGCAAACGTTCAAATACACCACTATCATAGGAAAGACCTAAATGGTGACTATATTTTTGAAAATAAGTCTTCAATTCTGCATCTTTTAACAAGTTAGCTTCAATCACTTGAGCATCTCTTTTTAAAAGCTTTACAATTCGACGTTTTCCATCTAGCTTACCAGGAGCAAAAATAATTAATCGCGTGGAATCCATCGGCTGTTCTAAATAAGATTCAAAGGATTTTAATTCATTCTCTTTTAAGTAATTTTTTTTTGTGGTCGTCAAATCTAAAAATTGATCAAAAATAACAACTTTTTGATCTGCAAAAAATGGTAAGCTCAGTAAATCAAGCTCAGCATCTTGATAATTACTTTCCGACAAATCAAAATAGGAATAGGTTAAATCATCCTTATCATAAGCAATTTTATCCATCAAAGCAGACTTTAGTTGTGTTAATTGCCCCAGATCTTCACCCGTTACTAGTGTAATTAAGTCAAGTTTTTCTTTAGTTAATTTCTCTATTTTTTCAATTGCAATCATGTCTATATTATAGCAGAAATTAGATTTAAATAGGCAGTAAATATTTTATGGATGAACAGAGTCAACTTTCCATTTAACTAATCCTTCAAATCGAATAGCTCCATTTTTATTTGTCTGCAATGTTTGAATTCTTCGCTTGGAAAATCTCTGTAATGTTTCGTCGTGAGGATGTTTGAACGTATTATTTTTTCCTGCAGAAAAAAGAGCTAATTTAGGCAAAATGTGGTCAATAAATTCGTCACTGGAAGCTCCTTTGGAGCCGTGGTGACCGGCCTTTAATATATCTACTTTTAAATCGGGATAATGTCTTATTACTTCTTTTTCCCCTTCTGCCTCTAAATCACCTGTAAAGAGAAATCGATTATTAAGCAGTTTACCATACAAAACAATAGAGTCGTTATTTTTACCATCTCCTTTAACAAAAGGATAAAGAACTTTAAGTTTTGCCCCCATTATTGCTAATTCATCACCTTTTTTTACCACCTTTGTTTTTATTGCCATAGCATTTAGTCGCTCAACAAATTTATGATTAGTTAAACTTCCTTGACTTACCAAGATCTCTTTTGTTGGAATAGCTTTCACGACATCTTCCATATCACCAACATGGTCCGTATCAGTATGCGTTAGTAATAATTGATCAATCTGTCTAATGCCACGACTTTTTAAATAAGGAATCAATGTTTTTTGAGCATTACTTATACTGTGTCTCTTCTTCCAGCCAGACTTCGACTGTACTTGGTGAATACCTCCGACATCGATCAATATGGTCTTGTGATAAATATCTCTTAATAAAATGCTATCCCCTTGACCAACATCAACTATTGTAACTTCATTTTTTAATGGCTGTACGATGGAAAAATAGAGTATCCCCAAAGATACAAACAAACAATATCGTACAAACCTTTTATTCCATAAATCATAGAGTAAAGCAAGAATAATAAGAAAAAGAAAAAGTTGTAATGGTGTTGGTTTTCCAAAAACCCATGGGTGGTGGAAATGCTCCCCAACCCAAAGCACTAAGACTTCCATCATTTCAAAGAGCTGATTAAAAATCCGTAGTGGCAAAATTGGAGTTAGAAAAAAGAGGAGAGTCAGTAAAGGCAATATGAAACTATCAAATAATACAGAAAAGATTGCTGTTAATACCATTGATAATGGATGATAAGCTGAAAAAAAGAAAATGAGTAAGGGAAATGCAGATATAGCAATAACAAAAGGCTGGACAAATTGATACCTTTTCTTTGTAGATTCACTCGTTACATATGAAATGATAAATGAATAACTAAAGGATAAAACACCACCAACAGTAGCCAAAAAATTAGGAGAAATAATGAATAATAAGAATAGAGTAAAGGCAATATTATTTTCTCGTTTCACCTTCATATTGCTTAAGTTTCGTTGGCATAAACTTCTCAAAACAGAAATACTATAACCTGTCATACTAGCATAAAAAAGAGAAAAAAAGAACTCTACTCCTGCAAAATACTCTTGCGGAATTGCTAATTTTATCATCAGTTTCCGGAAGAGATTAAGAAAAAAACCAACTTGCATTCCAGATAAGGCAAATAAATGGATAATACCTAGTTGACTATAGATATCTGTCATCTGTCCAAAACTTTTATCTAAATATCCAAAAAGTAACCCTGTCATATAATGTGCCATCGGATCAGGATAATTTTGCTGACAAGTCACAATTGCCTGTCTTCTCCATCTAGATAAATACTCAACAGGATGTTTAAGTCTTGATAACTGTATTTTTTTGATTGTTTTAATACGACCAATTCTATAAATTCCTTGGTTTCTTAAATGGTTTCGATAATTGAATCCATTAAAATTCCTCTGTCCATCTGCTACTTCCAGTTTAATATCTGCCTGCAAAGTAAGAAACTCACTATTTTTTCTAAAAAATATAAACTCCTCTTTTGACTTCATTTGATAAAACATTTGAAACCTATTCCCCTTTTCCTCGCCCTCAAAGGCTAACAGGTCGCCATTAATAGTCATTGAATCTGGAATCAAACGAATTTGTGAAATCGAGTCAGGTTGGTTTCTATCTGTATGATTTGCCCTATGCAAATTAAAACTAAAATACATTGACATAGCAAAACTTATTATACAGACTTGTATACATTTTATAAAACCATAATTTTTGAACAAGAAAAAATGGAGAAGAAGTAAAACGAGAGCCAAAAAAAGACTTGGAAAATAACTATTATAAAAAAGGATTATTGCCAAAAAAGCCAATTGCGCAATAGGTATCGGTAGATACTTAGTCAACACTTAAATCATCTTTCATTTTTTCAATTGTTTTTTTCCCAATACCAGAAATTTTTGTTAAATCATCTAAACTTTTAAAACCACCCATTTTATCTCGAGCCTCTATAATTTCTTGAGCACGTTTTTCACCTATTCCAGGTATCTTTGTCAACTGATCACTAGTTGCGCTATTAATATTTACTTTAGCACTTCCACCTGTTTCCTGAGTAGATTGGTGAGTAGGGTTTGGAATAACTGATTTATTTTCACCCTGTTTAGCAACATATACTACCGAAGCATCTGTTAGTCTTTGTGCTAAATTAATAGCTTGCCTATCTGCTTCAGGCAATAAACCACCTGCCATTTGGATTAAATCTGTTACTCGGCTCCCCGAAGAAATCTTATAGACACCCTCTTTTTTTACCGCTCCCTTTAAATCGACCATGATTTCTTTTTTAGTATCGGTCGAAACAACATCTTCTTGAACATGCTCCTTAGAATTACCTGTTTCTTCTTTAACCTGACTAAAAGTGACTGGCTCTTTCACTCTTTCATTATCAGCTTTGCTATTATTAAAAAAAACATAAGAGAATGAACAAAGTAGGACAATAATAAGTAAAACTGCAATGACTCTACCTATAATATAATGGCAATCATACCATTGCTTTATAACAGTAAGAATTTCTTTCATAATGCACCTCACTTATTAATTCGTAAATAACATAAAAAATCACTCAAGTGAAGTGATTTTTATTTTCTATGTTTTTCTGGATCCCAGACAAAGCTTGCAACGTATGAGAAGAGCATCGTCAATATTAAAACAATAATTAAAATGACTGCTAGTGGAATTCTGTAGATATAGGTTAAGGGATTTAATGCTTTTCCAGGTTGATAGGGAAGCATTTCAGCATCCAGGCGATCAAATTCTGCCTGTATCCTTCCGGCTACTTCTGAAATTCCTTCATCATTCATTCGTTTAATATCAGAAATATCAATTGGATGACCAAAATTCATATCCACTCGCTCACTTTTTAGTAGGCCTTTAATTGTCATTGGTCCAGCATAAGTTGCTGGCATAATACGAACCTTAGCCATTTTTGCAATGACCGCGACACCACCTTTTATGTCCTTAGAATGACGGCTACCACTAGGGAACATAACAAGGGATTTATCTTTCTTTTTTAAAACATTAACAGGATATCTGATTGCATCCTGACTTGGATGTTCACGATCAACTGGAAATGCGCCACACATTTTGATCCACCAAGCAAATAAACGATTAGTAAAGAGCTCTTTTTTTGCCATAAATATGAATTGTTTCGGTCTTGCAGCAAAGGCCATGTAAACAGGATCCCAAAATGTACGATGGGGTGCAACAAGGATATAATTTTCATCTGCTGACAAGATATTTTCTTGGTTATGGTAATGTGTATTGCCATTAACAACCCATAATAAAAAAACGACTAAGCCACGTAAATAAGAATAAAACACGTGTTTCTCCTTTTTGATTTCTATCTTGTTTATTGTATCATGAATAGTAACTTTGGGAAAGTGCATTATCTCTTCGACTACTTAACCTTTAATCTATCGACTTTCAGAGTTGTGCCTTTTCTGTTATAATAGGGGAATGAACAGAATAGAACTAAAAGAAGGAGAGCGCATCGATCAGCTCTTTTCTACTGACGTAAAAATTATTCAAAATAAAGATGTCTTCAGTTACTCTATTGATAGTGTCTTACTATCTCGTTTTCCAAAATTACCATCCAAAGGTTTGATTGTCGATCTTTGTTCTGGAAATGGAGCCGTTGGACTTTTTGCAAGTACAAGAACAAATGCTTCCATTCTTGAGGTTGAGTTGCAAGAACGACTTGCAGAAATGGCTCAAAGGTCAATTCAACTGAATAAACTTGATCACCAGGTAAAAATGGTTAATGACGATTTAAAAAATCTATTGGACTATGCACCACGATCTGGCGTGGATTTAATTCTCTGTAATCCACCTTATTTTAAAACAAATGAAACATCTAAAAAAAATGCTTCTGAATACTACCTTCTAGCCAGACATGAAATAGCAACTAATCTTGAAGAGATTTGCCAAATCAGTCGTCATGCGTTAAAGTCAAACGGTCGCCTTGCCATGGTACATCGCCCTGATCGTTTCATTGAGATATTAGATGGTCTCAGACAAAATGGACTAGCACCGAAACGAGTACAGTTTGTATATCCTAAATTAGGTAAAGATGCTAATATGTTACTCATTGAGGCTATAAAAGACGGCTCAATTGAGGGAATGAAAATTTTACCACCTTTGATTGTCCATAATGAAAATGGGGACTACACAGACCATATCAATGATATTTATTTTGGAAATAACCTACATGAACAAAAAAATGATTGCTAAGGATTCTTTAACAGCCTATATGTATGTTTTAGAGTGTGCAGATCATACCTTATATACTGGTTATACTACAGATATTGAAAAGAGACTAAAAGTTCATAATAGCGGTAAAGGAGCAAAATATACACGGGCTAGATTGCCAGTTAACTTACTTTATTTTGAAGAATTTGCTAGTAAACAAGAAGCAATGTCTGCAGAAGCACGCTTTAAAAAACAGAAAACCAGACAACAAAAACTGGATTATATTAAAGAGCATAAAAAAAGTTGAGAGATTATCTCTCAACTTTTTAGTTGATTTCTTTTGGTGCTTCAAACTCTTTGATCGGTAATTTTAAGACATCAGAAAGTATCAATGGTACAACTTCAACTGTTACCTCTGAATATTGTAAACCAAACCAACGCATAGGAGTCGCTGTAAAATGCTTGATACTTGCTTTAGTTTGCATAATAAAACGCTCAAAACCATTTAACTGACGTGCATTTGAAACACGCTCCTCTATGATAACAAATCGAAAATCTCCAACCTTACGTCCTGGAGTAATTGAATACTCTTGCTCTTGTTTTGGTAAACGTCCACTTTCCATTAAGTCCTGAACAATAGTTCTTAAATAGCGTGGAACAGACTGCGGCATTCTAAACCCAAGGAAAAGTTCAACTTTAACCATGTAATCCGTTCCCATCATATCAACTTTATACTTAGCTGTATAGGGTTCATCTGTCACCTTAACATTAACAAACCAATATACCTTAGCACGTTTTGGACGTTTGTCTAAAATGGAATATAAAATTGACTTATCAATCATATTGTCTTGCAACCTATTTGTCAAGTAAACAACATTTGTTTGATAAAGATCAATCGCTTTATCATCACGCAACGCTTTAATTTGTTCCCTATAATCTAGGAGGTTAAGAGATTTAACATATTTGAAGACAATTTTTGTCCCTTTATGCCATATAAACATGACTAACACAATGCCTAAGGCAAGAATAACAACTACGTAACCACCGTGCATAAATTTAACAGCTGAAGCTGCAAAGAAAATGAATTCTATCAGTGCAAAGAATGACATAACAACATGAGCTAATATCGAGTTCATCCCCTCTTTAATTAAGTAATAATTTAAGAGTACGGTTGTCATCAACATAGTTATGGTGATAGCTAAGCCATAAGCCGCTTCCATATGAGCTGAATTTCTAAAGTATAGAACCACACATGAAGTAATAAAACATAGTACCCAGTTAATAACTGGAATATATAATTGTCCTAAGTTTTGACCCGGGTATGTTACCCTGAATAATGGAAAAATTTTAAGACGCATCGCTTCTGCAACCAAAGTAAATGATCCAGTGATTAAAGCTTGTGAAGCAATGATTGCAGCAAGAGTCGCAATAATAACTGCCAATACTCTCACCCCTTCTGGTACTGCTGCAAAGAAAGGATTTAACTCAATTCCACTATTGCGATTGGCCAAAATCCATGCCCCTTGACCACAGTATGACAGTAATATACAAACCTTTACAAACGGCCAACTAAAATAGACATTACCTCGGCCAACATGGCCCAAGTCTGAGTACAGCGCCTCTGCACCAGTTGTTGCCAGGAAAATTGAACCTAATATAAAAATACCACGACTATTTTCAGGACTCAATAATAGATTAATAGCATAGTAAGGATTAATAGCTTTAAAGATTTCTAAATGGCCTAGCGTATTAAAAAAACCTATCAAGCCAAGGAAACTAAACCATATTAACATAACTGGTCCAAACATTTTCCCAATCATACTAGTTCCAAACCGTTGAAGACTAAATAATGAGAGAATGATTAGTAGAGTAGTGATTATAACATTCGTTTGATTCTGGTAAATACTACTAATCCCAGGTACAGCTTTTAAGCCCTCAATAGCCGAAGTCACTGTAACTGCTGGCGTCAATGCTCCATCCGATAAAAGTGTAGCTCCACCTATCATTGCCGGAACAATTAACCATGGAGACATTTTTCTAACTAGTGTATATAGAGAGAAAATACCTCCTTCATGATGGTTATCAGCCCTTAAAGCAATCCAAACATACTTAATCGTTGTAATTAACGTTAGAGTCCAAAATATCAAAGATATAGAACCTAAAATAAAGGTTTCAGAGACATTTGAAATACCTCCTTGGTTTTCAACCAAGGATTGCATTGTATAGAGTGGACTTGTTCCAATATCTCCATAGACAATTCCTAGTGCAATAATGAAACCGGCCTTAGTCGCTTTCTCAAAATCAGCGTGATTGGCATTAGACATCCCAATCGTCCTCCTAAAATTCATATAAATACCAAAAATGGTTGAGACCATTATAACAGATTATTAACAAAAAGGGAATTCATCTCAAAAAGAATAGATAGTGGGACAGACACCCATGAGAGCTTTGTCCTCATGGGTGTCTGTCCCAGACTCATACTTATTAATTTGATTTATTGCGAATAACAAAACCTTTATCTTTGTTTGATGATTTCTTATCTTTATTGTAAAAGTCTTTTGCATTACGCTTAGATTTACGTAAACCAGTTGAACTTGCATCATGGTTATCGCGTTTATCACGTTTGTTTTTACGACGGTCACCATCACGATCATTTCGGTCACGATATCCACCACGACGGTCATCACGTCTTCCGCGATTTCCACCACGTCCACGATCGTTACGACCACGTCCACCTTTGCCACCACCGTGACCACCACCAACATATTTAAATGGTAATGGTTTTTCACGAGCAATTTCAACTTCTGGTAAAGAATCTGGATCTTGAACAGTTAGGCTCAAAATATAAAGTGCTAACTCTTCTGGAGTAAATTCTGAGGCTAATTGAATAGCATCACCTTTAAACTTATCAAAGTTAGAACGAATAGTTTCATCTGCGAAATCACGTTCAATCTTTTTAAGAGCAATTTTCTTTTTAGCTTGGAATGCTTCTTCAGCTGTTGCAGGTTTCAAAGGTAGCATTTGTTTCTTAGTAAGGTTTTCAATCATTGAAAGGTAACCCATCTCATTTGGAGAAACAAAAGTGATAGATTCACCAGTTTTACCAGCACGTCCTGTACGTCCGATACGGTGAACATAACTTTCTGGGTCTTGTGTAATATCATAGTTATAAACATGAGTTACGCCAGAAATATCTAATCCACGCGCTGCAACGTCAGTCGCAACTAAGATATCAACTTGGTCGCCTTTGAAATCACGAATAACACGGAGACGTTTATTTTGATCCAAGTCACCGTGAATACCTTCTGCACGGAAGCCACGTAATTTAAGACCACGTGTAATTTCATCAACACGACGTTTTGTACGACCAAAAACAATTGAAAGTTCTGGTTGTTGGACGTCCATGAGACGAGTCATTGTATCAAATTTTTCTTGTTCCTTAACGCGAACATAAAATTGTTCTACATTAACATTAGTTAGTTCTTTGTTCTTAATTTGAACATGCTCAGGTTCTTTCATGAACTTAACGCCAATTTGTTTAATTGGAGCTGGCATTGTAGCAGAAAATAGTAAAGTTTGACGTTCAGCAGGAACACGGCTGATAATAGCTTCAATATCTTCAAGGAATCCCATATTAAGCATTTCATCTGCTTCATCAAGGATTAATGTTTCAACATGATCTAATTTCAACGCTTTACGTTTAATTAAATCTAATAGACGTCCTGGCGTACCAACAACAATATGTGCTCCTGATTTCAAAGCTTTAATTTGTTTATCGATACTTGATCCACCGTAAACTGAGCGAACCTTAACGCCCTTATCACGACCAAAACGGAACAATTCTTCCTGACTCTGAACAGCTAGTTCACGAGTGGGAGCAATTACAAGTGCCTGAATGATATTGTCATCCGTACGGATCTTGTTTAAAGTTGGCAAGCCAAATGCAGCTGTTTTACCAGTACCAGTTTGTGCTTGTCCAATAACATCTTTACCCTCTAGGGCTAATGGAATAGTCATCTCTTGAATTGGAGATGCTTTTTCAAAACCAGCTTTTACTACTGCTGATTGGATGTCTTCTGATAAGTTAAATTCTGTAAATTTCAAATGTTTCTCTTTTCTAAAAAAGCAGTGCGAAGCTGCCTTATAAGCCTTTATAGTTCTGTCGTTCCATTAACAACTAGACTAGTGTATCACAATTAAAAATAAAAAGATAGGAATAATGTCATGTAAGTGTTTTTATGATATCATGGACTCATGAACTATAAAGGAATTGTATTTTTTGACCTAGATGGCACGCTTTTAGATGCCACATCTCATGTCTCTATGGATAATCGCAAAGCATTGGACCAACTAAGAACCAATGGCTATTTACCTGTTATTGCAACAGGACGTTCTGTACTTGAATTGGAAAATATTTTAGAGGAATCAGGCATTTCTTCCGTGGTCATGCTTAACGGGATGGTAGTTCAAGTTGAAGGACAAATTATCTTTAAAGAAACAATTGATAAGTCAGATATTGAAAAAACGCTCAAAATTGCAAATGAATTAGGAGAAAACATTGCCTACTATACCCCCGATGAATTAGTACTGGCTGGTTTGTCAGAAGGTTTGCGTGGTCACTTCGCTTATTTCCATAGCCTCCTACCACGTATTGACAAAGATTACTTCAAAGAAGAAGATGTCAATATGCTCTTGGTTGGTGGATCAGATAAAAACAATGACCACTTCTATCATGGAGGTGTTCCTAACCTAAAATTTTTAAGAAATAGTCCCTTCTCTATTGATGTTGTTAAAAAAGGATATAACAAAGGTACTGGCGTGGCTTTGATTAAAAAAGCCCTGCAGTCTGAGCACATACCGACCTATGGTTTTGGTGACGGAGGAAATGATTTAGACTTACTAGCTGCCGTTGACCATCCAGTAGCAATGGAAAATGCAATCCCAGAACTGAAAGAATTAGCAGAATTCACTACGCATAAGAATACCGAAGATGGCATAAGATTTGGACTTAAACATTATGGGTTAATCTAAAAGAATGCCAAGAAATGAACTGCACCCCAAAAAGTAGACACAAAATCTAACGATTGGGTGCTTTTTTATGAAATTAAGTTATGAAGATAAAGCGGAAATTTATTATTTACGATAATCAGGTTGGTCTTGGACTATATTGAGTTGCTGGTAATTCAGATAAACTGGTTCCCTGAGCATCTGTTTCAGATTTAGTTGTCTCTTTACCTTTTTTTGGTTGATATGACGATTCCTTACTTCCAATCGGTTTTTTATCTTGATGGATTTTGCTATTTTTGGGGGGGATTAGATGATTTTGTTTCTTCTTTGTGGCAAGCAGATATCGCATTAAAAATTAATAAAGTAAGACATGACATAATTATATATTTTATTTTTTAATTTTAATTGTGTTTCACTCCTTTGATTCTTGAATCTAATTTTTAATCATATAATGAAAAAGATAAATATTTTTAATACTTTTATTTTTTTGTAATATTATGCTATAAAAAATACAAATAAAACAATAGGCATTTTACAAAAAACGTATGACCTCTCATACGTTTTTTAAATTACATTTTTTCTTCTAATTTTACATCAGGATACTTGTCAGCAAACCAACGTAGAGCAAAGTCATTTTCAAATAAGAATACTGGTTGGTCGAAACGGTCTTTAGCTAAGATATTACGGCTTGAAGACATACGCTGATCCAGGTCATCCTCACTAATCCAACGAACTGTCTTTTTACCCATCGGCGTCATGATTACTTCTGCATTGTATTCACCTTCCATTCGGTGTTTAAATACTTCAAACTGCAATTGACCTACTGCTCCAAGCATGTACTCACCAGTCTGGTAATTTTTATACAGCTGAACAGCTCCTTCTTGGACTAACTGTTCCATTCCTTTATGGAATGATTTTTGTTTCATCACATTTTTAGCTGACACCTTCATAAAGAGTTCTGGTGTAAAGGTTGGTAGAGGTTCAAATTCAAATTTATTTTTACCAACTGTCAGTGTATCACCAACTTGGTAAGTACCCGTGTCATAAACCCCAATAATATCACCTGCAACAGCATTCTGAACATTTTCACGTGATTCAGCCATAAATTGTGTGACATTTGACAGTTTAGCACCTTTACCAGTTCGCGTTAAATTAACAGACATTCCCTTTTCAAACTCACCAGAAACTATTCTGACAAAGGCAATTCTATCACGGTGACGAGGGTCCATATTGGCTTGGATTTTAAATACAAAACCAGAAAAATTCTTGTCCAAAGGATCAATCATTTTATCATCTTTTGTTTTATGGCCATGTGGCTCCGGAGCAAATTCTAAGAAAGTATCTAAGAAAGTCTGCACACCAAAATTTGTTAAAGCAGAGCCGAAAAATACAGGCGTCAACTCGCCATCCAGAATAGATTGCTCAGAGAATTCATTCCCTGCTTCCTCAAGAAGCTCAATATCTTCCAAAGCCTGCTCATAAAAAGGATTATTAGCAAAAAGTAATTGCCCTTCCTCAAAATTAGCAAAACGTTGATCTCCCTTATAGAGTTCTAAACGTTGATTATGTAAATCATAAAGTCCTTCAAAAGCTCTTCCCATTCCAATTGGCCAGTTCATTGGGTAAGAGGCAATACCTAGGACTTCCTCAAGTTCTTCTAATAGTTCAAGAGGCTCACGACCATCACGGTCTAATTTATTTATAAATGTAAAAACTGGAATGTTTCTGTGTTTAACAACTTCAAATAATTTTTTGGTCTGTGCTTCAATCCCTTTTGCAGAGTCAATAACCATAACAGCTGCATCAACAGCCATTAGTGTACGATATGTATCTTCTGAGAAGTCTTCGTGCCCTGGTGTATCCAAGATATTGACACGTTTTCCAGCATAGTCAAATTGCATAACAGATGAAGTAACTGAAATTCCACGTTGTTTTTCAATGTCCATCCAGTCAGATTTTGCAAAAGTTCCTGTTTTTTTACCTTTTACTGTACCTGCTTCTCGGATTTCTCCCCCAAAGTAAAGTAACTGTTCTGTAATTGTCGTTTTACCAGCATCCGGGTGACTGATGATGGCAAAAGTTCGACGTTTTTTTATTTCTTCATTAAGTGACATATTTTTTCCTTATTTTAATAATATGATATGATTGTTACCAGTCATTATGTGATTACATTGGCTTTACTCCATTTGCTTATTATAAAAAGAGTCATATTTTAAACAACTCTTTCATTATATCTGATTTTATTAGCTTTCGCAATGTCTTACTTTCTAAGCGTTGCTTTAGTCCAATTACGATTGGGCTCTTGACTTTTCTTAAAAATAAGCTCAACTGTTTTTATCATCACTGTTAAACCACTAGTTACCAATAAGTAATTAAACACTAAGTGATGCGTATGAATAATGGGAATATCCATTAAGAAACCATAGTTACCTTTGGTAAACACATTAACAATTAGAATAAAAAAGTTAATGTAGAGCAAGTCTTTAAATAGAACTGCTGTAGGTAATAGTTCCTTCTTATAGTACTTGGTCAAATATAAAACACCATTTACCAAAAGTGCATAATGTCCAAGATAAAAGGCCACATTTGTCACATGGAATAAGGAATAAGGATAATAATCTGGTGATAATAAAGCTAAAAATGTTCCGCCTATACCTAATGTCATAAACAATTGCTTGTAACGATTATTATTCGGTAATAAGAATACAGCCAACATAGCAATCCTACAATGATAAAGTGGCAAGGCTTCACGAAGTGGAAATCCTTTAAAAACATACCAAATATAAAGTGACAAGATTTGACTAATTTGTAACAAGATAAACGCTCTTGCGTAGGTCTTTGAGTCTTGTAATTTATATGTTAATACCACAAGCATCAAAGCAATTAGAATGGTTCCGAGATAAAATATAGGAGTAACATGAGGTAGTCCTACAGGGATTGTACTAAAAAATTCCATAAACAGTCCTTTCTTTATCTTTTTATTATACCTTATGAACTTATCATTAACAAGTTTATTTTTTAATAAAGTTAAAGAAAATGTTTATAGATTTACTTTTTAGTTAGTAAATTCCAATAAATCTACTAGTTTGTCAAGTTGCATTGAGTGACTGCCTTTCAGCAGAACTTGATCATTAGGAGATAACATCTCCTTAGTTAATTGGCAAAGTTGCTCAAATTGATCCTCATTAGCATTCTTAGTAAAGAAGTAGACATGTCCAATTGGAAACATTTGACTTGCCAATTGTGATAGCTCTTGGATATCTTTTCCATAAAAAATCAGTGTATCAATTTTTTCTGGGTTTAGACTCATAATTAGTTTGGAATGCAATGCGACAGCATCTTGCCCAAGTTCTTTCATATCTGCAAGCACAGCAATTTTCTTTCCATCTGGGTTACTGGGAATATTAGAAAATGATTCTAAAACAAGTTGCATTGCAGTTGGATTGGCATTATATACGTCTGAGAGAATATCTGCACCATTATTAGCTTTTTTCCACTCAGTTCTATTTTTGGTCAATTGAACGGTTTCTAAAGCTTCAACAATATCTTCCTCTGCTACAGCTAATAATTTACCAACATAGGCTGCTATCATGGCATTTATCGCATTATATTTGCCCGATAATGGTAAGGTAAGTGGTCGAGCAAGGACATTAGTTGTAAAGGTTATGGAATTTTTATCTTCTTTTATGTCTTTGACAAAAATTTCTTGGTTCTCACCAAAACGAATTACCATCTGATTTTCTGGTAAGAATGGGTCAATAATTGAATCTCCAGGTACCAACAAAATACCATGCGAATCCATACCATCAACAATCTGCATCTTTCCTTGAGCAATTTTTTCCCGAGAGCCAAAGAATTCAAGATGTGCTTCGGCAATAATTGTTAAAACTGCAATATGAGGACGAGCAATTTCCGAAAGCAAGTGAATATCCCCCATGTGATCTTGTCCCATTTCAAGCACAATTTTTTCCGTCTCATCTGGCATATGGAGAACTGTATAAGGCAATCCAATTTCGTTGTTATAATTCCCTTGTGTTTTGTATGTTTTATAAGTCGTTGCCAAAACTGCTTCAATCATATCTTTTGTACTAGTCTTGCCATTAGAACCTGTCACAGCAATAACATCAAGTCTCATTTTCTCGATATAGTATTTAGCTAAAAGTTGAAAAGCATGGAGACAGTCATCCACCAAAATAAAAGGTTTTCCTGTAATTGGATATTCAGAGAAAGTTGCAACTGCACCGTTTTCAAAAGCTAAATCAATAAAACCGTGCCCATCTCGTTCACCTTTTAAAGGTAAAAACAAATCTCCCTTTTTAATCTGGCGACTATCAAATTCTATCTGATTCAGAGGAACGTCATCAAATTCAGATACTGAATTTTTTGCCTCCACAACTTTAGCAATTTCATGTAATGATAATTTCATTTTATTTCCTTCTTAATCGTATCGTCTGGACAGACTTTCCTACCATTATACCACATTTTTATTAATCTTCAGCATATTTAGAGAAAGCTACGATTAAATAGTTCTACTATTCTCGTAATAGTCTGAAACATAGAATATTCAATTATGACCTTTACATGTAGCATATTAAGTAATTGCGCATCAAAAAGAGTCTGGGACAAACTGATATACTCCCCTTATAGTAGACAGTGAAAAAACAAAAATTCACTAGAAACTATAAGGGGAGTATATCACAGATTCTCAGACTCTTTTTTAGTTTAAATTAAGTGACTTTCACGTTCAATAAACTTCTCAACAGCTAATCGAACTAATTCTTCAATTAAATGAGAATAAGACAAACCCATATTTTCCCAAAGTAATGGATACATTGACCACTGTGTAAAACCTGGCATTGTATTCAATTCATTTAAATATATTTTCCCATCTTCTGTTAAAAAGAAATCACAACGAGAAAGTCCACATCCACCTAAAGCTTTGAAGGCTACTTGAGCATACATTCTCATCTCCTTAACAATCGCTGAATCAACTTCAGCTGGGATAGCCATCATAATTTTGTTATCGATATATTTTGCTCTATAATCATAAAATGCAACATCTTTAACTACTTCGCCAGGTAATGTTGACTTCACATGAGAATTTCCTAACAAGCCAATTTCTATTTCACGAGCTACAAGTCCTTGTTCAATCAAGATTCGGCTATCATATTTCAAGGCTAACTCAATAGCATCTCTTAACTCTATTTCTGTTTCAACTTTAGAAATCCCTACAGAGGAGCCCATGTTAGCAGGTTTAACAAAGATTGGATATTGCAATTTTTCTAAGGTTTCAGTAATGCAAACCTCTAAGTCATCACCATCAATGTAAACTGTAAATGCCACTTGTGGAATCCCTACAGAAGCTAGTACATGCTTAGTAGTAATTTTATCCATCGCAACACTTGAAGCTAAAATATTAGTTCCAACATATGGCATTTTCAAAACCTCTAGAAAGCCTTGGATTGAACCATCTTCTCCCATAGGTCCATGAAGCACAGGAAATACAACTGCATCTTGTTCATAAATATCACTGGCTTTGATAAGTTGTGACCAACTAATACTTTGATTAGTCATCAATTTAACATCCTTACCAGGTTGTTGATCAAATTCTTGTGTCTTGTAAAAATCGCCTACTTGAGAAATAAAATATGTTTTAACAAGAAATTTATCATAGTTTACAGCTCTCATGACACTTTCTGCTGATAAAACTGAAACTTCCCGTTCAGCAGAACGACCACCATATAGTAAAACAAGGGTTTGTTTTGACATTGTTATTCTTCCTATCTGATTAATTTCTCCTAATTATATCAGAAAATGAATGGCATTTCAAAAACTATTAGAAAAGATAAAAAGAAGAAAGTAAGAAGTGACCTTCATACTTTCTTCTTTATTAAAGCTCTGTTCGATTTTCAATAGCTCGAAGTAAAGTCACTTCATCCGCATATTCTATATCTGAACCAACTGCTAATCCTCTTGCTAAACGGGTTACTTTAATACCCGCTGGTTTCAATACTCTAGATATATACATCGAGGTGGCTTCGCCATCAGCAGTAGCATTGGTGGCAACAATAACTTCTGTAACTTTTCCATCCATTAAACGTGTTATCAATGGTTTTAAGTTAATATCATCTGGACCAACACCATTCATTGGTGAGATAAGACCATGCAAAACATGATATAAACCTTGATATTCTTGAATTTTTTCCATTGCCGAAACATCTTTTGATTCTTCTACCACAAGAATGACTTCTTGCTGTCGATTTGGATCAGTGCAGATACCACATGGGTCATCATCTGTCAAATTACCACAAATAGAGCAATAGGTTAATTCACGTTTTGCAGCTAATAAATTCTTTGCAAAATCATTGACATCCTCATCACTCATTCCAATTGTATAAAATGCTAAGCGCGTCGCCGTTTTG
This sequence comes from Streptococcus hongkongensis, assembly GCF_053206145.1. Taxonomy (NCBI): domain Bacteria; kingdom Bacillati; phylum Bacillota; class Bacilli; order Lactobacillales; family Streptococcaceae; genus Streptococcus; species Streptococcus hongkongensis. The sequence goes on from NZ_JBRUGD010000004.1 coordinate 33,226, forward strand.
ATACCGATTCCTGGCAGTTTTGAATAACTATCTATTAATTTTGCTATGGGGGTTGGATATAACACTTTTGGGCTCCTTCTTATTTTTTATACTTATTCATATATTCTGAAATAATATCTCGTGCCATAAATTGATGTGATTTCGTTAATGAATCTAAAGCATGAGGATACATGATGGCCACTGCAATTTGTGGATCATGACTCGGTCCATATGCAACAACATTTAAATTATAAGTATCGAGAGTATTACCATTATTATCTTTTATATAAGTTTCAGCAGTACCTGTTTTAGCACTAATCGTGACATTTGTACCTAATAGACCCTTACCAGTTGCAAATCCACTCGGACTGTTAACAACTTGGAAAAAGCCTTCCTGAAGTAAGGCTAACTCTTTCTCGGAAATATTTACTCTATTTAATTCTTTTCCTGTTACAGTCTGACTTAATTGTCCTAAATTATCTGTTCCAGTTTTTACTGAATTCTCTTTTTCTTCATAGATACCTTCAACTAAATGAGGGGCAATTCGCTTGCCTCCATTTGCAATTGTCGAAACATATTGAGCAAGTTGCATCGTCGTGTAGTTATCATATTGTCCAAAAGATTCTGTAACAACATTTGAAACGGTATAATCTTTAGTCAAAAAACCTAAGGATTCACCAGGCAAATCAACCCCCGTACTTGTACCAAGTCCAAATTCTGCATATGTTTTTCTCAACTTGGACATTGCTGTTTTCATACCATCTGTTGTAAGGCTCATTCCAGTATGGTAATCCTGGCCCATCATTTTCAATGCTACTTGAACCATATACGTATTTGAAGAATATTCCAATGCTTGCACAGCTGAAATATTTTGTTGTCCTGCAGTAAACCAAGAATTAATTGGTTTTGAATTTCCAAATTGAATAGATTGGTCAGTTAAAATTTGATTGCCTGAGATAGCACCGTTTTCCCAACCAGAAGCCAAGGTAGCACCTTTGACTACGGATCCTGGCGTAAAGACATTTGTAATTGTTCCCAAAGCATTTTTTTGCAGTTGGTTTGTCTCAGGGTCATGAACTAAGCCTGTCATTGCAAGTACTGAGCCTGTTTTGGGATTAATTGCTACTGCATAAGCCCCTTCTGAGTACTTACCAGATCCAGAATTTATTTCAGCTTCTAAATATTTTTTCACGATATTATCAACATCTTTTTGAAAATCTGTGGAAATTGATAATTTAATATTTTTCCCCGCCTTACCTTGACGTTTGATCTGATTGGAAATAATTTTGCCTGATTTAGTTGTTCGAATTTGTCTAATGCCATGCTGACCTTGTAAAACAGTCTCATAAGCTTTTTCTAAATATGACGTTCCGACGCGATCATTCAATGAATAACCTTTTTTAATATACTTTGTCGCTTCTTCTTGCGGTAGTCCAGCCTCACGACTAGAAACTTGCCCAATAATCGAACTTAAACTTGCCTCTTCAACTTTCCGATTCCAATCCGTACTAACAGTTATACCAGGTAACTTTGCCTTATTGGCAACGAGATAAGCAATTTCTTCTTCACTTAATTCTTCTGTTTTAAGCGTGATTGTATCAAACGTTGCAATACTATTCATTTGATTAAAAATAGCGATTTCTTTTAAATCATTCACTGAATAATCAAGTTTTTTATCATTTAGCATGGCAACAGCATTTTTATAGACTTGACTTTCCTTTAAGTTATTTCCATAATTATCAAATTTCTTATTTTTAGGCATTTTTGCAACAACTTTTGCATAGTTTGATGGATCAGCCAAATAATAATCAATTTTTGCTCGATGCGAAACTGTCCTTTCTGGATACCTAACATATGCAGATAATTCTTTGACTAATTGTTTCATCTTATTTGCACTTAACTTAGGACTTCGTGTAAATGTTACGACATCCTTAATGTCATTTGAAACTAATATCTTACCATCACTATCAAATATCTTTCCTCTGGGATTTGATGATTTGATTGTATAGACGGTAGAAGACTTTAATTTCGCATCATAAAAGGCTTTGTCTTGTATTTGCATATTTGCTAAACGAAGAATTAAAGCAATAAAAAGTAACACAATTATCAAAAAAAGGATATGGATTCGATTAGTTATACTAGCTGTTTTCTTTACAAATTTTATCGATTCAAATTTATTTTTGATGACCAAATCCTCCAATTCACTATCCTTATTATTTTAACATAAAAAATAAGGCCGAGAATAAAATCTCGGTCAAAAAATTTTTAAGACATTGTTATCAATCTTCTTTTGGGTGATTGAATGCAAGATAATAAAACAAGCTAACAAAAACGGCTCCGCCAATGATATTCCCAAGGTAAACAAAGATGAAATTTTTGATAAAATCTAGCCAACTTGCCCCATTTTCAAAAATTGCTGCCGGGATAATAAATGCATTGGCAACACTATGCTGAAAGCCTAATGCAACAAATGTCATTACAGGAAACCAAATACCTAAAATTTTACCACTGGCATCTTTTGCTGCATAATTTAGCCATAATGCTAAACCTACAAACCAGTTACAGCCGATCCCTGAAACAAAGGCCTGAAGCGGACTCGCTGCTATTTTTGCATGGGCCACTTCGATAACTTCCTTTTTAAAAATTCCTGTGGATGTTAAGCCTAAAAAATGACCAAATACATAAGCAACAAAAAAGGCGCCAACAAGGTTGAACAAGGTAATGACCAACCAGTTTTTAAGTAATTCTTGAAAGGATACTTTTTTAGCAAAATAAGCTGCTGATACTGCCATCATATTTCCAGTAATTAGTTCACCACCAGCCATTAGTATGATAATTAAGCCAATAGGAAAGGCACTAGCTCCTAATATACTCGAAAAACTACCAAATACTTCAAGACCACTTGCTGCAATTCGAACATAAAGAAGGTAGCCTAAGCTAATCATCGCTCCCCCAATAAAACCTAAAATAGCCTTTGCTAGAAAGTTTTTTTCAATTTTATGGTAACCTATTTCAATTGTTGATTCCAAAATCATTTCAGGACTTTTCATATTTATCTCCTATTGTTACAAAACTCACAAATGCATTAACTAATATACCAGTAAAATAAAAAAAATGCAAGCCCTTCCAGTAAGAATGCTTACATTATTTAAAATATTTCTTAAATCAATTTGAATCCCATTTTTTTCACTAGAGTATCCCAAAGTGTCAAAGCAAGGTAAAAGTCAACCAAACCATGAATAAAAGTTCCTAAACCAACCAATAAAAAAATTGACCAAACATAAGCCAAATCACTCGCTTGTCCATTAATAAATAGCAAAACAACTAGAAATTCGGCCAATCCATGAATAATATTAATCGTTATAGCAAACGGCAGATCTTTTAAAGGCGACTGAAGTTTAGTTGCGTTTTTCTTTAGATAAAGCGCTGCTATTATTGTAAACACAATATGAGAAAAGGCTCTTAAAACAATAATAAACGGAAATCCAGCTAGAAAGAAGCCTAAAGTTGTACCCAAGCAAACAAATATTGCAACCGGTAATGAAATGAAAGTTGCTAAGAAAAGAGGAACATGGCTAGCAAGGGTATAAGATGATGGGCCAATAATAATTTTTATCGGCATTATCATAGGAATTAAAATTCCAAAAGCAACTAGAATAGATGAATATGCAATAGTTTGTGTTGTTTTATTAGTCATAAATACTCCTTCTGACTAATATTATAAGCCAAAACAATTACAAGTGTCAAGACACTTGTAATTGTTTTTAGTTGTTTTGATATAAAATATTCCTTTTTGCTAATTCTTTTTTTATCTTATCAAAACTTTCCTTATCTGGGGATGAAATGAGGTGACTATGTAAACCATTTGTTAATGAAGATAATAACTCAGCTTGAGCATTAGTAATCTTAGTCATAAAGTCACTGATATCTTCTTTAGTCTTTATATTTAAAGATGCAACTATCATACCATAAATAGGGTGTTCTATTTCAACCGTCAAAATGGATCCACCATTTGCTATAATGATTTCTAATTCTTCTTGAGTTTCTTTGTTGCTATGTTGGCAAACAATTCTACCCTTAAAATCATTCGTAAGCAAAAATTGATTGAAAATATAGCCTCTTGGTGTTGATAAGATATCATGCTTTGAAGCTCTTAATATTGCAATATCTCCTACAATAATTTGTCTGCTTACACCAAGTTCTTCCGCAAGATAAGATGCAGACAAAGTCTTTTCACTATTTTCTAACATTTCTAAAATCTGCTGTCTACGCTCATTAGCTTTCATTAAAGCAACCTCACTTTCTATAACATCATACCATAAAACATTTAGAGATGATAAGAAATAAAAAGAAAAATCAAGCAATAAGCCTGATTTTCACTTTTATTTACCTAAGTAGTACTCAGCCGTAAGGTTTAGTTTTTCATCGAATTCGAATACTAATGGTGGGAAATTAGGAATTTCAACATCCATGATTTCGTCATCCGACAATTGTTTAATATGTTTAACAAGGGCACGAATAGAGTTACCGTGTGCACCAACGAAAACATTTTTGCCATCTACTAAAGCTGGAGCAATTTTGTCTTCCCAGAAAGGTAAAGCACGTTCTAATGTTACTTTTAAGTTTTCTGCATCAGGAATAACTGAATTATCAAGATGTGCATAACGACGATCTGTATGAGCTGAATGCTCATCATCTACTGCCATATTTGGAGGCAATACATCATATGAACGACGCCAAATGTGAACTTGATCATCACCAAATTCTTCAGCAGCTTCTGCTTTGTTTTTACCAGTTAAGCCACCGTAATGACGTTCATTTAAACGCCAAGATTTTTCAGTTGGTACCCAAAGTTGATCAGAGTATTCAAGTGCAAGATTTGTTGTTTTAATGGCACGTTTAAGTACTGATGTAAAAGCTAAGTCAAACTCAATTCCAGCTTCTTTAATTAATTTACCAGCATCAATTGCTTGTTGAGTTCCTTTTTCTGATAGATCAACATCAGCCCAACCAGTGAAGAGGTTAGCTTTGTTCCATTCTGACTCACCGTGGCGAGCGAAAACCAATTTTACCATTAGTAATTATCTCCTTTTATTTTAGGTTTAAACCTAGTACTCTACTATTTTACAAAAAATAGGGTAAAAAAGCTAGTGGATTCTTAGAGATTTTGAAAATGCTCTGCTATTATCATGAAAATACCATAATGTTCGGAATTATTTTTTAAACAGTACTTTTTTTCATTTTTATCTTGTCATTCTCTAAGTCTAGTGATAGAATAGAAAAAATTTGCCAAAATTTGGAGGATATTATGATTTCAACTGCAACAAAAATTGCCAACTTTGAATTTGCTAACTGCTTAATGAATGCCGCCGGTGTCTATTGCATGACCAAAAAAGAATTGCTCACAATTGAGCACTCTCAAGCCGGCTCATTTGTAACTAAAACGGGTACCTTAGAAAAAAGAGAGGGCAACCCCGAGCCACGCTATGCAGTAACTGAATTCGGTTCAATTAATTCTATGGGATTACCAAACTTAGGGTTTCATTATTATTTAGATTTCCTGATTGAATTGTCAAAAGATTCAACTAGCAAAAATCATTTTCTATCTGTAGTCGGAGTATCACCTGAAGATACTCACACCATCTTAAAAGCTATCCAGGAATCAGATTATCAAGGCTTGGTTGAATTGAACTTATCTTGTCCAAATGTTCCTGGAAAACCTCAAATTGCTTACGATTTTGAAACCACCTCACAATTATTAGCAGAAATCTTCTCCTACTTCACTAAACCACTTGGAGTAAAATTACCACCTTATTTTGACATTGTACATTTTGATCAAGCAGCTGAAGTCTTTAACCAGTTCCCTATAAAATTTGTTAACTGCGTTAATTCGATTGGAAACGGCCTTGTAATTGACGATGAAAGGGTTATTATAAAGCCTAAAAATGGTTTTGGTGGTATTGGTGGAGATTACATAAAACCAACTGCTTTAGCCAATGTACATGCTTTTTATCAACGACTAAACCCGTCTATACAAATTGTTGGCACAGGAGGAGTGAAATCCGGGCGAGATGCATTTGAACATATTCTTTGTGGCGCGAGTATGGTTCAAATCGGCACTGCTTTACAAGAAGAAGGACCTGAAATTTTTGAACGTATAACTGAAGAATTGAAAGAAATAATGAAAGAAAAAGGCTATCAAAGCTTAGATGATTTTCATGGAAAACTCAATTATATCAACTAGATCAAGTTTAGAAGTTTTTTGAAACTTAGTCTAAAAAGTAAGGCATTACATATCCGGGAGAAATAAGGGTTTGTACTGTGAAACTATTGCTCTAGAGTTCTTTTCTATGTAGTAAAAATGGCTGATATACTTATTGTCAGCCATTTCCGGAAAATTTTGGCAGAATTAGTTCAATGGACTAATTCTTTGTGATCCTTGAAATAAAAAGCGAGGGTCTAAAATTTTAACAATGGAATTCCAAAGGAAGTCCCCTGTATCCAGACCACCAAGAAAAGTGAAGACAAATGACTTTGTCTTCACTCTGAGACTACTTAAAGTAGTCTCTTTTATATTTAGTCGACTCATCTAATTGTGAATCATCACTTAGTTCAACTATATCATCATTATTTTTTGGCTTTCCTTTTATAAAATAAATATCTGATAATTTAATAAGAGCAACAATTTTGACAATTGAAAAAAGAGCTAAACCAATTAAAGCAAGTTCAAACATACTATCACCTCTAATAAATCTCGTAGTAATAGTATAACCGCTTTCACACTAAGTTTCAAGTTTGATATTATTTAAAGCCTAATAGTCGCATACCATTTAAGATAACCAAAATAGTCGACCCTTCATGACCTACAACTCCTAAAGGCAATGTCACCACTTGGAAAACGTTGGCTAAAATTAAAATACTAATGATAGAAAGAGCAAAGATAATATTTGTTTTAACAATTCCCTTCATTTTTCTTGATAATTTGATTGAGAACGGAATTTTTGTTAAATCATCCATAATTACACTATCAGCGCTTTCCATTGCGATGTCAGTTCCTGATCCAATTGCATAAGAAACGTCTGCTTGTGCAAGTGCAGGTGCATCATTTATCCCATCACCCACCATTGCTACAAAACCGTATTTTTCCTTAACGTCGTTAATACGAGTTACTTTATCTTGCGGCATACAGTTAGCAACAACATCATCAATACCTAATTTTTCAGCAACATATTTTGCTGTTTTCTCTTGATCCCCTGTTAACATAATAGTTTTAATCCCCATATCACGTAACATCTTAATAGCTTGACGAGATTCTTCTTTAATATCATCTAATAAAGCATAGTAAGCAACAAGCTCTGTTCCTTGACTTACATAAACTAAAGTTTTTCCTTGTCCTTCTAACTTTTCAATGTCAGCTTCTAAATGATTAATATGAGCAACAACCTCTAAGATAAATGATTTTTTGCCAATTCTCCATTCTTTTCCTTGATAATTAAAGATAAACCCTTTACCAGAAATTTCATGACTTTCTTCCAAAGTAAGGCGTTGACTTTCTTTTGTATATTCCTGTAATGCTTTAGAAATTGGATGACTAGATGCTTCTTCTGCTGTTTTTACCAGAGCGTCAATAACTAGCTTATCACCTTCATAATGACTATCAACCACTGAAGGTTTGCCTTGCGTTAATGTCCCCGTTTTATCCAACACGACTGCTTTAATATCACTCATATTGTCAATGATATCTCCACCTTTAATAATTAATCCTTTTCGCGCTGCTCTACTAATGGCCGACAGACTGGCAGGTGAGGATGAGGCAATTAATGCACACGGAGAAGCAACTGTTAGAAGTATCATTCCTCTATAAAATGCTGTTAGCCAATCCCATCCTAAAAGGAAATGACAACAAAGAATAAAGAATGGTACTAATAGTAACACAAATTTCACATAGGCATCTTCCAAATTTTCAATGAAAGTAGCCGTTTTACTTTTTTGAGTTTGTGCAGATTCCACTAAATTGACAATTTTTGCAAATAATGTATCTTCATTTTCAACTGTCACTAACATATCAATGGTTTGCCCTTCATTAATAGTCCCACCTATTAATGCTTGACCTTTTTCTTTATCAACTGTAATTGACTCACCAGTTACCATTGATTCATCAAATTGACCAAATGGGCTAAGTAATTCACCGTCAATTGGTACCGATTCACCTTTACGTACCTGAAGTCTATCACCAACATGCAATTGCTTTGTTTCAACTTCAATTATTTCATCTGAATTATCATAACGACGCGCTGTATCAGGTGTCAAATTCATCAAAGCTGAGATGGAATCTCTACTTTTCTCCAAAGCCATCTCTTCAAGTGTACTTGAAAGTGAGAAGATAAAGATAAGCAAGGCCCCCTCTAGCCAATAGCCAATAATTCCTGCACCAACAGCAGCCAATATCATTAAAACATCTACAGAAAGATGCTTATTTTGAATTAAATCTAATAGCCCTTCCTTTGCTGATTTATAACCCCCAATTACAAATCCAGCAATAAAAAATCCAACTCCTAGCTGTGGATGCTGTCCAAGCAATGGTAAACCAATTAAAATTAATAGTAAACACGTTAATGTTTCCAATAAATGAATATGTTCTTTAATCCAAGTCATGATGTTCCCTCCAAGTAAAACACGTTTAAAAATTGTCTTTATTTTTAAATTTTATTATCTACTTTAATTATAATCGTTCTAAATAAAAAAGTCAATTAATTTAGAATCATTCTAAATAAACTTAACCAGCTAAGGAAGTCATTTAGCTTGGATTATCTTAAAAACACAGTAACTTAATGAAATGGATTGTTAATAAGTTTTGCCTCCAAGACACATAAAAAAGCCTATCACATCAGCTTAAAAGCTTGATATGATAGGCTTTTTAAATATTAATTATTTAACAGCGTCTTTAAGAGCTTTACCTGCTTTGAATGCAGGTACTTTAGATGCTGCAATTTCAATTTCTGCACCAGTTTGTGGGTTACGACCTTTACGAGCTGCACGTTCGCGAACTTCAAAGTTACCAAAGCCGATTAATTGAACTTTTTCACCTTCTGAAAGGAATCCTTCGATTGCAGAGAATACAGCATCTACAGCTGCTGCTGAATCTTTTTTAGTAAGTTCAGTTGCTTCTGCAACTTTTGCGATTAAATCTTGTTTGTTAGCCATTTAACAAATCCTCCAATTAATTAATAAGCAATATGCTTTAACAATACTTATGATATCTAAAAAAAGCTTTCAGGTCAAGTATTTAACGTTATTTAAGCTTTTTTCTTATAAATATCGAAAGTAATTTGATTATTAATTAAATCCACTTTTTTTGCCTTTAAATAAATACCAGCACCATTTTTTATTTCTTGTAAGTTGACAATAATTGAAGATTTTTTACTATTTACAGTTACAAAGCTCGGTAGTTTATAAGTAGATTTAATATACTGGAGTACTTCTGACTCTGGTAACGGTAATGTCCCCGCAGAAATTGAAGAAACTTGTAGTTGTAAACTCCCATCTTCTAAAGCAATTGGTTGAAAATAAATATAAAGAGGAACTTCATAGCCTAGAAATTGATATTTGCCTTCAAAGATGATTGCTGAAGAGGTTGTGTAGATTTTATAGATCAAATCTTTTTTTTGATAATCTTGTAAGTAACTTGCTACAGTTTTATTAATTTGACTTCGATTTGTCGAAATCGTTCCAACCTTAACAGAGTTGGAAACTGTAGAAACAAGCTTTTGAGAATTTGGCTCTCTGACTTGAATCAGCCTACTTCCAATGACTAAAACAAGCGCAAAGTTAAAAGCTATTAAGAATAGACATGCTAACTTCCATTTGTTTTTTAGTTTTTTCGTTGTTTCACTTCTTTTCATGTTTTTTAATCGTCTCCAATACTGCATCTGACATTATTTGGTAACCAATATTATTCGGATGGAAATGATCTTGATTAAATAAGGCATCATTAACCACTCGAGTTTGATCCCCGGTCGATTGGACTATTCCTTCTTGTCCATTAATTCCTTTATACAAACGATTGTTGATGGGAACAAAATAGACACCCTTATAACTATCTGTAACCTCTTTTGTTTTACTATTCCAATTATCAATCACATCTTGCATTTCAGTTAATTCAGGAAAGTTAAGATAGAAAGGATTATAAATTCCCAAAATATAAATTTGGAGAGTTTTATTATCTTTACGCGCTAGCTTAATAATTTCTTTCAGGCGCACCTGATAATCCTCCCCTGGACCATCAAAACTTGATAATTTTAAATGCGCTAACTGTTTTCTAATAACAGCCATGACATCGTTTCCACCAACTGTTATCGTTAATAAGTTCGCCTTTTTAAGATCATTTTTCAAGGCTCTGTCTGATCGCATCCGCTGCAAAATTTGCTTACTAGTGTTACCTGACACCCCATAGTTTTGAGAAGATACGTCTGCTGACTTAAGGTCGCCCAGATCATTAGCTAATAGTGGAACAAAGCCACCTTGTCCGGTAGAATCCCCAACACCTTCTGTCAAAGAGTCCCCTAGAGCAACATAATGATAAGTGTGAGACTTTATTTGTAAGTAATCACTCTTTTTTATCTGAGCATCTGAATTTGGAATAACCCAATTCAATAGTAGCATACTCAAAATCAGACAAAGTGCAAAAAAAACAATATCTTTAAAAAACTGTCTTTTATTCATATTTAATCATTACGGCAAATGCGCCCTCTCCTGTATGCGTCTGAATAATAGAGCCTGTTTCTAGGAATGAAATAGGGCCACTATAGTAGTCTCTAATAATATTTCTTAAATGATTTGCTAAACCTTGATCACCTGCATATGAAATACCTAGCTCTGCAATAACCTTATCTTTAGTGTCACTCATATAGGTTTCTAACCATTTATTAAAGGTCTTATTACCACGACCTTTTGCCACGGTTTTAAGTTCAGCATTTTGTAATTCCATTAAGACTCTCATATTAAGTAGTGTAGAAATTAATCCAGTTACTCGGCCAATTCGTCCACCCTTGACCAAATTTTCAAGAGTTGACACACCAATAAATAGTTTTGTTTTCTCCTTAGTCTCTTGAATCTTTGTCAAAATATCAACTACTGAAGCACCCTCACTAGCTAACTTTGCTGCTTCCTCAACTTGGAATTTCATTCCTTGATCGGTAAAGCCAGAATCAATAATATGGCAATGAGCACCAGCTAATTCAGCTCCCTGACGTGACGCTTCAATGGTCCCGGACAAAGCTGGAGTAAGGTGAATTGCGATTATTTCATTATAGCCCTGCTCTATAAACTCTTTATAATATTCTGCAAAGAGACCAACTGGTGGCTGACTCGTTTTAGGAAGCTCCTTACTATTTTTCATTAATTTCAGAAACTGACCTTCTTCTTTCAGATCATTATCTGAATATAATTTCCCATCAACCATAACAGATAATGGCACGACAGTAATATCATATTTTTCAATTAACTCTTTTTCAATTGTAATAGATGAATCTGTTAGAATTTTTATCTTTTCCATGTATAAGTTCCGTTCTTTCACTTGACTTTTATCATTATATTTTAACATTGATTGTGCAAAAAATCAAAATTGGCAATCCACTCAAAAAGAGACGCGATTAAGCTGTCTCTTACTGAATTATGGCTTAATTAATAAATCTCTTGCCTGTTCTCGTGCCGTCTCAGTGATTTCATTTGCTGCTATCATATTAGCAATTTCTTCAACCCTTTGCTCATAGGTTAACAGACTAACTGTTGAAACAGTCGTGTCTTCCTTACTTTCTTTAGAAATAAAAAATTGATAGTCAGCAATAGCAATAACTTGCGGTAAATGCGAAATAGCAAGAACTTGTCCATGTTGACCAATTTTGTGAATCTTTCTAGCAATTGCTTGAGCTACACGACCTGATACGCCTGTATCAACCTCATCAAAGACAATACTAGTTTTATCTTCACGTTTTGATACTGCTGATTTGATAGCCAACATCAATCGGGATAATTCCCCACCTGATGCGACTTTAACTAATGGCTTAAAACCTTCCCCTGGGTTGGTTGAAATGTAAAATTCCACGGATTGATTTCCTTGAGAATTGAATTTAGAGGTTTCAAAACTAACTTGAAAATCTGCTTTCTCCATGTATAAATCTTTTAACTCTGCTTTAATATCAGCTTCCAATTGCTGAGCTAGCTTTTGTCTTTCTTCACTTAATTGATTTGCCTTTGTAACCAGCTCTTTCTCTAACGTTTTTAAGGTAGAATCAGTTACACTAGATGACTGAGTAGAACCTGTTAAGAGTTGATACTCTCTTTGAATATTATCATAATAATCTAGTAAGTCGTCAACAGAACCACCATATTTTCGAGTTAAACTATCAATTAGTGTTAGCCTACTCTCTATTTCCATGAGGCGAGCTCCATTAAAATCAAGAGAATCAACAGTATCTGACAGTTCTTTGGTGACATCTTCAAGAATATAGTATGCCTCAGAGATACTTGTTGAGAGCTTTTGATACTGAGTATCAAAAGACTCAATTGCCATTAAATCATTCATAGCTGATCGGATATTGTTTAAGCTTGAAAAGTTCTCATTATCTAGCATAGCGTAACTATTTGCTAATGTATCAGCAATATTTTTATGATTTAACAACCGTTGGTACTCTTGATTAAGACTCTCATCCTCTCCTCGTTGAAGATCTACTGCCTCAATCTCGGCCAATTGGAAAGATAGCATATCAATACGTTCTTTGTGTTCACGCTCATTTTTTTGTCTTTCAATAACCTGTTTGCGAACAGACTTGTAGTTGTTAAAAACCTCTTGATAATCATGTTTTAAAAGACTGAAATCTTGACTGCCAAATGAATCTAAAATAGCCAAGTGATGAGACGCTCTCATCAACTCTTCCTGGTCATGCTGACCATGGATATCAACTAAAAATTGTCCAACCTCTTTTAAAAACGTCACATTAACCATTTGCCCATTAATTCTACTAACACTTCGGCCATTAGCAAAAATTTCACGACGGATGATTAACTCTTCTTGACCATCTAAACCATTTTCCTCTAAAAGTAATTGTAATTCAGCATTTTTTTCAAGAGAGAAAAACCCTTCTATTTCTGCTTTCTTTTGACCATGTCGAATAACTTCTGTACTAGCACGCGCACCGAGCATCATATTCATTGCATCAATAATGATGGATTTACCGGCGCCTGTTTCCCCAGTTAGGACAGTCATGCCATTTTCAAATGTCAATGAAATTTCTTCGATGATTGCAAAATTTTTGATTGAGATTTCTAATAACATTCCATCTTCTTTCTATTACAACTTTTCTACTCTCCACAAGTTTACTTGTTGTCGAATATGATCGGCATCAATTTCAGTATTAGCAATTAATAATATGCTGTTGTCATCAACAATGACAGAAAAAATTAATTCTGCAAAGTCTGCCACCAAGTATTTTTTTATGAGCATAGCATTGCCTGGTACTACATTAAAAAATAAGTGGCATTTTAAATCAGATCGTTTCTCAGAAATACTTAGAATTGTACTTTTTATTGACCTTGGTCTTTGCAGGATTTTTTTGCCACTATCTTGAGATAACCCGTAAATATAGCGCCCATTCCCAGAAGGAATTTTTACAATGCCAATCTCATTCATATCTCGTGAAATGGTAGCTTGTGTTAATTCCAGACCTTCTTCTTTCAACAATGAAAGTAAATCATGTTGCGTTTCAATCTCATTTGTTAAGACCATTCGCTTTATTAAATCTAAACGTTCATTCTTCTTCATTTTGCTTAAATTCCTTATGTGCTTTTTCTACAACTTCAGAAAGTAATCTGTGATCTAGTTGTTTTGCCGGTTCAACATTTTCCATATAAGCTAGAAATTCAATATTTCCATGTCCTCCTTGTATTGGAGAAAAATCTAACCCTTTAATAGTAAATCCGAAATCCTCGGCAAAAGTTGTAACTTGTTCCAGTACTTTTATATGTACGGCTTTATCTTTTATAATCCCATTTTTACCCACCTGCGATTTACCAGCTTCAAACTGTGGTTTAATCAAAGCAACTACTTTTCCAGATTCGGCTAAAATTGTTTTTAATGCCGGTAAAATAAGATGTAATGAGATAAAAGAGACATCAATACTGGCAAAGATTGGTTGCCCTTCTGAAAAATCTTCTAACTGTGCATAACGAAAATTATACTGCTCCATACTTTGAACACGTTTATCTTGGCGTAATTTCCAAACTAACTGATTTGTTCCTACATCAACAGCATAAACTAATTGCGCTCCTGATTGCAGCATCACATCTGTGAAGCCTCCTGTAGAAGCCCCAATATCAATACAAACTTGGTCTTTAACCGATATGTCAAAAGTGGTTAACGCTTTTTCAAGCTTTAAGCCACCTCTACTGACATATTTAAGCTTCTCACCTTTTAATTTTAACTCTATTCCATCATCAATTTTCTCACCAGGTTTATCAAAACGTTGTCCATTAATTACTGAGATAACTAAGCCAGCCATAACACCTCTTTTGGCTTGTTCTCTAGTATCAAATAAACCTTGTTTGTAAGCTAATACATCCACTCTTTCTTTAGGCATCTAATCTTAACCTTTCTACTAATGCAATCAGATTTTCTGGCTGAAAATTTATCTGGCTTGCAAGCTTTTCAAAAATTAATAAAGCATCATTCAAATCAGCATTTAAAATGTGATACGATTTTTCCAAACCGACTAAACCTGGATAGGTTGATTTGTTTGCTTTGATATCTTTATTTGGTGTTTTACCTAATTCTTCAAATTTTGCGGTGATATCAAGAATATCATCTCTCACCTGAAAAGCATGGCCAATTAACTCTCCAGCTTTTGTTAAATCAGTAACGATAGTATCAGGCAGTTTTGCAATAATTGCTGCTGCAGTAAATGGATAAGCTAATAATTTTCCTGTTTTATGGTTATGAATTTCTTGTAACTCTGACAAATTCAAGTCTAGACCTTCTGCTTTCATATCAAGCATTTGCCCTCCAACCATTCCAAAGGTTCCAGCTGCAAGTGCTAGTTGGGAAATTAGGGTTACTTTAACCTGAGCATCAAAAGTTGTCTCCGAAATTAATAAAAAGGGGTCAATAAATAAGCTATCCCCTGCTAAAATTGCTGTAGCTTCATCAAACTGTTTGTGGTTTGTCAATCGACCACGGCGATAATCATCGTCGTCCATTGCTGGTAAGTCATCATGAATTAAACTTCCCGTATGAACCATTTCTAAGGCAGAAGCAACTTTTAAATGATTTTGATTAATCTCTTGTTGAAGCGCTTCTAGAACTTCAAGTAGAAAAAGGGGACGAATTCTCTTGCCGCCTGAATCAACAGAATACATAATTGCTTCAATGAGATCTTCTGAAACAGACTGATAATGATGATAAAATTGATTAATTGTCTGATTAATTTCTCGTAACTTATCCATTAAGCATCCATATCTACTTCTGTGCCATCAGCTTGCATAACTTTTACTAAAGTCTTTTCAGCATTTTGCAATGTTTTTTGAAGATCCTTTGAAAGTACCATTCCTTTTTGAAATTCTGTTATGGCTGTTTCAAGAGGAACATCACCATTTTCAAGTTTTGAGACGATCATTTCCAATTCTTGTAAATTTTCTTCAAATGTTTTCTTTGTTGACATCTTTTACCTCTACTTCTACTTGACCATCTCTTAGTTGAATACTAAGTTGATCACCTTTTTCTATTTCTGTAATAGAAGCTATAACTTTATTATCTTTCTGTAAGAGAGCATAGCCTCGTGCAATAATACGACTGGTATCGAGTGATAACAAGGTATCCTGTGCTTTTTCAAAACGTCTTAATTTAGCTTCATATGACGCTTTTGTATTGAATATTAACTGTTGATTAAGACTTGTAACCCTGTCCTGGAAACGATTAATGCGACTGATTAAGTCTATCGACTGTAGTCTATGCCTCATTTGAATTTCTGATTCTTTATTGCTAGACAGAGTTTCCTTGAGTGATGACAGTAAGCTCATGTTAAGACGATCTAACTTTTGAAGATAGCCATCATACAACCTTTCAGGTTGACGAAAAATAACTGACTGCGCAAGCTTATTCACTCGTTCTTGCTTTTCTTTAACAATTCGATTACTTGCTTGAAAAGCACGGGTCTGCCGCTCATTTATCCAGGCTAAGATATCAGCTTTGGTTACAGGTGTCGCTAATTCAGCAGCTGCAGTTGGCGTTGCAGCTCGGCGATCGGCGACGAAGTCCGCCAAAGTCGTATCCGTTTCATGACCAACACTGGAAATAATGGGAAGCTGAGATTCAAATATGGCATGAACTACTTTTTCTTCATTAAAAGCCCAAAGATCCTCAATTGAACCGCCACCGCGGCCAACAATCAATAGATCCAGATCATCTCTTTGGTTTGCTTTAATAATATTATCAACAACTTCTTGAGCGGCACCTTCACCTTGTACTTTTGTTGGAAATAATAATATCTCAATACCTGGAAAGCGACGAGAAATCGTCGTAATGATATCACGAATAACCGCACCACTAGGAGAAGTTAACACGCCAACTTTAGTCACAAACTGTGGTAAAGCTTGCTTATGTTTATCATCAAAATAGCCTTCCGTCGTCAATTTCTTTTTTAATTGTTCAAACTGCAAAGCTAGGGCACCAATGCCGTCTGGTTCTGCTCGTTCTATGATGATAGAATAAGCACCCGATGGCTCATAGAGTTGGATACGTCCTATAACGTTAAGCTTCATGCCCTCTTCTAAATCAAACCCTAACTTACTGTAAACACCTGCCCACATTGTGGCTTGAATGACTGCACCTTCATCTTTTAGAGAAAAATACTGATGCTTTGGTCGTTTTCTAAAATTGGAAATCTGCCCAGTCAGATAAACCCTCTCTAAATAGGGATCCCGGTCAAACTTCAGTTTTAAATATTTCGTCAGATTACTGACACTTAAATAGTCTGCCATCAGGTTACCTTTCCTTACTATTACAGGCAATTACGCCATTTTACACTATTGCAATTATACCATTTTTAATGATAAATTGTGACTATAAGGGTCAAAAAAGAAGCCTTTTTCGGCTTCTCAATTTAAAATTATTTTTCTTGATTAACGAATTTTTTCATCCATTTAGGGACTTCTTGACTGATTTGAGTTGGAAGTACAACGTAATGGTCGCTAGAAAGGGCTTTAGCTATTGCGGAATGGAGATAAGTTGCTGCAGCAACCACTTGAAATGGAGGTGACTGCCTAAACTGAGCTAAAAAACCAGCAATTAATCCAGCCAGTGTATCTCCCATTCCACCAGTTGCTTGATAAGAGCCTCCAATAGTTAGAACAGCCACTTCCGAATGAGTGATAATTTTTGTTTGCTCACTTTTTGCAACTAGAATGCTTCCTTCTGGAAATACAGTCAAAGCTTTTTGTGAACGTTCTGTAGTTTGTTCGTCTATTGGAATGGCAGATAATCTTTCCCACTCTTTTTGATGTGGTGTTAAAACAAGTCTCTTATTCTCTAAGATGGTAATATCTTCTCTTGCTAAAAGGGATAGGGCTGAGCCATCTATGATTAAAGACTGGTATTGACTGCAAGAATCGACTACTAACTTGAATAAATGATAAGCTCTGCTATCTTCCCCAAGTCCTGGTCCTATTAAGAGGATATCTGCTTCCGTAATTGCTTTTTCTAAGGATGTCTGATCATCAACTGAAATTCCCATAGCTTCTGGAAGGTGACTATGCAATGCTATAATATTTTCTTTGTCAGTCGCAACCGTTACTAATCCAGCACCACTTTTTACTGCTGCAATAGCAGACATGATAATAGCACCACCATAAGGATAAAGACCGCCAATTAGAAGAACTCGGCCAAAATCGCCTTTATGACTCTTTTGAGGCCTAGGACAAATGACCCTACTTACAAACTCTTGATCTAAATTCATTTTGTCACACTTCTTAAACAAGCTTGATAAGTCTGTTCCAAAAGCATTGTGATTGTCATCGGTCCAACGCCACCTGGGACCGGGGTGATATAGCTTGCTAATGGTGATACTTGAGCAAAATCGACATCCCCAATTAATTTACCATTATCATCGCGGTTCATTCCAACATCAATAACTACAGCACCTTTTTTGATGAAGTCTTTGGTGATAAAGTTTCCTTGTCCAATTGCAACAATTAATATATCAGCTTGACTTGCTATTTTTGATAAATGTTTGGTTCGCGAATGAGCCAAAGTTACGGTTGCATTTTTATCTAATAACAATTGAGCCATTGGTTTTCCTACAATATTTGAGCGACCAATGATTACTGCATTTTTTCCCTCTAAATCGATATTATATTCACTGAACATTTCCATAATACCAGCTGGTGTGCATGGAACCATGAGCGGTCTTCCTGACCACAGATGACCTGTATTCATCGGATGAAAACCATCCACATCTTTATGAGGATCAATTGATAGAATGATTTTTTTATCATTGATATGAGCAGGTAAAGGTAATTGAACTAATATCCCATGGATTGTGTCATCTGCGTTATATTGATCAATGATTGCAATCAATTCTTCTTGACAAGTGGAT
Organism: Streptococcus hongkongensis; assembly: GCF_053206145.1. Classification (NCBI taxonomy): domain Bacteria; kingdom Bacillati; phylum Bacillota; class Bacilli; order Lactobacillales; family Streptococcaceae; genus Streptococcus; species Streptococcus hongkongensis. The sequence continues at coordinate 51,846 of NZ_JBRUGD010000004.1, forward strand.
TCTGATAAACGGACTGTTTCACTTTTGAAACCTGCTGCAATAGCAGCTTTTTCTTTATTTCTGACATAAACTTGACTTGCAGGATTATTACCAACCAAAATAACAACGAGCCCAGGAACCGTTTGATATCTCTCTTTTAGCACTTGTACTTTTTCAGCTAAATTTCTTTGAATTTTTTGAGCGAGTGCTTTACCATCTATTATTTGTGTCATCTTTGTTTTTCCTTATCTCTATTTTTATTATTATACCAAAAAAAGAGGGACTATCCCTCTTATTATTCTTTCTTATGCATTTTTTCTTTAATTGGACATGAACAATCACAGTCTCCACAGGAGCCATTTTGACTGTTATAATATATTAAACTAAGTAATACAAGGACAAGTAAAATAATAAAAACGATTACTGTAGACACGACTTTTATTCCTCTCCAAAATTGATAATATTAGTTAATGTAATTAAATCTGAATGACTTTCTTTTGGTTTTCGTAAGACCAAATAAGAAACGAGACCGACTAAAAATACAGCAATAACTGTCAGAAGCGAAACCTTACCTGTCTGAATGACTAGCCCGAGTTGATAAATCAGAAAACTCATCAAATAAGCCAGGACCGTTTGAAATAAAATAGCAAATAAAGACCATTTTCTACTATTCATTTCACGCTTAATGGCTCCGATTGCTGCAAAACAAGGAGCGCACAGTAGGTTAAATACCAAAAATGAATAAGCTGCCAAAGGAGGATAGTCCAATCTTAATTGATGCCATAAGAGTCCTGAATTAGAGGCATCTGAAATCTGATTGTTTTGATAAAAAATACCAAATGTCGCAACAACAGTTTCTTTAGCCAATAAACCTGAAAAGGTCGCCACTGTGGCCTTCCAGTTACCAAATCCTAAAGGTGAAAAGATCCAAGCAAACTGTTGTCCTAGTATAGCTAGGATACTATCTTGAGCATTAACAGCTTGAAAATGAAAATTATAAGAGGTCAAATACCAAAGGGCAATGGTTAAAACAAAAATAACTGTACCTGCTCTTTTAACAAAGCTTAACGCTTTGTTATAGGCGTACAAAACAACTGTCGGAAAATGGGGTAAGTGATAAGAAGGCAATTCCATAATAAAGGGACTGGCTTGACTTGAGAGTAATTTTGTTTTTTTCAAGGCAATACCTGATAGTATTATAGAGACAATACCAATAAAATAAGCACTTGGAGCAATTAAAGGATTGTTTGGAAAGAAAACTCCTGAAATAAGAGCAACGATAGACATTTTTGCAGAACAAGGCATAAATGTAGATGTCATAATGGTTATCTTGCGGTCTTGTTCATTTTCAATTGTACGACTGGCCATAATTGCTGGAACACCACATCCTGTCGCTATCAACATGGGAATAAATGTCTTTCCCGAAAGCCCAAACTTGCGAAAAATGCGATCCATAACAAAGGCAATCCGACTCATATAACCAATATCTTCAAGTATTCCTAAACAAAAAAATAACACAAATAACTGTGGAACAAAACCTAAGACGGCACCAATCCCCGCAATAACACCATCAATAATTAAAGACTTTAACCAATACTCTACTTTTAAATAAGTCAAAAAAGTCTGCATAGAATCAGGAACGAGTTTTCCAAATAAATAATCGTTAACCCAATCAGTTCCTAAAGTACCAATTGTTTGAATGGATAAATAATAAACAATAAACATAATAACAGCAAAAATTGGTAAGGCTAAAAAACGATTGGTAATCAGATTATCAATCTTATCGGATAATTTCAGTTCAAAATTATCTTTTTTGATTTGAGCCATTTGACAAACGGTATCAATATAGGCATATCTTTGATTAATAACAATCGATTCCGCATCTTCCATAAAGATTTTTTCTGTGATTGCTGAAATAGATTCGATTTCTTTAACAATAGTTGATGGTAAATTGAGATGAGCTTGAACTAACGGATCTCTTTCAAATAATTTTATGAGATAATGGCGTCTACTCACTCCTAAATCATAGTCAGATAACAGTTGATTTATCTGACTTAAGGCCGCTTCAAGCCGATCGTCATAGATTGGATATGGTGATGGAGAGCCATTAGTAACAATTTTTTGAATCTGTTTTATAAATGAATCAATTCCTTTATTTTTCAAGGCACTAATGGATACTACCGGTACCCCAAGTTGATAACTAAGCTTGTTACTATTAATCTGGTGCCCATTTTTTTCCACCACATCAATCATATTCAATGCAAGTAAACATGGAACCCCAAGCTCTAGGAGTTGGGTTGTTAGATAAAGATTTCTTTCAAGGTTTGAAGCATCCAAGACATCAATAATGACTTGTGATTGACCACTCAGTAAGTAATCTCTTGCCACCTTTTCCTCTGAGGTATAAGGCGATAAAGAGTACACACCTGGTAAATCTTGAATTTCAATAGCCTTATCAAGTTTAAGCAAACCACTTTTTCGATCAACAGTGACACCTGGCCAATTTCCAACTTTTTGGTTACTACCAGTTAATAAATTAAATAAACTTGTTTTTCCACTATTGGGATTACCAATTAATGTAACTTTCCTCATAATTCCTCTTACATACCTATCTTCGATTGACACTAATTAATTGTGCTTCTGATTTTCTCAGTGTTAGTTCGAATCCCCTTATTGAGATTTCAATTGGATCTCCTAGAGGCGCAACCTTTATTAGTTTAACTTGTGTGCCTTTTGTTAAGCCCATATCCATTAAATGTCGCTTAGTTTCTTTAGCAGTATAAATAGTCTCGATATATGCCACTTCACCTACAAAAAGGTCTGTCAATGGAATAGCATTTTGAGAATCTGGTAATACTTCAACGACAATATTTTCTAAAATACTTTTATCAAATGCTAGACGTTGGCCAGCTAAAATAAGAATTGCACTTACTTTTGTTTTTGAAATTAACATGACTTGTCTATCAGGTAACATTCCCAAATGAGATAAGTATCTTTGAAAAGAGTCTGGAAGATTAATAGATGTTATGATGTACTTTTTTCCGATTTCGGCTTGCAATATATTCAAAATAATCTCCTTTTATACCTTCCAATTATAACATAGGATAATAAAAATGTATTCCTTCTCAAGAATATTATTAAAAATAGGTTAAAAAAATAAACCGGCTTCAACCGGCTTATCCTACAAGACTTTACTAAGGAAATCTTTTGTTCTTTCTTCTTTTGGATTATCAAAGAGGTCAGTTGGACTGCCTTCTTCAACAACAAGACCTCCATCCATAAAAATGACACGATCTGCAACTTCTTTTGCAAAGCCCATTTCATGAGTTACAATTGCCATCGTCATTCCAGATAAAGCAAGGTCCTTCATTACAGTGAGGACTTCCCCAACCATTTCTGGATCAAGAGCAGAGGTTGGTTCATCAAACAAGAGCATATCCGGATTCATCGCTAAACTTCTTGCAATTGCAATCCTTTGCTGTTGGCCACCTGAAAGGGAAGCCGGATAGGCATTAGCCTTATCAACCAGACCAACCTTTTCCAAAAGAATTTGTCCATTTTGTTTAGCATCACTTTTACTAATGCCTTTTGTTTTAATTGGTGAGATTGTAATATTTTCCATAACGGTCATATTAGGAAAGAGATTAAACTGTTGAAAAACCATTCCCATTTTTTCACGCATTTTGAAAATATCATTTTTCTTATCAGTAATGTCGACACCTTCAAAGGTAATTTTCCCCTGACTTGGAACTTCTAATAAATTCATCGTTCTCAACAAGGTTGATTTCCCTGAACCAGATGGTCCGATGATTACAAGAACTTCTCCTTTTTCGATACTCAAGTCAATTCCTTTGAGAACATGATTATTCTCAAAGGATTTATGTAACCCTTCGATTGTTAATAGCGTTTGATTCATAAACTCTTAGCTCCCTGTCCCATTTTTTTCTCTAGTAATTGTAGTAACTGTGACATGACAGTTGTCACCATTAAGTAATAAAATGCAGCAAATAATAATGGCGTAATTGGTAGATAGGTAGCAGTAACAACAGATTGCGCACCATTCCATAATTCCATAACACCAATTGTTTGCAAGAGGGCACTGTCTTTAATAATAGTAATAAATTCATTGCCCAGAGCTGGTAAAATATTTTTAAAAGCTTGAGGTAAGATAACATAACGCATAGCATTTTTAGGACGAATCCCTAAAGAATAGGCAGCTTCTAACTGGCCTGCTGGAACAGCTTCAATTCCCGCTCTGACAATTTCTGATATATAGGCGCCGCTATTCAATGAAATAATAATTACCCCAGGTAGGAGGCGTGAAAAATCAAGATTTAAAACGCCAAATTCAATGACCGGCATCTGATTAAAATGCATCCAAGCAAAGGCAATCATTATTTGAACAACCATAGGTGTGCCACGAAAGATCCAGACATAAAAGTTAGCGAGCAATCTCAATGGTGGAAAAGAACTTCTTTTTAAAAAAGTAATAAAAACACCTAGTATAGTACCAAAAAATACGACTGAAATTGAAATTAAAATTGTGACGAGGACGCCATAATTAAAGTAGCCCCAATAGTGTGGCAGAAAAGAAAAATTCATATTTATACTCCAAAGTTCCTAAATAATAAAAAACAATGAAATAATTATAACACTTGCTGTATAATAATACAATACAAAAATAAAAAACCTGCTAATGCAAGTTTTCCACTACAAAACTATTGAAGTCATTAATATAATAAATCGTAAATTTCCATTGCAATTAAATCAATGCTATCAAATGAATATGATTCACGTGCATCAACATCACGTAATGTAAAAACTGGTCCAGTTTCAAGATCGTTAGCAAATGATACTTCTGCTACAACTACACCATCACGTTCAAAATTTCTTTTTAAATTGCCACCGTCATTAACCATTAATTCAAGGCGGTTGATGATTCTCACTAAATGTGATTCCATTTCAATTCTCCTATTTCTAAGTTTTCCATATTATTTTAACACAAATTACCCTAAACAAACACTAAAAGAGATAATTTTCTCAATCTTTTCAGTCATACTATTCAGGATCTTTCTTTTATCCTATTAAAAACAGTAAATCATGCATTTATCACTCCTAATAATAGAGTGCTAAAACAAGGAACTTTTTACTTGATTTCCTCTAAGAGGGTGCTATAATATGGTTATAAAGTTTGACCTTGTTTGACTATAAGTCAATCACGTTAATAGAAATGCAATGGAGGTATTCTATGCTCTGTCAAAATTGTCAATTAAATGAAGCTTCAATCCATTTATATACTAATGTCAATGGGAAACAAAAACAAATTGATTTGTGTCAAAATTGTTACCAAATCATGAAAACTGATGCTAATAATTCCATTTTAGGTGGTATTGGTGCTCGAAATGAGTCAAAACAGGATCCAGTCAATCCATTTTTTGATGATTTCTTTGGAGATCTCAATAACTTTAGATCTTTTGGAGATCTTCCAAATACCCCTCCAACACAAGCCGGAGGTAATGGTGGGAACAATGGAAAAATCCCTAACCAACAGTCTTCTCGCCACCAAGCGTCACAGACAAATCAGCAAGCTAAAGGCTTACTTGAAGAATTTGGTATTAATGTGACTGACATTGCTCGTAAAGGTGGCATAGACCCTGTAATTGGACGCGATGAAGAAATCACACGCGTTATTGAAATTCTAAATCGACGAACTAAAAATAACCCCGTCCTAATCGGAGAACCTGGTGTTGGGAAAACGGCTGTCGTCGAAGGGTTAGCCCAAAAAATTGTTGATAGTGATGTTCCCTATAAACTCCAGGGGAAACAAGTCATCCGCTTAGATGTGGTCAGTCTTGTTCAAGGAACAGGCATCCGTGGCCAGTTTGAAGAACGCATGCAAAAATTGATGGAAGAAATCAGAAATCGACAAGATGTCATTTTATTTATTGATGAGATTCATGAAATTGTCGGTGCCGGGAATGCTGGTGACGGGAATATGGATGCTGGAAATATTTTAAAACCAGCCTTAGCTCGTGGCGAGTTACAACTTGTTGGGGCAACAACTCTAAATGAATACCGTATCATTGAAAAAGATGCCGCCCTTGAACGGAGAATGCAACCTGTCAAAGTTGAAGAGCCATCTGTTGAAGAAACAATAACTATTCTAAAAGGTATTCAAGGTAAATATGAAGATTACCATCATGTGAAATATACTGATGATGCCATTAGTGCAGCAGCAACATTATCTAATCGTTATATTCAAGATCGTTTTTTACCAGATAAAGCCATTGATCTATTGGACGAGGCTGGTTCAAAATTGAATTTGACTTTAACCTTCGTTGATCCAAAAGAGATTGATCAGCGTCTCGTCGAAGCTGAAAACTTAAAAGCGCAAGCTACTCGTGATGAAGACTATGAACGCGCAGCTTATTTCCGTGATCAAATCATTAAATATAAAGACTTACAAAAACAAAAAGTTGAACAAGAAGATACGCCGATCATCACCGAAAAAACAATTGAGAGTATCCTTGAAGAAAAAACGAGTATTCCTGTTGGCGAGTTAAAAGAAAAAGAACAATCGCAATTGATTCACCTAGCAGATGACCTTAAATCTCATGTCATTGGGCAAGACGATGCCGTTGATAAGATTGCAAAAGCTATTCGTCGTAATCGCGTTGGTCTCGGCTCACCAAATCGTCCTATTGGTTCTTTCCTATTTGTAGGGCCAACTGGGGTCGGCAAAACTGAATTATCGAAACAATTAGCTATCGAACTCTTTGGTAGTGCTGATAACATGATTCGTTTTGACATGTCAGAGTATATGGAAAAACATGCGGTTTCTAAATTAGTCGGTGCCCCTCCTGGTTATGTTGGCTATGATGAGGCTGGGCAATTGACTGAAAAAGTCCGTCGTAACCCTTATTCTCTGATTTTACTGGATGAAATTGAAAAAGCGCATCCTGATGTGATGCACATGTTCCTTCAAGTATTAGATGATGGTCGTTTGACGGATGGGCAGGGCCGAACAGTAAGCTTTAAAGATACTATTATTATTATGACCTCAAATGCTGGAACTAGTACAAATGAAGCATCGGTTGGTTTTGGGGCTGCCCGCGAAGGCCGAACTTCTTCTGTTCTGGGACAATTATCACATTTCTTCAATCCTGAATTTATGAACCGATTTGACGGTATTATTGAATTCCAAACATTAAACAAAGATAACCTCTTACATATTGTTGATTTAATGTTAGCTGATGTCAATGACAGACTCAATCAAAATGGCCTACATTTAGATGTGACTGGTAAGGTTAAAGAGAAGCTTGTCGACCTTGGTTATAATCCCAAAATGGGTGCTCGACCTTTACGTCGCACTATTCAAGATTACATTGAAGATGCCATTACTGACTTTTACCTAGAAAATCCAAGTGAAAAAGAACTAAAAGCAATGATGACAAGCAATGGTAATATTATTATAAAATCTGCTAAAAAAACAAGTCCTATTGTGAAAGAAGATTCAAAAGCTAATTAAAAAGAAAAGTTGATATTAGGGAGCCCCTTTTATCAACTTTTTTGCTAGTTATCTTATTATGTAAATGTTCAAACAAATAAAAAAAAATGAAGCGCTATCCTTTTTTTTTTAGTATAATATAAGCAAGGAGGGAACCCTTATGACAGTTCCAAAATTCGGTGAAAAGATTGATGGAAAAGAGTACATCTCTCGCTATGGCGTTTATGCAGTGATTCCAAATCATACTCAAACAGAAATTGTATTAGTTCAAGCCCCTAACGGCTCATGGTTTCTACCTGGTGGTGAAATTGAAAAAGGTGAAGATCATTCCTCTGCCCTCGAGAGAGAATTGATTGAAGAGCTAGGTTACTCTGCTCAAATTGGCTATTATTATGGACAAGCGGATGAATATTTTTATTCTCGACATAGAGATACCTACTACTATAATCCCGCTTATCTTTACGAAGTGACAGCTTATACAATTGAGGGTGATCCTCTAGAAGACTTCAATAATATTGCTTGGTTCCCAATCGAAACCGCAATAGCTAAACTAAAACGCGGAAGCCACAAATGGGCAATCAAAGAATGGCAAAAAAAACACCATTCCTAATGAAAATATAGATTCATAAACATGATGATCTATTAAAGAGGAGGAATTTATGAGACTCATAAATACAACAGGCAGTCACCCAGAACTTGTAAGAAACCAGCTGACCAATACTGATGCTAAATTAGTTGAAGTATATTCTGCCGGAAATACAGATGTCATCTTCACAATGGCACCTAAACATTATGAATTATTAATTACAAATAAATACCGTGCCATTAAAGAAGAAGAATTAGAAGTCATTCGTGAATTTTTCCTTAAACGTAAAATTGATCAAAATCGTGTCATAAAAGGTAAGACCAAAATGGTACACACCAATAATCTGATTGAAATATCATTTCCAATAAAAGAAGACTAACTGTTATAGTTAGTCTTCTTTTATTACTCTTTAAACAATAATCACATCTAAAACACCCCAATCATCAGATTTTTTGTCCAATAATTGGGGTGTCATATCTCTTATCTTAACTTTGAAACTGACTAAAACGTCAAGTTAATGACTTAGTTTGTTTCAAATCCTTGAGCTACTGCTTCAGGGAAGTTTTCTTCAATGATTTTTGCACTTGCATCACAGACAAATGCTCCATAAGGACGCATTCTTGTCGTCGGATCCACACGGCGAGAACGTTCACAAACTTCACCTTCTGCATGTTCAACAGTAAATGCAATACCATCAAATGCCACTGCATTTTCAGGAGCATCTTCAAGATCTGCAACTGTTAATTGAGAGACGATCATTAATAAGGCAATATCACTATCTAATGCTGTTAAAAGTGTTTTAACTTGTGGACTAGCATAAATTGTTAAGTGAGCTTCTAGGGATTTACCAATAATTTTTTCATTTCGAGCTTCTTCTAATGCTTTTTGAGCTTGTGTACGAAGTACCATGAATGATTCCCAGGCTGATAAGATATCCTCTTCACCTTCAAAGGTTTCAGCTACTGGTAATTCTGATAACTGAACAAATTCTTCATTTTCAAATTCTAAATATGACCAAATTTCTTCCGCTGTATGAGGTAAAATTGGAGTTAATAATTTAGTAATCTTAACCAAGACATCATAGAATACTGTTTGCATACGACGACGTTCTAGGCTATTAGCTCCTTCAATATAAACAACATCTTTTGCAAAATCAAGATAGAATGCAGATAAATCAATCGTCACAAAGTTAACAACTGCTTTGTAGATTGCCATGAAGTCATAGCTTGCATAAGAATTATTAATGACTTCTACTAATTTGTTAAATTTGATTGTCATATACTTATCAACAGCGGCAAGATTTTCATAAGAAACTGTATCAGTATTAGGATTGAAATCTGAAGTATTAGCAATCAAGAAACGTAGCGTATTTCTGATTTTACGATAAGTTTCTGAAACTTGACCAAGAATTTCCATTGATACACGAACATCATTATCAGTATCAACCGATGTTACCCAAAGACGTAGGATTTCTGCACCGTACTGTTTTGCGACATCATTTGGAGAAATGATATTCCCTTTTGATTTAGACATTTTCTCGCCTTTACCGTCTAATACAAAACCTTGCGACAAAATAGACTTATAAGGAGTGTGACCATTAACAGCAACCGATGTAATTAATGATGAATTAAACCAGCCACGGTACTGATCTGAGCCTTCTAGGTATAAATCAGCTGGATATTCCAAATGATCACGGGCATTCATAACACCGTTCCAAGATGAACCTGAATCAAACCAAACATCCATGATATCAGTTTCTTTTGTAAATTCACCATTTGGTGAACCTGGATGCGTAAAGCCTTCTGGTAAGAGTTCTTTAGCTTCTTTTTTCCACCAAATAATCGAACCTTCTACTTCAAAGAGATTAGCAACATGGTCAGTTACGTCTTTAGACATAATCGCTGTACCATCTTCAGCATAGAAGATAGGTAGTGGAACACCCCAAGCACGTTGACGAGAGATTACCCAGTCACCACGGTCACGAATCATGTTAAATAGACGTGTTTTACCCCATGATGGATGGAAATTAACTTTTTCGATTTCATCTAAGATATCTTGTCTAAAGTCGGAAACTGATGCAAACCATTGAGGAACAGCACGCCAGATAATTGGCTTTTTAGTACGCCAATCGAATGGATATGAGTGGTTGATGACTTCACTAGCTAATAATAAGTCACCTAATTTTTCTTTTACAATTGGGGTAACTTTATCATAAAACTGACCTTGAAAATCTGGACCAGCATTTTCCATCATCATTCCGCGTCCATCAACTGTTACGGCAACTTCTAATTTATATTTACTTCCGACATTATAGTCATCTTCACCAAAACCTGGTGCTGTATGGACAATACCTGTACCTGAGTCAAGTGTAACGTGGTCACCTAAGATAACTAATTCATCAACTTCTCTATCCCAAGGATGCTCAGTCACAATATACTCTAATTCACTTCCTTTGAAGCTATTAAGAACCTCAAATTCAGTCCAATCAAATTTACTTGCTAAGCTATCCAGCAATCCTTCTGCAACAACGTATTTACGGTCACTTCCAAGAGGTTGAACTTGAACATAGTCCATATCAGGACCAACTGTTAAACCACGTGACGCAGTTACTGTGAATGGTGTTGTTGTCCACACAACGATATAAGTATCTGTATCTAATTTACCTTTGCCATCTTTTACTTTGTTGGCGTAGTATAATGAGGTTGAATCAATATCATGGTACTCAATTTCAGCTTCAGCTAAGGCTGACTCTGAAGACCATGACCAATAAACTGGTTTTGCACCGCGATAAATATAGCCTTTATCAGCCATTGCACCAAAAACGCGAATTTGATCTGCTTCATATTGAGGCATCAAAGTTACATAAGGGTTATCCCAATCAGCTGATACGCCTAAACGTTTGAAATCTTCTCGCTGTTTATCAACCTGGCTAAGGGCGTATTCGCGACACATTTCCAAATACTCAGTCAAGCCCATTTCTTTACGTTTAACACCTTTTTTAGCTAATACCTGTTCAATAGGTAGGCCATGTGTATCCCATCCCGGAACATATGGTGCTTGGTAACCAGACATTGATTTAGAACGAACAATGATATCTTTTGAAATTTTATTAAGAGCATGCCCTACGTGAATATTTCCATTGGCATAAGGCGGTCCATCATGTAAATGAAAACTTGGTTTTCCTTCATTTAATTGTTGACGTTTTTGGTAAATATTAGCTTGAAACCATGCTTCTTGCCATTGAGGTTCTTTATTAGGAAGTCCTGCTCTCATTGGAAAAGCAGTTTTTCCAAGATTTAACGTTTCTTTTAATTTCATTTTTAACTCCTTAGTCATCTGTAATCTAATTGACAATATAAAAAGAGCCTTATCCTAGAAAGGACGAAAGCTCGCGGTACCACCTTAATTTAGAATAAATTCTTATTCCCTCTTTTGCTCGTAAGGTGAGCCAACCTTCTAACTTACTTGATTCAGTTAGAAAGATAGAAAATGATAATGATATTTACTAGGGAATGCAGAGCTCTCATCATTCTCTACTTGCTGTACTTATGGTAAATAACATTGTGTTTTTCTTATTCTTCAATATTTAATTTAAAAGTTTGTGTTTCATTAAGATTAATAGCTGGTTCACTTGGTTCGCTGTTGAAATGATCAAGATTTGCGTTTTCCAATTCTTTATTACTTTCATCTACACGACGCTGTAATTCTTCCATTTCTTCAGGAGTGAATTGGCGTGTTGCATCAAATGATGAGCTATCTTCTGATTCAGGAATTTCCTCATCCAAAACTTCTTTAACAACTTCTTTAAATGCTGCATCTGAATTTTGAAGATAAATTGCTGTTGGTTGTAATAACTCATCCCACTCAGGTGAACTAGCTAAGTTCAATTGTGCTTCAATAGAAGAAATGAGACGTTGGTGGAAGACACGTGTTTGACGTTTCAATTCTTCCGTTTCAACAGCTACACGTTTTGCTTCATCTGTCGCATCACGTAACATTTGATTTGATTTAGCTTTTGATTCATCCAATAAATGTTGAGCATCATAGTTAGCTTTACTAACAAGATTTGAAGCTTCAGAATTAGCCGAAGCTTTCACCTTCTCAGCTGTTTCTTGTGCTAAAATAACTGATTGGCTCAAAGATTCTTTCATTTCGTCAAAGTAAGAAAGCTTCTCTTCCAAGCTTTTAATTTTTGCTTCCTGTTCACGATTTTTTTTCACAAGTGCTTCGTAATCGTCAACAAGAATATCTAAAAATTCATTTACTTCTTCTTCGCTATATCCACGAAATTTTGTTTTAAACGTTTTATCTTTAATTTCAAGTGCTGTAAGTGCCATTATTTCTCCTTATTTACGTATCGTTTTACTGATTGTTAATTTAAACTTTCCATTTTTACTTAAACCATTTTCTGATGAAATTTTGAATCGTCCATACCCTCTAACGCTTACCATATCATCTACAGAAAGGTTATCTGATATTTTAATGACTTTTCGATAATTAACTTTCACTTTTTCAGACTCAATCAATCTGATGGCTTGACTTCGAGAAAGTTTTAAGACAGAAGCAATTAAGCGATCAACTCTTAAACTTGATACCATTAGCTCAATTTGTGACATATCAGCAGATGATATGATTAGCTGACTAATTGGTATTTCTTTAAGTATCACACTAGCTTTAGCTATTCTAGAAATATTTCCCAAAAAGTAATTGCGTAAATGATGACAGATCATTAGTTGGGCATAACCGCCTTCAACAAGAATATCACCAATTAGTTCTCTTTTAATCCCTAATTCATTAATTAGGGTGCCAAGAATCTGCGCATGCGTCAATTGATTGAATTTTGAATTGTAATTAATTTCAAGTAATGTTATTTCAAAATCTTCCTTTTTGAAGTGATAATAAGCGGGCGCTATTATCACTCTTCCGTATTCTGTTCCATAATAATCGTTGGAACTATATACTAATAACTCTGTTGAAGTTACTAAGGATTTTAAAATATCAATTTGTCGTGGATTTAAAAAATCAGTGACATGTATGACATAATTATTTTCAACTCGAACAATCAATTCGTTTACTTTATCAATAAAGGAATAATCATCTGGGTGAAAATGCTGGTATCTATCCTTAACATTAACCATCATATAAAAATTTGAATAAGAATTCTACTCAAAAAGTTTAAAGCTAGAATAACAACCAATATTGTAAAGTCCATCCCAGCAAATTGCAAAGGGAAACTTCTAAAAGGTTTAATAAGTGGTTCAACTAATTGACGAACCCATCTCCCAAATCTTGTATGATAGGCACCTGGAAACCATGATAGTAAGGCATAGGCAACTAACAAATAGGTATAGAGTCTTATGATGTTAAGTAAAATATATAATATAAATCCCATAAATTAACGTCTCTTCATATCAAAATCATATCCAAAATCTTGATTACTATTAGGGATATTCATATCTTCAATATTAACAGATACATTTGACGGGGTCAATAAATACATTGAAGAGCCAACTTTTTGTAAGGTTCCATAAAGAACTTTGCTAGCGCCATCAATGAAATCAAGACAACGTCTCGCCTGTGCATCCAACATAAATTGAAAATCAATCAATACACATTCATTTTCTATAAGAAGATCAACGATTTCTTGCGCATCTTCATATCTTTTGGGATATTTTAATGCAATCGTTGTTTGACCTTGACTTGAGTTTGCCTGAATTTGTTGTTGACTATTGTGTGTTGGTATGGCAGACTGGTATGAATTATGAGTTGCTTTTCTTTCAGTATTTTCTGTCATTTGACTTCTTGATTGGCTTGGAAAACCAGTAGTGTATTGATTACTAGATCGTGAACTACTTGGCTGTTGAACTGGTCTTGAAGTTGGTTGACTAGGTCTAGCTTGTTGTAACGGTTGACTAGGACGACTTGGCTGTTGTGGTTTTTCTTGATCTGCAACAGCTTGAACCTGTTCGTCACCTTCTACTTCACTGACTTCATCAGTATCAAAATAAGAAATCATCTTATTGAATGTATCTTTAAATGCCATATATTTCTCCATTTACTTAAAGAAAGAGGAGCCTATCCTTATAAATGTTGCACCTTCTTGAATCGCAATCCTATAATCACCACTCATTCCTATGCTTAATTCTGTGAAAGGCATATTCTTTCTATTTTCTGACTTAAGTGTCTTTCTTAATTGGTTAGCTTGATGAAAAATCTCTCTTATCGTTTCTTCACTTGCTCCAAGTGGCGCCATTGTCATTAGCCCTACTAATTGAACCTTGTCAAGTTGACTGATGTTTTCAATTATTTGTGGAATCTCAGAAATGGAAAAGCCGTGTTTACTTTCTTCTCCAGAAATATTTACTTGTAAGAAACATTTAATTGGATGATCTGCTCTTTTTTGTATTTCTTCAGCCAAGCTGACAGAATCTAAAGCATGAAAATAATCGACTAAATTAATAACAGACTTTACTTTACGACGTTGAAGACTTCCAATCAAATGCCATGTCAGTTTCTTTTCTTTTAGGGCTTCATACTTATCTAAAAATTTGTCTACTCTATTTTCAGCAATATGTGATAAGCCTGTATCCATTAAAGCACTTGCAACTTCTGAATCAACGTATTTGGTTACAGCAATCACATGCACATCTTCTGGATTACGATGAGCTTTGATTGAAGCTGTTCTAACATCCTCTAAAACTTGGTCTCTATTTTTTTGTAAGTCCATATGTTTAACGATTTTTAAAGAATGGTGGTGTTTCTAATTCATCATCTTCTGATTCATCATTTGCTGAGAATCTTGACATATTCAATTGATTATCAAGTTCACTTTCACTTGGTTTTGCGATATTGTCACGTCGCAAATCCCAATTTCCAAAAGCAGACCCTTGATTCATTTGTTTTTCTTTTGTGAAACTCCTTGGCATATCACGTGTTTCTGCCATGTCAAAATCAAAGCTTGATTGACGTTCGAAACTTGGTTGACTAGGCTGATGAGTTTGCTCTGAAGCATATTGTGCACCAGCTTGTTGTGCATTTGGTGCTGAATTTGAAGCTGCATGGTTAAAAGTACGAGGTTGACGGAAACCTGAAACTTTATCAGCCTTATCTTGACGAACACCTGTCGCAACAACTGTTACGCGGATTTCATCTTTCATGCTGTCATCAATTGATGTTCCTAACCAAATATTAACACCATTACCTGCAGCTTGTCCAACAATTTCTGAAGCTTCTTCTGCTTCAGTAAGTGTCATATCAAGTCCACCTGTAACGTTAACAATAACATCTTCTGCACCATCAATTGTTGTTTCAAGTAATGGTGAATAGATCGCTTTACGAGCAGCCTCAATAATACGTTCTTCACCTGAACCAACACCAATACCCATAAGGGCATTTCCTTTGTTTGCCATAACTGTTTTAACATCGGCAAAGTCAAGGTTAATTAAGCCTGGACTTGTAATTAAATCAGTGATCCCTTGGACACCTTGACGTAAAACATTGTCTGCTTCACTAAGTGCTTCAAGAAGTGGTGTCTTTTTATCAACAATTTCAAGTAAGTTATTATTTGAGATGATGAGTAGGGTATCTACTTGATCACGTAATTCTTGGATACCTTCAATTGCAAAGTTACCACGTTTGTTTCCTTCGAAACCAAATGGGCGAGTAACCACAGCAACAGTTAGGGCACCCAATCCTTTAGCAATACGAGCAATGACTGGTGCAGCACCTGTACCAGATCCACCACCCATACCTGCAGTAATGAAAACCATATCTGAACCTGATAATGCTTCAGAAAGTGTTTCTTCGCTTTCTTCTGCAGCTTTACGACCAACTTCTGGTTGACCTCCAGCACCTAAACCACGAGTGAGCTTAGGACCAAGTTGAATTACTGTTTCAGCTTTTGATGAACTTAAAGCTTGAATATCAGTATTAGCAGCAATGAATTCAACACCAGCAACACCTTCATCAATCATACGATTAATAGCGTTACCACCGCCTCCACCAACACCGATTACTTTAATTACTGCACCTTGCATAGATGCTGTATCGAATGAAAATGCCATTTTATTTCCTCACTTTTATTACTATCTTTTAATCAAACATACTTCCAAAAATACCACGAACACGGTCACCTAATTTTTGTTTAGGTTCAGTAGGCTCTTGCTGAGCATATTCTACTGGAGCGGCCGGTTGTTGATTGTAGTTTGGTGTTTGTGTTGTCGGTCTTGATTCATTGAAATTAGGAACGAAATTATCTCGTCCAGCAAAATCAACAGGTTTACGTCTAAGTAATTCTTCACCTGAGACCGCATTTTGTGCTAAAACGTCAACTTCCGACATTTTGCCAACATACTCAACAAGACTTATAACATTTGCAAACATTGGGTTTCTAATGCCTACTTGATTTGGAACATGTAATTTAACATTTGTTCCCAAGATTTCTTGAGCCACTTCCACGACACCTGGCATAATTGCACCGCCACCTACTAAGACAATACCACCTGGTAAATCAAGTAGTCGTCCACGTTCTAAATCTTGTTTGACGCGATCTAAAATGTGGCGAATTCTAGCAGAAACTATTTCTGATAAATAACGTTCTGTCACTTCTACAGGCTCATCACTACCAACAACATCAACTTTTACAGTTTCAGTGACACTAGCTTCTTCAACATTAGCTTGCCCAAAATTAAATTTCAAAGCTTCTGCAATTGACATTGACGTTTTTAGCACTTTTGAAATATCCTTAGTGATGTAATCTCCACCTTCAGTATAGATATTCGTATAATTCAATTCTTGTGCACGCATCGTTGCAACAGTTGTTTGACCGCCCCCCATATCAATTACAGTAGCACCAAACTCACGTTCACCCTCATTTAGCACTGACTTAGCCATTGCTAAAGGTGTAATGATGATATTTTCAACTGAAATACCCGCACGTTCAACTGTCTTACGAAGGTTATGCAAAATGGTACTTGGTCCAGTGTAAATGAGTCCACGCATTTCTAAACGTATCCCCATCATACCACGTGGATCACGGATTCCTTGAAAACCATCCACAATAAACTCTTCGGGTACTAATGAAATGACTTCACGTTCTGGAGTAATGCTTTTAGTGAGGGCTGATTTTACTACACTGTCAACATCTTCATCTTTTATTTCTTTCGATTCACTTGGAACCGGAATCATCCCTTGTGATGGCTCTATTTGAAGAAGATTTGCTGGCAAACCAACATTAATCTTTTCAATTGTCATACCAGCTTTTTCTTCAGCTTGCTCAACTGCTGCTTTAATCGCTTCTGCAGCTGCTTCAATATCAATAATTATTCCATCTTTTACGCCTGTACTAGGGACATTGCTAACTCCAATAACATTCATTTCGCCAGAAATAAATTCTGCGACAAGTACTTTAATTGAGCTAGTTCCTATATCCAAACCAGTAAAAAAGCCATTTCTAGCCATTCACTTGACCTCACTATCTTTCCAAACTTTTACTATTCTAAAATCTGCTAAAAACAGAATTATTCAGTAAATATTATAACATAAAAAAGCGTAGAATGTTATCATTTTACGCTTTTTGTTATATAAACTTAATCTTTTTTGTCAATTTAATTTCACAAGATAAATGCTGACAGTTTAAGTTAAATTTTCCTTATTGGCCAACTTGTGTGTCAGCAAGAGCTGGTGCACTTGAGGTTGCAGTCGTTTGAGACTGAGATGTCGCCTCGGTACTTGTATCTGAAGTTGAACTTGCTGTTGCATCTGTTGAACTATTTGCTGTAGCCGAATCCGTGTTTGATTGCGTTGATTCTTTCTTATCTGACTTATTGTCAGCTTCAACTTTTTGAACAGGTTGAGCTTCAATTTCAGTAGTGGTTGAATACAAGCCAACTTCCATATCAATAATTGATTTTTCTTTTAGATTTTTCTTAATTTTTAAGTAATATGGCATCTTGATTTCAAGTTGGGATTGAGGTACTCTGATGGTATTCCCATCATGCATTTCAAGCACAAGCAAATCTTGCGTTGTTTTTGAATTTGCTAACGAAACTGATTTGATATCTTTGACCAATTTACTAGGTAAGTGTGTTAATTGTTTTACTAAATCTTGAATTGCATTTTCATCTGTTAAATTGATGATCAAATATTCCTTCGGTAGTTGACTTTCTTTAATAACTTTAACACGTGCACCATTTTCTAAGATAGGTTGAAAACCATCAGCTTCCTGAGCATATGCAATAATCTGATGTTCTTTAACCTCAAAGGTAAAGTGATTAAATGGCTTATATGTAATAGCCACTTCCTTAACCCATGGATTTGATTGATAAATATTTGATTCAAATTTAGAAGCTGATTTAATGACTGTGAAAATATAATCTGAATCGCGAATATCACTTTGTTTAATCAGAGTCGCCAAACTAGTATGATTATTTCCTTTAGCTGAAAAATCTTTCATTTTACTGTAGGGGGTCAGTAAGAAAATAGAAATTGCCAGAATTATAAAACTAACGAATAGAACTGGGAGGGCTTTTGTCAAAGCAAGTTGCCGTTTTGTTTTTGGTTTTTTTTCTTTTGGTTCTTTCTTTTTCTTCTCTTCTCTAACGTGGCTCTCTTCAATAATCTCTTCTAATTCAGATATAGTCTCTTCCGAGTTACTTTCTAACTCTTTTTCAGCTTGAAGAAGTTGCTCTTTTTTTTCTATGCGTAATTTTTCTTTTAAAATTTCATCCTCTTTGGCTTGTTGCTTCTTCTTTTCAATAAATTCAAGATTCCGTTTCTGCCACTCAGTTAAGACAACTGGCTCATTTGGAGTAGTTTTTTTATTTTTAGCCATTTATTTTCCTTTAGTTTTTTGCTCCATATCTTTAACTAATAAATCGAAAAAGATCTCTGGAGATTTTATTTCTTTGGCGCCAGTCATAGCCTGAATATAAAGGTCAGAATCAGTTACTAATTGAGTAATCTCTGCTTCTAAATTACTGACAGTTAGCTGATTTTCTTGAAGCTGTCTAGAATAATGGTGGTTTTCAAAATATGCTGCATTCTCCAATTGATCTCCACGTGACACTTCTTTACCTAGCGGAACAATAAGATGTAACTTCTTCATTGCTAACAGTTCAAAAATCGTATTTGATCCGCCTCTAGTTACAACCACATCTGCTAATTGCATTAACGGTTGATAGAGGTCAGTAACATAATCTATGCGATAGCAATTCTTTCCCAAATAATTTAATTCAGAATGACCAGTAATATTGATAACATTGAATTTTTCCATAAACTCAGGATGTTGGGTGATGAAGTCATTGAAAACTTTTGCACCAGCTGACCCGCCAACAAAGAGAATCGTTTTTAGAGTCGGATCAAACTGTTCTTTGATGGCTTGGATTTCAGGCAAAGTTTGAATAGGTTCTGAACTAACTTTAGTGACAGCCCCGATATGTTTCATTTTGGCATGAGGATGGTTCTGGGCAAAAGTTGTATACATAATTGTTGCAAATTTCAAAGCAATTTTATTGGCAAGTCCCATTGATAAATCTGATTCATGAACGTAGACTGGAACACCCAATATTTTTGAAGCAATAACTGGTGGCACTGAAACAAAACCACCTTTTGAAAAGAGTGCTTGTGGACGAACTTTTGCAGTAATAATTAGGGATTGAACTAACCCGAAACCAACCTTAAAGACATCTAAAAGATTTTGCCACGAAAAATAACGACGTAATTTCCCCGTCATTATACCATGGAAAGTCACATCAAGTTGTGATTTTATAATTTCTTGGTACTCAATTCCATTTTTGTCACCAATATAATGAACTTCCCAACCATCCTTAAGAAATTTTGGAATCAAAATTAAATTTAAGGTTACATGCCCAACTGTTCCACCACCTGTGAAAAGTATACGTTTTGCCATCAGGCATCTCCTTTAATCTGATCAAAAGCACGAATAAATTCATCACCTCGTGTCTCGAAACTCTTATACATATCCCAACTTGCATTAGCTGGACTAAGTAAAATAACATCACCTTGGCTTGCTTCTTTGTAGGCAATGGCTGTCGCTTCTGCTACATCTTTTGCCTCAAGGTAAGTAACAGCTGCTTTATCAGCTGCTCTTTTCATCTTTTCAGCCGACTGACCAATCACAATTAGTTTTTTTAAACCAATGATATCCGAGACTAAGTCATCAAATTCATTGCCTCTATCTAATCCACCTGCTATCAGGATTACACTAGAATTGTCAAAACCTGATAAAGCTTTTTGACAAGCTAATATATTAGTAGATTTGCTATCATTATAGAATTTAACATGGTTAATTTGACCAAGGTATTGAAGACGATGCTTCACACCACCAAAGCTAGCTAAGGTTTCCTTAATACTGTTATTATCCACTCCAGATAGTTTAGCAACAGCAATGGTTGCTAAAGCATTTTCAACATTATGAAGTCCAGGGACACCGATTTGATCAGCATCCATAACATAGTCTCCTTTGAAGTAAAGCTTCTCACCTAGGCAATAAGCACCATCAACTTCTTTATGGCGAGAAAAAAAGATGACTGTTGACTTTGTTTTTGTCGCTAATTCAACTGATAACGCTTGATCAGCATTCAAAATTAAATAATCCGATGATGTCATATTCTTTTGAATATTCCATTTAGCTGCAACATAGTCTTCAAAACTACCATGATAATCAATATGAGTCGGTATGAGATTTGTGATTAAAGCAATATGTGGGTGAAACTGATCAATTCCCATTAATTGAAAAGAGGATAGTTCCATTGTTAAAGTATCTGTTGCTTTAGCAGTAACTGCAACTTCAGAAGCTGGGAAACCAATATTTCCAGAAAGAAGTCCTGACTGACCAGCATGATTCAAAACATCCGCAATCATGGTAGTAGTCGTAGTTTTACCATTTGAACCAGTAATAGCTACAATAGGAGCTTCAGAGATAAGATAAGCCAATTCGACTTCCGTCAAAACTGGAATTCCTTTTTCTTGCGCTCTCTTTACCATTGCATTCGAATAAGGAATACCTGGATTTTTAACCATCAAAGCAAAGTCTTCATCCAATAATTCAAGTGGGTGGCTGCCACAAATAACCTTGATCCCTTCCTCAAGTAATTCTTGAGCTGAAGGGTTCTCATCAAAGGCTTTTCCGTCATTGACTATTACAATGGCTCCAAGTTTAGACAATAGTTTAGCAGCAGCTTGACCAGACCGTGCTAATCCCAAAATTAATACTTTTTTATTTTGAAAATTTATAATTCTTTTCATTTTCTAACCCACTCTATCTTTTCGTTTCCTTACTATTTTACATTTATTTAATGGCTTTTTCAAGATTTTTAAGAATCGCAAAGTCCTGATCAGTATTTACGACTAGGCATTTGTCTTCTAAAAAAAGCCAAACCCCTGTGGGTCTGACCTTTAAATTACTTTTTAGGCATGTTTAAAATATCTTTCAATGAAAAATAAGCAAGCACTATCATCGCCAACGCTACAAATATCTCTGGTGGAGTTTGCATAATCCTAATAACACTCATACCAGCTAATACTAATAACAAGGCAATTAATGCAACTAAGCCGATCATTGAAATGGTGTTTCGAATACTATCAGGCGCCATAAAAAGATAATAAGAAATGATTAATATCGCAATAATTAAATAAAACAAAATTTCTCCTTTTACTCAGTATCTTTGTAAACGCAAAAAACTTTAAAACATTTCTGCTTTAAAAGCTTTTTACCGACAGCAGACAGCATCCTATTAATTATTATTCCGCTGATTTTCTCTTTTTGCTAGCTTTATCACGCGCAGCTTTATTTAAAATTTGTTTACGCAAACGGATTGATTCTGGTGTTACTTCCATGTATTCATCATCTGCCAAGAATTCAAGTGATTCTTCCAAGGTCAAAATACGTGGTGTTTTAATAACAGAAGTTTGATCTTTATTAGCAGAACGAACGTTTGTCATCTGTTTTGCAGTAGTGATATTAACACCAAGGTCATTTTCACGCGCATTTTCACCAACAATCATTCCTTCATAAACCTCTGTACCTGGATTAACAAAGATAGTACCACGTTCTTCAATACGCATGATTGAATAAGTTGTTGCTTTACCTTGATCAATAGATACAAGAGCACCTCGGTGACGACCACCAATTTCTCCACCTACAACAGGTAGGTATTGATCAAAAGTATGATTCATAATACCATAACCACGTGTCATAGATAAGAATTCCGTTGAGTAACCAATCAAGCCACGAGCTGGAATCAAGAAGATAAGACGTGTTTGACCATTTCCAACCATTTGCATATCTAACATATCACCTTTACGTTCAGAAAGTGATTGAATGATAGCACCTTGGTATTCTTCTGGTGTATCAATTTGTACACGTTCAAAAGGTTCACATTTAACACCGTCAACTTCTTTAATGATAACTTCTGGACGTGAAACTTGTAATTCATATCCTTCACGACGCATTGTTTCAATTAAGATTGATAAATGAAGCTCACCACGACCTGATACAGTCCATTTATCTGGTGAATCTGTTGGATCAATACGTAGTGACACGTCAGTTTGAAGTTCAGCTAATAGACGTTCTTCAATTTTACGAGATGTTACCCATTTTCCTTCACGACCAGCAAATGGTGAATTGTTGACTAAAAATGTCATTTGTAAGGTAGGTTCATCAATACGTAGAACAGGTAATGGTTCAACGGCATTAGTCGGAGTAATTGTCTCACCAACAAAAATGTCTTCCATACCAGAAACAGCAATCAAATCACCAGCTTTTGCTTCTTGGATTTCTCTTCTTTCAAGTCCAAAGAAACCAAATAACTTAGTAACGCGGAAATTTTTAGTTGTTCCATCTAATTTAGAAAGCGTAACACTGTCACCAACTTTAACAGTTCCACGAAAGACACGTCCGATACCAATTCGGCCTACGAAATCATTATAGTCTAAAAGTGAAACTTGGAATTGTAATGGCTCATCAGAGTTATCAATTGGCGCTGGAATGTGATCAATGATTGTATCAAAGATTGGTGCCATAGTGTGCTCTTGGTCTGCAGGATCATCTGACATTGATGATGTTCCATTAATTGCTGACGCATAAACAACAGGGAATTCTAATTGCTCATCATCTGCTCCTAATTCGATAAAGAGTTCTAAAACTTCATCAACGACTTCTGCTGGACGAGCTGATGGTTTATCAATTTTATTAATAACAACAATCGGAATTAAGTTTTGTTCCAAAGCTTTTTTCAAAACAAAACGTGTTTGAGGCATTGTTCCTTCATAAGAGTCAACAACAAGTACAACCCCATCAACCATTTTCATGATACGTTCAACTTCACCACCAAAGTCCGCGTGTCCTGGTGTGTCCATAATGTTAATACGTGTATCGTTATAGGCAACAGCTGTATTTTTGGCAAGGATTGTAATACCACGTTCTTTTTCAAGATCGTTAGAGTCCATTGCACGTTCTTGAAGTTCTTTACGTTCATCAAGTGTATGTGATTGTTTCAATAGTTCATCAACTAATGTTGTTTTTCCGTGGTCAACGTGGGCAATGATAGCAACGTTACGGATATCTTCTCTGAATTGTGTCATTTTTTCCTCTTGTAGCTCTTAATTATTTTTTAACTTATCAAGTATAGCACTTTGAATAAAAAAAGTCACGCATCTTTATATCCTGATTGTCAAGTAAATGTTTTCAAAACAGGATTTGATTCTTACATGAAAAGTTTATGGGATCACTCCACAAGAAAAAAGTTTGATAGGCTATCAAACTTTTATTTAGCTTCTTTTACTTTTCCATCCCAATAATCAATGCCATCTTTTAAAACATAGAGATCGCTAAACCCTGCTTTTCTTAACTTTCTTACCGCACTAGGAACAAGTGTTGAACGGACAGTTTCATATATTAGAATTGGTTTATCTTTACGCAAAGCTTTTGTGGCACCCTCAAATTGTTGTGCTGGAAAATTACGTGCCCCAATGATGTGCTTTTTTCTAAATGACACTGGGTCTCGTAAGTCAATGACTTGGCTATAATGCATCATTTCTTTGAATTCTTGATTGGTAATCTGCTTTGCCATTCTCTTAAAGGTAAAATAATTCCAAGCGAAATAGATAGCAATTGCTACAATAAGAATCCATAAAATAATTGTAAGTGTCGACATCTTTTTCTCCTATTTATTTTCAAATTTTCTAGCTAGGCTAGCAGCCCCAATAATTCCAGCATCATTCCCTAGTGCTGCAATCTTAATTTTTGTAGATTGCCGTACTTGTGGGAAGGTGAAGCTAATAAAATATTTTTCAATTCGCGAGCGTAAAAACTCACCTGCAGCAGATACCCCACCACCAATTACAACTGAATCAGGGTTTAAGATATTTGACATATTTGCGGAAGCTAAGCCTAAGTAGAATGAGACTTTTTCAACAACTGAATCTGCAAAAGAATCACCATTTTGCGCTGCTTCAAAAATATCTTTACTTGTAACTGATTCACCATTGTCAATCGTTTCCTTGATATGTGAGTTACCTTCATAACTTTCTGCAAGAAGTCGAGCAACCTTAACGACGCCCGTTGCTGATGCAACTGTTTCTAAACACCCCTGACTCCCACAAGTACAGGCAAAGCCATTTTCAGGTTCAACTATCATATGACCAATTTCACCACCGGCACCAGCAACACCATGGATAAGATTACCATCAGCAATAATCCCACCGCCAACACCTGTTCCAAGTGTCATAAAAATGACATCTGGATTGTTGTCACCAGCACCTACCCAACGTTCACCTAATGCTGCAACATTGGCATCATTGTCAATAGCAACTGGTATTCCCACTTCTGCTTCAATCACAGAACCAACTTCTTGGGTATTCTTCCAGTTCAGATTGAAGGCTCCAGTTACCGTATTTTTTTCACGATCAACAGCGCCAGGAGAACCCATACCAATGCCAAGAAAATCGTCTTTGGTTAACCCATACAAGTCTAGACGATGCTTAATTGATGCCACAATGTCTGGCACAATATGCTTTCCTTCATCTAAAACATTTGTTTCAATTGCCCACTTTTCTTGAATATGACCATCTAGTGTTAGAACACCAAATTTTACCGTTGTGCCGCCTAAATCAATCCCCAATAATTTTTGAGCCATTTTTCTTACCTTCTTTTTCCAATTCTAATCTATGCTCTTGTCTCAGTACCAATTCTGCCTTGATATAATCTTCCTTTTCGATTAACCCATTTTCATAGAGTTTTCCAAGTTCAATTTTCATCATTTCGATATCGTAAAGTCTTTTTCCAAGATAGATATAAATACCAAATTTTTTCAACAATTGTTGCACATCATATAATGTTTTCATACATCTAGATTTTAGCAAAATAAAGAAAGAATTTCAAGATAATTATGCAATCGCTTTCCACCTTTACATTATTTTCCAAAAAAATAGATTCTTTTACGAATAACTAAGTATGACAACTTTTCTTATTCATTTCTATTTCCTTATTTTTTCTTGTATCTTGAGTTATTTTGATTTAAAAAGCTATTCCTATCCACTCTGGATCTGGTTTGCTTTCACCATTTTATTTTTACCTCTAGGGTCAGTCAACTCACTTTTCTTCCTTCTTCTTTCTCTTGCCTTGCTTAGTAGTCTATTAAGTATTCCAATTGGTGCTGGTGATTTTATCTATCTAGCCAGTCTTTCACTTTTCTATTCTTTACAAGACATCCTCTGGATTATTCAAATTGGATCTTTTTTAGGCATTTTCTTAGCCATGACTTGTCGGACAAATCGTTTACCATTCATACCATTTCTAACTATAGGTCTTTTTGTAATTTCAAGCCTCTAAAAAAGACTGAGCACTGTGCCCAGACTTCTTATTCAGATTAAACTGTTGGTGTGGTTTCCATCATACCCGCTTGTAATTGATACATTTTATGGTAGCTACCTTTTTGGGCTAGTAAAGTTTCATGACTACCACTTTCAATAATTTTTCCTTTATTAAGGACATAGATACAATTGGCATCCTGAATTGTTGAAAGACGATGGGCAATAGCTATTGTTGTCCGCCCCTTACGCATTTTTTCTAAGGAATGCTGAACAATTTGCTCAGTTGCCGAATCAATATTGGCTGTTGCTTCATCTAAAATCAAAATTTTAGGTTTACTGGCAACCGTTCTAGCAAAGGCTAAGAGTTGGCGTTGACCAGTTGAAAAACTTGATCCACGCTCGGTAACTTTAGCATCATATCCATCAGGTAATTTTTGAATGAACTGGTCGGCATCAACAAATTCAGCTGCAGCTAAGACTTCTTCTTCACTAAGGTCTTGATACATCTTAATATTCGAAGCAATCGTTCCATGATATAAGAAAGGATCTTGTAAGACTAGCCCAATAGCCTGACGTAATGATTTTTGACTAAATTGACGAATATCCTTTCCATCTAACAAAACTTGGCCAGATTGGAACTCATAAAATCTCATAAAAACATTGATAATTGATGATTTACCAGACCCTGTTGAACCAACAAAGGCAATTGTTTCACCCTTATTAACTTTGAATGAGATATCATCGAGAATTTTATTCTTCCCATCGTATGAAAAGGAAACATTGCGAAATTCGATATTTCCGTCGGTGACTTCAAAGCCATTATCATCCTGAGTTGGTTCATATCCGTTCTCGTCGATCAACTTGAAGACACGGCCTGCCGATACCATAGAAGTCTGAAGGGTTGAAAAGTTTTGAGTTACTTCAATCAAAGGGTCAAAAAGGCGATTAATATACTGAATAAAGGCATACATTAAACCTGCCGTTAAACCACCTTTTAAGCCATTGAAACCAAAATAAGCCATTAGGACAGCGTATGCAAGCAACTTGAGCAAGGACATAGCTGGTCTTAAAAAGATACTATCTAAGGCTACTGATTTGTTAGCATAGAGAACATGTTCTTCATTGATTGCTTCAAATTCAGCTTTCAGGCGGTCCTCTTGACCAAAGGCCTGGATAATGCGAATCCCTTCGATACTTTCAGCAAGTTTGGCATTAATATCACTCAATAAACTTCTTGTTTTAGCTATAACTTGAACCGATCTTTTACGATAGATATTGACTAGAATAAAAATAAAAGGTAAGAAAATTAAGACGATACCTGTTAATTTGGCATCCAACATTAACATGGTATAGAGTGTTACGCTAAAGATAAAGATTGCTGAAATGAAACTTGAAAGGATTCCTGAGAACATATCACTGATTGCTTCTGTATCATTGGTGATGCGTGAAACGATTGAACCTGACGGCGTTTTATCAAAATAAGACATGCCAAGTTTTTCCATATTAGCAAAAACATCTCGTCGAATATCTCTGACAATTGAATAAGATACTTTAGCAAAAAATAGATTACCAAAATACTGAATCAAACTTTGCGTTACATATAAAGCATAGTAACCAATTAAAATGAAGAAAGCTTTATCATTGATATATGTTAAGAAATGATCAATAAAGTAGGACGCAACTAAGGGAATTAAACTTTTAATAACTGTCGTTAGTAAGAGTAAGCCCAAAGCTAGAGCAGTTAGGGATTTGTATGGTTTCAAATAGTTTAGGAGACGTTTGAAAACTTGCCATTGATTTGTCTTATACATTTTCTTCTGCCTCCATTTCCATTTGTTGTGATACATAAGTTTTAGCATACCAGCCATTTGCTTTAATTAAATCATCATGCTTACCACGCTCAATAATACGTCCATTTTTCATGACAAGGATAATATCTGCATGAACAATTGCACTGAGGCGGTGAGCAGTAATAATAGTTGTTTTATCTTGTCTGGTTTCTTTTAGGTTCTCAATGATAGCATGTTCCGTTTTGGCATCAACTGCTGACAAGGAATCATCTAGTATCAGGATTGGTGGGTTGAGAACCATAGCACGGCTCATTGCAATTCTTTGTTTTTGCCCACCAGAAAGTGAAACCCCTTTTTCACCAATGAGGGTCTCAAAGCCATTTGGCATATCAGTGATATCATCATAAACTTGAGATAATCGAGCCGCTTCTTCAATCTCGTCTCTTGGGATACTAGGGTCGCCAAAGCTAACATTCTCTAAGATAGTTGTTGCAAAGAGGAATTGGTCTTGTGGGACATAGCCGATTAAGCCTCTTAAATCTTTTAGACGATAGTCTTTTATGTTGTGGCCATTTAACATAATTTGACCATTTGTGACATCATATTCTCTGAGTAAGAGTTTAATTAAACTTGTTTTACCGGATCCAGTCTGACCAACCAGTCCTAGAGTTTGTCCTTTTTCTAAAGTAAAGTGAATATCATCTAAAGTTGGTTCATCTTCATATTGAAAATCATTGATGTCATAAACCAATGAACCATTAGCAATTGTTTCAAGTGGACTTGGACTATCCTGGACATCTGACTCTTCTGCCAACAATTTATCAATTCGGTCATAAGAGACTGAACCACGTTGAATCATATTAAATAAGAATCCAACTGCCATTAAAGGCCAGACTAACATATCTAGGTATGAGATAAAAGTTACTAGACTACCGATGGTTACTTGTCCTGCTTTAATCATGTAAGCTCCGACTAGTAATGTTAAGACATATGAAGCTCCTATAAATAACAAAACTAATGGATCAAACATAACATCGTAAGTCATTGTTTTAATGTTTTTACGGAAGGTTGCTTGGTTAATCTCTTGGAATGAGTGTAGCTCTTCAGTTTGATAGCCAAATGATTTTGTCACTTTAATGCCTGATACACTCTCTTGGACCTTGTTGTTAAGATCTGAGAAGGCTGCCTGTGACTCTCCAAAGGCTTTATGGGTCTTTCGACCAAGTCGACTGGTAGCGTAAGCCATTAATGGCAAAGGAAGAACTGCAATTAAGGTCATTTGCCACGAAATTGAGAAAAACATAGTAATTAAGGTGACAATGGCTGTGATTGAGGCATCAACTGCTGACATAACGCCTCCACCTGCTAAACGGGTTAAGGAATTGATATCATTGGTCGCATGGGCCATCAGGTCACCTGTCCTGTAACGTTGATAGAAGGAGGGGGACATCTTTGTGAAATGTTCAAAGAGGCGAAAACGCATGATTCTGCCGAGACGATAAGAAGTCCCAAAGATACAAATACGCCAGATATATCTTAAGACGTACATAGCTACTGCAGCCAGAACTAACCAGAGCAATTGCCACAGTAATTGACCTTTTGATAAATGACCATTTGTGATGCCATCGATAACATGGCCCATAATTTTAGGGGGAATTAAATTGAGTAAAGCCACTAAACTTAGGGTCAGTATTCCTATTAAATAGGGTTGCTTCTCTTGTCGGAAGAACCACCAGAGATTTTTGATTATGGACATAGGTCACCTTTCATGGGTAAAATTTTCAAATAGTTTAATTAATTGATTTTGCTTAAAAAGTTCTCCCTAGCTAGAGAGAACTTTATTATCTAACAAATTTCATTTTAACATAACGGTAGACAAAATAGGCAATCAAAGCACCTAAAGCATTTGTCCATATATCGTCAAGTTCAAATACACGATTGGCATCAATGGCTAAATCAAGCACTAACTGAGTAACTTCAATTGTTAAACTGATACAAAGCCCTAGCTTAAAACTATTTTTATAACCATGCCATCGATCAGTTAACAGATGAATCAATAGGACTAATGGAAAAAGCAGGGAAACATTCATCACATTTTGGATAGTAAACCAGAATGCTTCAAAGAGACTGACAGATTTGGTCAAACTGACAAGGGTATTAAATGGCACCAATAGTAATCGTAATCTACCCCACATAATAATATTAGGTGTATGAATACTATCAAATAGCTTGGGCTGTGGTGTAAAACACATGAGCGCTATGGCAATGGTATAACCTATTAAAGCAAGCCAAATCAGAGTTCGATGATGAAGTAGTTTTTTAAAACTTTTAGGCATAGACATTCCTATTCAGCTACGTCTGCTACAGCTTTTTGTCTGTCTTTCTTCATCGTATTTGAACGTAATTGACCACAGGCAGCATCAATATCTGTACCATGTTCTTGACGAACAACACAGTTAACACCATTTTTCTTCAAGACATCATAGAAAGCTTCTACACGATTTTTCGGACTTCTGCTATATTGGTCATGTTCAGAAACTGGATTATAGGGAATCAAGTTAACATATGATAATTTGCGAATATTTTTGGTTAGATCTGCTAGTTCTTGCGCCTGCTCAACACCATCATTAACTTCATTTAACATGATATACTCAAAAGTGACACGACGATTTGTTGTTTCGATGTAATATTCAATGGCAGCAAATAATTTCTCAAGTGGGAATGAGCGATTGATGCGCATAATTTTTGAACGCAAATCATTATTTGGTGCATGCAGTGAAACAGCCAGGTTAACTTGAACCCCTTCATTGGCAAATTCTCTGATTTTGTGAGCTAGACCTGAAGTTGAAACAGTGATGTGACGCGCTCCAATAGCTAAACCGTTATCATCATTAATGGTACGCAAGAATTTCATAACATTTGTATAATTATCAAATGGTTCTCCAATCCCCATGACAACGACATGACTAACACGTTCGTCCTTACCACGTTCGTCAAAGTATTTTTGAACTAACATAATTTGTGCCGTAATTTCACCACTATTTAAGTCGCGTTGTTTTTTGATTAAACCGCTGGCGCAGAATGTACAACCAATATTACAACCAACTTGTGTTGTCACACAAACAGAGTGACCGTAGTGCTGACGCATTAAAACCGTTTCAATCAGCATACCGTCTGGCAGCTCAAATAAATATTTGACAGTGCCGTCTGCCGACTCTTGAACAATACGTTGTTTCAATGGATTAACACAAAAATTATCATTAAGTAGAATAATGAAATCCTTTGAGATATTTGTCATTTCTTCGAAGCTGTCTACACGTTTTTTATAGAGCCAGTCCCAAATTTGAGTGGCTCTAAATTTTTTCTGGCCATTTTCAATTGCCCAAGCAATCAGTTCATCACGCGTTAGGCTGTAAATTGATGGTTTCATGGATTCTTATCCTTCTTTCTGATGATAAAATGACCTGTCTTGTCGTTAGAATCATTTGTTGGTCTAGGACGCTTAGAGGGGCGTTTCCTATTCGGACTACTTTCTTGTCGTTTTTTTCGTGAGAAGTCCTGTTTTTCATTATTGCGCTGTGCTTTTTTGTCAGTATTTGCCTTATTAGCTGACTTAGTATGACTTGTACTTGCTTTGCGCGTTTCATTGTCTCTGGTATCTGTTTTTTTCAGATCAGAGCGTCTTGAATTTACTTTTCGTGGTTCAGTCTTTTTTGAATCCGCGGTTCTAGGAACCGATTTTCTATGAGTAGCAGATTTGACATCTGACTGTCTATTTTCAGCTTGTTTTGGTCGTGAATGACTTGGGCGATTGGTTCGTTTACGACGAGGTGCTCTCTCCTCTTCAAATTTTATTTCCTGTGGCGCAAGATTTTCCAAAACAAAGTAAGCGCACCCAAAATTACAAAATTCTTTGATGTAATCATCTAATCGTGAGATGCGACTTGATTTTCTGACATCATTTTCATCTTTATAAAATCCTCTTAAACGCAGTTGCTCATTTCCCCAATCGCCAACGATATAGTCATACTTGAGTAATAGTTCCGTGTAGCGTTGCCCAAAACTGGTTGCATTGAAAGCATCTTTAACATTCTCTAAAATAATAAATTCAAGTGAATCACTTTTGACATGGTTATCAAAGTGAATAAATTCAGGCCCAGGGAATTTGTTGTAATTTAACATCTCTGGTAATATTTCTTTCCTCATTGGTCTCCTTTCTCATTCAATTTTTTAATATAATTAGCCATTACGTGACGTAGTAAATCTGGGAATAATAATTGGACAGCATGTTTCTTTATAGTCTGGAAATAGGACGCAAAATAGTATTGATCAACCAGAACTAATTGAACCTTATCCAATTTACCCATAACTTTATCATTATACACTATTTTTCCTGATTTGTATGTAAACCCTGCATAAGCAATTTGACCGAATTGATGTCCTCTAAATCCCATTCCCCTGATTTCCTGGTCCTTTAATAATTCTGCTTGCCTAAAAATATCCTGAAAGATAAGCAATAGGTCATCATCCCCAAGCTCAACTTTTGCAAGACGCATTTGATGAGGCAAACTGGCATGCAAATTACCCTCCGTTAAGTCTTTAGCAAAAGGTTCCACCATTAAACCAGAATTGATAATACAAATATCAACCTGAGCGTAATCAAGCATGGCCTTCATTAATAAATCAAGAGACTCATTTTGAGTCAATGCGTGTTCGAAATGTTTCAGTGGTCTACTATTTAAAATTGCTTTGCCTTGATCAATTAATTCTTGGGTGAAGGCAGCATCCTCAGGGTGAGAAGGCAAGTGACTGGTCTCATGCGCAATAATTTCAATCTCTTGTAACTGATGGTTTTCCAAACGTAAATTAATCTCACCCACATACTGACCATATTTGCCAGCGGCAGCTAAGTAAGTCCCATTTAAACAGGCACCATCTTCAAAAACATGATGGGTATGTGAACCGATAATCAGATCTATCTGATCAAACTCCTCAGTAATTTGCTCGTCAAGCCGTATTCCAAGATGACTGATAATAATCCTCATATCAGCGCTAGCAACTTCTTCAATCATTAAATCCTGTTTTAAACAGGTTAGAGGATCTTCTATTTGCCAGCCATTGGGGGTGTAGGTTTTATAGTAGGGAAAAGTATAGCCTAAAAAAGCTATTCGAGTCCCTTCTTTAGTAGTGTGAATTTGATAAGGACTAGCCCAAGTAGGTCTTTCTTGATTATCTTTTAAATTATTTAAAATGACGGCAAAGTCAGCCTGATGATAGACTTGGTTAAGTTCTGATTTGGTTAATCCTACCCCTTCATTATTGCCAATTGTCGCATAATCAATCCCAAGTCGATTCATCAGTTGGATATTAGCTGTTCCCTGACTTGCTTCTGTAAGAGGATGGCTTGAATCAATATTATCGCCGATATCAAGCTTGATAACTTCAAAAGGAGTATCCGATGCTGCTTCAAAAAACCTTTCAATTTTTGGAAAAGCTTCAAAATGTGAGTGCAAATCATTCAAATGAAGAATTCGTAACTGTTCGACCATTTTTCCCCCTTTTAAACTAGTCCGTTTCCTTTTTATTATAACACGATAGTGCCATTTAATCTGATCTTGAAAACGATAAATCAACATAAAAACGAAGACAAGTAACTTGTCTTCGCGAAATGTTTAGGCTCTTTTGAATAGAACTGGATTACCAGTTGTATTTATCAACGTTATCTTTTTTAACTAAGTAAATTGGAGAGACAGTTGATTTCTTAACTTTTTTACCTTGATAATGGTCAATTGCTGCTTGGATTGCAATTTCACCCATTTTAGCTGGTTGTTGTGCAATCGTTGCAGTGATATCACCATTTTTAATCGCATCATGCGCATCTGGTTGGCCATCAATACCAATAATCATAACATCTTTAAGGCCTGCTGATTTAGCTGCTTGTGCAGCACCAAGAGCCATTTCATCATTTTGTGCAAAGATAACTTGAACGCCTTTATTGCCTTGAATCATATTTTGGGCAGTATTTAAAGCTTTGGCACGGTCAAAGTTAGCAGATTGACTAGAAAGAACGTCAAGTTTTGATTTAGCCACATCATTAAATCCTTTCCCGCGGTCAACTGTTGCTGAAGCACCTGGTACGCCTGATAGTTCAAAAGTTTTTGCTTTTTTACCAAGTTCTTTTACTACAAATTCAGCAGCCATTTTACCAGCAGCAACGTTATCAGAAGCAACAGTTGTTAAAACGTCGCCACCTTCACTACCACGGTCAATTAGGATAACTGGAATGTTTGCTGAATTAGCTGCTTTAATTGAAGTAACAACAGCTTTTGAATCAACTGGGTTAATTAGAATAGCATCAACATTTTGACTGATAAAGTTTTGAATATCATCTGCTTGACGAGCTGCATCATCTTGCGCATCAGAAACTTTCATGCTCACTTTTTTATCTTTAGCATAGGAAGCAAGTCCATCTTTCATAGCTACAAAATAAGGGTTATTAGTTGTTGAAATTGAAACACCTAATTTAAGGTCTTTAGCCGCTTTTTTAGTCACTTCTTTTGATGAAGAACCTGACGAATTACTTAAACCAGTTTTACCACATGCCCCTAAAACTAAGACTACTGACATTAATAAAGCGAAGAAACCAAGTTTTTTTCCAAATTTCATTTTTTATTCCTCCAGAATAATTGTTGTTTTACAGAATTAATAGTGTTCTAAATGTCTTTTAGACATTATTTGCTACTTTAAAACGATCAAGTAGAACTGCAATTAAAATAACTACCCCTTTTACCACTTGTTGCCAGAATGCGGATACCCCAATGATATTTAAACCATTGTTCAGAACACCAATGATTAAGGCACCAATTAGAGTTCCAAGAATGCGACCTTTACCACCAGAAAGCGATGTTCCTCCAAGTACAACAGCTGCAATAGCATCCATTTCATAGCTAGCTCCAGCAGTTGGCTGAGCTGAACTTAAACGTGATGTAATGATTAAACCTGACATTGCAGCCATCATACCAGAAATAGTATAGATAATGATTTTAACTTTATTCAACTTAACACCTGAGATATATGCTGCTTTTTCGTTCCCTCCTAGCGCATACACAGATTTCCCAAAGGCAGTTTTATGTAGTAGAACATACAAAATAAGAAAAATAATAAACATGAGGATAACTGGGAATGGGATACCTAGTAGGTAACCTTGTCCTAAAAATTGGAAAAGGAAACTATCAGATAACCCCTTTGTGATTGGGTTCCCGTTAGAATAGACTAATGTTGCTCCTCTAAAAATTGTCATGGTAGCAAGCGTTACGATAAATGGTGCAAGTTTGCCATAAGCGATTAAGAGCCCATTTAACATACCCAAAATACCACCTAAAGAGATTGCTAACAAAATGGCAATCCCAACTGGAACACCATTACCAATTAAGCCAGCAGTTAGTGCACTGGATAAGGCAAGGATTGAACCAACTGATAAGTCAATTCCTCCAGTCAAAATAACAAAGGTCATCCCAAAAGCAATAAAACCATTTGCTGTAACTTGAAGCAATAGATTCATCAAGTTATTTGTTGTTAAAAAGTTGGGATTAAGTAATGTAATGACAATCATTAATCCAATTAAAGCAACCAAAGTTGTTAACTCTGACATATATTTCATGACTTGTTTCACTTTATTGTCCTCCTGTAGCTAGTTGCATAACACTTTCTTGATTAGCTGTCTCACGTGATAGTTGTCCTGTTATTTTTCCTTCATGCATGACGATAATGCGATCACTAACTCCAAGAATTTCCGGTAAGTCAGAGGAAACCATAATAATGGGAACACCTCTGTCAGTCAGTTCATTCATTAATTGATAAATTTCTCTCTTGGCACCAACATCGACACCACGAGTGGGTTCATCAAGAATCAAAACTTTTGGAGCAATCCCAATCCATTTTGCCAGTACAACTTTTTGCTGATTACCACCTGACAGATTGCCAACAACTGTCTTAGGCTGACCTGTTTTGATGCGCAAGCGATCAATCAGTTGCTGAACAAAAAGTGTACTTGTTTTTTCATCAAAAAAGCCATTTTTACTAAATTCAACGGTACTTGGCAAGGTCATGTTATCCTTAATTGAAAAATCAAGAATCAATCCTTCATCTTTACGGTTCTCCGTTAAGAA
Organism: Streptococcus hongkongensis; assembly: GCF_053206145.1. NCBI lineage: Bacteria > Bacillati > Bacillota > Bacilli > Lactobacillales > Streptococcaceae > Streptococcus > Streptococcus hongkongensis. The sequence goes on from NZ_JBRUGD010000004.1 coordinate 87,708, forward strand.
GCCAATTCCTTTTTTTATAGCCTGTACCGGATTTGTAATGGAAACTTCTTGTCCATTAATTTTAACGGTTCCAGAGACTTTTTTATCTAGTCCAAAGATAGCACGCATGACTTCTGTTCGACCAGCACCCATTAGACCAGAAAATCCAAGAATTTCACCTCTTCTAACAGAGAATGAGACATCTTTGAACATTTCCCCTGTAAAGTTAGAAACTTCAAAAACAACTTCTCCAATTTCAGTTTGGCGTTCCGGATAATAATCCTCTAGTTCACGACCAACCATTTTTTTAACCAGTTCATGTGATGTTGTTTCAGCAGTTTTGCTAGTATCAACTACTATACCATCACGCATGACCGTCACTAAATCCGTAATTTTGAAGATTTCTTCCATACGATGAGAGATGTAAACAATTCCGACCCCTTCTTTTTTCAAGTCACTAATGACACGGAAAAGATTCTCCGTTTCGCGGTCAGTTAAGGCAGCTGTCGGTTCATCCATGATTAACAAAGATAAGTTATTAAGCAAACATTTTGCTATTTCAATCATTTGCTGTTGGCCTACCGATAGTTCTCCAATTGGTCTATCGAGAGGAATTGAGACGCCTAGCCGTTTAAAAGCTTCCAGAGCTTTTTCTTTCATTGCTTTCTGATTTAATAGACCAAAATTTCCTTTTATTTCTCTACCTAAGAATAAATTTTCTAAAACAGTCATTTCTGACCATGTATTCATCTCTTGGTGGATAAAACTAATACCAAATTCCTCTGCTTCTTGAGGATTACTAAACGTTTTTTCTTGACCATCAATTAGTATAGTACCAGTTGTTGCTGGAAAAAGACCTGTCAGTATATTCATCAAAGTCGATTTCCCTGCACCATTTTCACCCATCAAAGCATGGACCTGACCAGATTCCAAAACCAAATCAATTTTTTCAAGCACTTTATTAGTACCGAAAGTTTTGGAAATATCTTTCATTTCAATTCTCATGAGAACCTCTTCTATAATGTGACTCCTGATTGCAAAATAATATTCGAATAAGGTGTATTTTCACCTGTTCTGACAACAGCTTTGACTGCTTTATTGTGTTCTTTTAATTCTTCGTGGCTGACATAAACAACCTCGACACCTGCATCAAGTTTTGATAAAAGCACCTCTAATTGCTTAGGATTAGCCCGCTTAATTTCCTCAGCAAGAATAACTTTTTCAACTAATATATTATCAAGATAAACATCCAGAACATCTTGAAAAGATGGTGTGCCATGTGTCAATGCCAAATCAATTTTTGTCACGCCACTTGGAACTGGTAATCCCAAATCACCAACGCAAACACGATCTGTATGGCCCAAATCATCAGCTAGTTTCGCTAAATCACTATTTAAAATTCCAGTTTTCTTCATAATCTTTATGACCTTTCATTTCTTCAAGAGTTGGCATGCCACCTTGTGCACCAAATTTTTGAACAGATAAATGCGAAGCCAGAGTTGCAAAACGAATGGCTTCTTTGATTTCAAGCCCTTTTGCCAGGGCATAGCCAAAGGCTCCGTTAAAGGTATCACCAGCACCAGTTGTATCAACAGCTTCCGCAAGTAGTGCAGGAATTTGCTCTAGCTGCTCACCATTATGATAAATAGCACCCTCTTTTCCTAAAGTCACAATTAACTTATTAGGATAATCCTGTAAAAGGTCCTCTAAGGAGCGACCTGGAAAAAGTTCCAGACACTCATGTTGATTTGGTGTAACATAATCAACATGAGGAATCATCTCTAAATCTGTTTCTCGGGCAGGAGCAGGATTATAGAGAACTTTAACCCCTTTATCACGACAAAATGCTGCAATTGCTAAGTTTGCCTCATGTGGGATTTCGTTTTGTAAGATAAGTAAATCAGCAGATTCTATAGCTTTCCATTCACCTTCCCACTTACTGGTATCTACAAGACCATTAGCACCTGGGCAATAAATAATTCGGTTATCTTGTTCAAATAATGTGATTTGAGCAATCCCACTCGATGATGGTACCGTTCCCACATGATCCACAAAAAGATGATTCTTAGAAAGATTTTCTTTGAGTATCGGGCCAAAAGTATCTTGACCGACATTACCAAATATTTCTATCTTATCTTGACTGTTACTTAAACGACCAACTGCAACTGCCTGATTAGCACCTTTGCCACCAGGGACCATGGAGAAGCGATCTCCAAAAACAGTTTGTCCTTCATCTGCTAGTCGACTCGTTTCCATGACTAAGTCCATGGAAATACTACCAATAATAACAATATGACTCATATTATCTCCTCAAAGTTTCGCGTTCTACAAAGTGAACGGGTAATTTTATTCGTTTTTCTTCAATTGGTATATGGTTTGAAATCTTATAGATTAACTCTGCTGCATAGCGCCCCATTCGATAAGAGGGTTGATGAATAGTTGATAAGGAAGGATAAATTAATTTACTCATTAAAATATCATCGTAACCAACTACCTGCACATCTTCAGGAATTTTTTTACCTTTTGAAAATAATTCATGAATATAAGCTATAGCGTGAATATCTGAAGGTGCAATAATAGAATCAACAGTTGGGTAATTGGTCAAATTGATTCTCGCTTCTTCAATAATATCATCAAAATCAAAGGTATGGCTTTCACTAATATGAACCATAACATTTTGGTGCGACAAATAATTAAGGCTTGCAACATACCGTTGATTTGCAATATTGGAATGGCCTAGTGGCCCTCTAATTAAGAGGACATTTTTGGCACCTGCATCAGAAACAGCTTGTGCTGCCAATTTACCACCTTCTTCGTTATCTGCAAAGACTGCATATTCAGTATCTTCTTCTACACGGTCAACAACGACAACTGGAATGGCTAAGTTAGGGTATTTTTTCGTAAAATCATGGGTAGTTATAATGCCAGCAGCATTACTCTGAAGCAAGGTATTGATATAGTCTTCTTCTATTTTTGCGCTACCGCCAATATTGCCAAATAGAATCCGATAATCATGTTCTTTTAAAAATATTTCAGCTCCTCTTGCCACTCTTGGGAAAAAAGGATTCGAAATGTCAGGTAACAGTAAACCAACTAACTGGTTCTTCTTTGTTTTCAATGACTGGGCAATCATATTTGGACTATAATTTAGTTTGTCAATAGCCTCTTTAATTCGGTCTCTTGCTTGATCTGAAACATATCCCTTTTGTGAGATATATCTGGAAACCGTTGATTTTGAGACACCAGCTTCAGCAGCAACCTCTTTTATTGTTGACATAAGACCTCCTTTCAGAATATGGAACCGTTCTCACAAATATAATTGTAACCGTTTACTTTGTTCTTGTCAATTATCTTTTGTAAAAAATATAAAAAATTTAATATTACTTAAGGCATTGATTGCTTTCACTAAGTAAAGTAAGTGACTAGAATCTAGTAATAATCCAATTAATAACAAAATCTTCAAAAAAGAAGAGGCTAGGATCTAAATTCCCAACTTCTTCTTTTTATAGACTTAGATATAAGATGTACGTATTAATCAAGCTCTGTTATAATGCTTAACCAACTGTTAGAACTATAGTCAACTTCGCAGAACTGAGACGACAAGCTCACATTTCTATTTTTTAAGGTATACAATAGCATCTTCAACCGTTCGAACAGGTACTATTTTCATTTTCGTTTTTAAGACTTTGGCTGCTTCTAAAGCTTCCTTATAGTTAGTTTTCGCTTTTGGATCAGCTTTTTTAACGCGTGGATCTACTGGGTTATTAGGGACAAAGAAAATTTCTGCTCCCTCTTTTGCTGCTGCAACCACTTTAAGTCCTGCACCGCCAATATCGCCAACATTTCCTTTTTGATCAATGGTTCCAGTGCCGGCAATCACACGTCCTTTTCTCAAATCTTCCTGATTAATTTGATCTAAAATATCTAAAGTAAACATGAGACCAGCACTTGGGCCACCAACCCCCTCTGTTTTAAAAGTAATCTGCTCATTCGTATGGACCTTCGTATGATCAGTCAAACCAATTCCAATACCATTTTTGCCATTTTTTAATTTAATAATCTTACCATTGGCAGATTTCTTCTCACCATTGCTAGTATACTGGACACTGACCTTGTCACCCAACTTCATTGAAGCAACAAATTTAATTAAGTCTGCCGAACTCTGAAAGTTTTGATTATTGACACTTGTCACTGTGTCAGCAATATTCAAAACACCTTTTAGAGTTGAATCTTTACTAACATCAAGAACATAGACACCTAAGTAATCAAGCGAAACAGGCTTGCCAGCTTGTTTTAATGCTTGATAAATAGCCCCATTTTGTGATGTCTCCATATAAAACTGATTAATTCGCATATAATCAGCATCACTATAGCCACCAGTTGTTGCTTCTGCAGAAGAAATCTCCGTAAAGGGCGTCACCAATGCATATAGAATCTGTGCAAAAGTGGCATGACTAACACTAACAGCTACAAAATTATAAGACCCTTTTGCTTTATCTTTTTGGTTATTCACCTGCAAGACACTACGAATATCATAAGCACCACCAGGCTTTTCAATGTAATATGGTAATGGATAAAAGAGCGACAACCCGATAGCAACAACCGCCAGAATAGACAATAACCAAATTTTTAACGTTTTATTTTTCTTCATTCAACTTCTCCAAATAGGTAATCACCGACTGAGGCACTAAGCCTTCAATAGACGAATTAAAATGTATTAATTCTTTAACACGACTGGAACTAATCGGTTGCATCTGATTTCTAGCAATTAGGTAAACCGTATCAATGCTAGAATCAAGTCGATGGTTAAAGTATTCTAAATTCGATTCATACTCAAAATCAGTCGGATTACGAAGTCCTCTAACCATGTGAGTAACTCCTAATTCCTTAGCTAAGTCAACAGCTAAACGATTCTCAGTCCAAACTACAGACACATTATCATAAGCAGTTAGAGCTTGCTTTAAAACTTTTATTCGACCATCTAAATCAAGAAAGCCAATTTTGTTTGGATTATAAAAGATTCCGACATACAGCTTGTCAAAAAGCTGACTGGCACGATCAATAATATCCATATGTCCGTTTGTAACTGGATCAAAAGAGCCAGAATAAAGTCCAATTTTATTTGACATAAACCGTTACCTTACTAATTCCATATATTTTTTCTTTCCAAATGCCAACCGAAGCTACCTCTTCTGGTAAGTCAACCGACTTATCCGTTTCACAGACAAGCATAACCTGATCCGTAAAAAGTCCGGCTTGGTCTAAGGCCTCAATGGTCTCAACAATCCCTTCCTTAGCATAAGGAGGATCAAGAAAAATCAAATCAAAAGGCTGAGCCAATTGCATTATTGCTTTCTTAGCATCCATTTTTAGGAGGGTAAATTGGTCTTCTGACTTAGTCATTTTGATGTTTTCTTGGATGATCGCTTGCGCGCCTCGGTCACGTTCCACTAAGGTAGCACTAGCCATTCCCCGAGAAACAGCTTCAATCGAGAGCCCTCCAGAACCTGCAAAGAGATCTAGCACACGGCCGCCATCAAAGTAGGGACCAATCATATTAAACATGGCACCTCGAACCTTGTCTGAAGTCGGTCGAGTCGTTTTTCCTGGGAGGGTCTTCAAGGGACGGCCTCCAAATTCACCTGATACAATTCTCATAGTCCCTATTATAACAAATTTATAGTCCCAGCAAAGGATTTTTCACTGAAAAAAGCTAGAGTACTCTAGCTCAGAGTGAAGACAAAGTAGTTTTCCTACTGGTTTGTCTTTTCTTATATTCATATATTACGTCCAAAATAGGGAGAAAAAGGCAATTTAAGGCAAAATTAAAAGGCCTTCTGCCCATCATTTTAACCAGTTTTTTGAGATTTAAGCACGCAAAAGTGAGTCCAACTTTATCTCGCATTTTGGACAGTCCAATTTCTCTAGTATATCGAAGGTTGTGGTATTCTTTAGCTGTTCCAAAAAGTCGCTCAACACTTTGCTTACGAAGTTTATAGCGTTCCTTCATTCCACTTTGATGTCTAATCTCTTCACACTTTGCTAGATAAGCTTTCCATATATGTCGGGTCACCACTTTTTGATGGTTTTTACTTTCTGTACAAATACCTAGTAAAGGACAATTGATACAAATTTGGGAATCACTTTTGTATTCACGGTAGCCAGATCGATTAGTTGTTGCATAGGACAATACATTGTTTTCAGGACAGATATAACAATCAAAATACTCATCATAAATAAATTCCTTTGGTCTTAATTTTCCCTTCTTTCCAAGTGGTCGCGTGTAGGGGAAAACTGGTGTAACATTCTTATCCAAGAGCAATTTGGCAATACTGGGTGTTTTGTAGCCTGAGTCAGCGATGATAAAGTCTGGATGAAATCCCTCTATCTTATTCCAAAGGGCAGAGAAAGCTTGACTATCGTGACAATTTCCTGCATCAACAGTATAAGCTAAAACCCAACCATTCTTATCACAGGCTACTTGACTAGTGTAGGCGAAGACATCTTTATGTTCTCCTTTATGAAACCAACCACTTTCAGGGTCTGTAGTTGAGACTTTCTTATTTACAGGCTCCTTTTCTTTGGCTAGCCCTAATGGCTTTTTTCGTGTTTCTCTCGGTCTCGATTAATCTCTATTTCGAGTTGTTCATTCATAAATTTAGCTTGTGTTGTCACCGCTTGATTGATGTACTTGTGACTATTAGCTGCAGCTTTGATATGTGTGCCATCTACAAAAATTTCAGAAGGGGCAATGAGATTGGCATCAAAGCATAATCCTAATACGTGCTTAAAAATACCTTCAATAAGATTGGCATCCTGAAAACGACGACTATAATTCTTACCATAGGTGGTAAAGTGAGGGATTTTATCATCAAGAGTTAGACCTAAGAACCAACGATAAGCGACATTAACTTCAATATCTTTAATGGTTTGACGCATAGATCGGATGCCACAAAAATATTGAATAATTGGAATCTTGACCAAGAGAACTGGGTCTAAACTAGGTCGACCTGTTTCATCACTGTATGTATCTTTAACAAGATCATAGATGAAAGTGAAATCAACAGTTTCTTCAATTTGACGCAGTAAATGATCTGACGGTACCAATTCATCGATACTATAAAAACCTACTTGATTACGGTTATAATCAAAATTTTCTTTATGTAACATAAGCTTTCCTCACAGTAAACTCTTACTACTTTAATTATACTCCCAAAAGCCTACTAATACTTAAATTACAATACATAGACTCTCTTTTTTTTTGATACTTTTTAAATGGCATAAGAGGGCATTTTTTAGACTTGGGCTAAAAAATGAGTCATGGAATTCCTAAAGGAAGTCGCTGACGTCCCCGCCAAATAAAAAGCAACAAAAAAAGTGAAGACTATACTTTGTCTTCACTCTGAGAGCAGGTTCTCACCTGCTCTACAATCTACATTGACGTTTTTTATTTTGTTCTATCTGAGTGTCTGGGGCTGGTGTTTCCTACTCTCAAGTGCAAATATTACGTACTTTATTGACCGTTTCACAAGATGATGTGTTTGACAACACTGATTATTAAGTAATCAACTTATAAAATTTGAGCTTCTAACTCAATCAATAATGTGGCTTTTAGCCACGCTTCGGCATTCGACCCGCCTGTCCGTAGGCATTAATAAAGGTCTATATTTGCTAGAAAACATTTCTCGAAGATTCCTAGACTTTGTTATTTTAACAAAAGTAAGCATTTCTGTCAACGAGAATTATCAGATAACTTCAGAATAAAAGGAACCCCCAATAGCCTTACTATTGGGGAAATCATTATAAAATATTGTCAAAACTTTCTCGAACTTGCTGTGGCCAAACAGAAGTCTGAACTTCTCCGATGTGTTTTTTACGAAGTAAAAACATAGCCATCCGTGATTGTCCAATCCCACCACCAATAGTTAGAGGGAATAATCCATTTAGAAGAGATTTATGCCAATCAAATTCTAACCGTTCAAAATCACCTGTGATTGCTACTTGACGCTTAAGAGCATCCTCATCAACCCTGATACCCATGGAAGATAATTCAAATGCAGAACCAAGCTGCTCATTCCAAACTAGGATATCGCCATTTAAGCCTTTGTAATCACCTTCACTGATACTTGTCCAGTCATCATAGTCTGGCGCACGGCCATCATGAGGCTGACCATCAGAAAGCACACCACCAATACCAATTAAAAAGACTGCGCCATGTTTTTTCGTTATTGCATTTTCACGTTCTTTAGATGTCAAATCTGGGTACATACGAACGAGGTCCTCACTATGGATAAAAGTAATCTTTTTCGGTAAGACAGCTTCAATATCATAGCGTGCTTCTACTGCCAATTCTGTCAAACGGATAACTTTATATATCGTTTCAACGGTTTCTTTCAAATAAGCTAAGTTACGTTTACCATCTGGAATAACTTTTTCCCAATCCCATTGATCTACATAAACTGAATGTGTTTGATCTAACGAATCTTCATCTGGACGAAGAGCTTTCATATTCACAACGAGCCCTTCACCTTCATTGAAACCAAAGCGTGCTAAGGTATGACGTTTCCATTTTGCCAATGAATGCACAACTTCAAATCTAGCTTCAGGGATTTTCAAGACATTTACAGATACAGGATGTTCAATACCAGATAAATTATCTTGCATACCATCCCCGACCCGACTTAAAATCGGACCTTGCACTTCGACAACGTCAAGTTTTGCAATTAAATACTGTGTAAATGTATTTTTAACAAAGGAAATCTCCTCTTGTTGATGAATAAAACTTTTTTTCATAGCTCCTCCTTAAATATTTTTTCACTCTCGATTAGAGAGTATGGAACTTATTATACACTGATTTTTAGAAAAGTAAAAGACTAAATTTTCTATATTTTTTAAATAATTAAGAAACTCTTGGAAGCATAAAAGCCTTAGAAAATCTAAGGCTTTTACAGAGTATATTTTTAATCACACACAATTTGAGTACCAGCGCCCTCAGAAAGAACTCTGTCAATATTTTCAAGTGACGTAATAATTGCTTTTGAAGATGGTTTATTTTCTACAAAGGCTATCGCCGCTTCAACTTTTGGTAACATAGAACCTGGGGCAAATTGATCTTCTGTGATATACTGCTTCATTTGTGAAACAGTAACCCTTTCTAATTTTTCCTGATCAGGTTTATTGTAGTTAACATAAACATTATCAACACCAGTTAAAACGATGAACATATCAGCATCAACTAACTCTGAAAGAGTTTGACTGGCAAAGTCTTTATCAATAACTGCTTCAACACCAGTAATGTGTTTAGTTTCAGGATCTTCCACAACTGGAACACCGCCACCACCAGCGCTGACAACAACAACTCCAGAATCAACTAAACTACGGATGACATTAACTTCTTTAATGCCGACTGGTTTTGGTGAAGGAACAACTTTTCTCCAACCACGTCCAGCGTCTTCTTTAAAGTTAGCGCCAGTTTCAGCCATTTGTTTCTTAGCTTCTTCTTCGGAAAGGAAAGGACCAATCGGTTTTGTTGGATTGCTAAAAGCAGCATCATTTTTATCAACAATAACTTGAGTAACGACTGCTGCAACATCCTTTTCAATGCCTTGAGCTTTCAATTCATTGTCAATAGCATTGACTAACCAGAAACCAATACTTCCTTCAGTCATGGCAACACAGGTATCTAAAGGCATTGCAGGATTTTTTTCAGAATCAGCTGCCGCTTGTTGTAATAATAAGTTACCAACTTGTGGTCCATTACCATGTGTTACAATCACTTCATTACCATCTTTAATTAATTTCACAAGTGATTTGGACGTTGAAATCAGTGCTTCTTGTTGAGCTTTTGCTGATGCATCTTTAGAAAGAATAGCATTTCCACCTAAAGCTACAACAATTTTTTGTTTTGACATATGTTTATTCTCCTCATAATATATTATCGCGTTAGGCGGTAAATTGTTTCCGCATAGATATCCATTGCTTTAAAGGCATCTTCTAAAACGATATTTTCATTTTCTTGATGTTCTGTTTGGATTGATTCTGGGAACAGTGCCCCAAATGCCACACAATTTGGCATTGTTCTTGCAAAAGTTGCTCCACCAGAAGAAATTGCGGGACTTTGGTCTCCTGTTTTCTCTCTATAAACAGCAAGAAGCGTCGTTACTAATTCACTGTCAATTGGAACATATAATGGTGCTAAATAATCAAACTCTTGATAGGTTAGACCATATTCTTTTGCCTTTTCAGATAATTGCTCTACAATTTTTTCTTTATCAGCAAGAACTGGAATACGAATATCCAAACGAACTTCAGTTTGATCTTTGGTTAAGGTCAGTCCAGCAGCATTAAAACTTAAGTTGCCAGAAGGCTCATCTTGAACATCTCCAAAGATATTAAGCCCCTTGCCATCCTCATCGACGACAGTCGCCAAGAAATCAATAACAGGTTCATTGATACAGTTAGCAATTGCTTTAGACAGACGAACTAGCGCATTGATACCATGCGGTGCGTCCTTGGCATGTTGAGCTAGACCGTAGACAGTGATGGTCTCATCTTTTTCAACATATTCAAAGCCAAGTCGGTCTAATTCTTCTTTGACTTGTTTCAAGAACTCCCCATGATATGAAGCGCGAGCTGGCACAACATTGTAGGCTTTTCCAACTTCAATTTCTAGACTATCAGAACCTGTTCCAATTAGATTTGCTTGCAATAACCCTTTTTCAGCGTAAATAAGAGGGAAACTAGAGTCGGGTGCAAAGCCAAAAGTAGCCTGTTCTTCCTTTTCATTATAACGGTTCATACACCGCCATAATGTTTCTTCATCAGTCCCAAAAATGAATCTGATGCGTTTATTGAAGATGACACCTGCATCTATTAAGGATTTAACTGCAAATAAAGCTAACATGGATGGCCCTTTGTCATCTTGAGTACCACGTCCATACAAATGGCCATCTATTTCGACACAATCAAAGGGTTCTGTCTTCCAAAGGCTACGATCACCTTCAGGGACAACATCCAAATGACAAAGAATTGCCAACATTTCTTTTTCTTGACCAAATTCGGCATAGCCATAATAGCCGTCTGGATCTTTATAGGTTTTAAACCCCAACTCTTCACAGAGTAATAAGGTTCTATCTAAGACATCAGAGATTGCTTGCCCAAATGGGGTACCATTTTCTCCCTCATTACAAACTGAAGGATAAGACACAATTGTTTTAATGGCATCGACACATGCATCTTGATGAGCTTTGGTAATATAGGACTTCATCGTCTTTCACCTCCATTTTTCTCATTTATTAAATGAAGAACGTTGCAATCAACATAATAGCAAGGCTGACAACCATTACTAAAATGATAAATTTAGTAACAAATTTCCACCAAGTTGCAATATCAACTTTACCAAGTGCTAAGGCTCCCATTACGATGGCAGAAGTTGGTGATACAATATTTAAGACACCAGAAGCTGACTGGAAGGCAGTGATTACAAGATGTGCTGGAACGTTTGAGAATTGTCCTAATGGAGCCATAATTCCCATAGTTGCACCTGCAAGTCCTGATGTTGAAGGAATTAAAAATGACATTGGTAAATAGAATAAGTAAGTTAAGATAATGAAAACTTGTGATGATAAGCCTGATAGTCCTTTTTCACCCCATGACAGTATCGTTGAGGTAATCATACCATCATTCATAATAACTTGGATACCACGTGCAACGGCACAGATAATCGCAACACCAAGTAAATCAGCAGCACCTGCGATGAATGAAGAAATAAAGTCTTCTTCTTTCATTTTATAAACCATAGCTACTAAAACACCCATCATAATGAAAAGCATTGAAATTTCTGGGAAATACCAAGAACCAAGTTGCATCATATCTTTGCCCAAGAATGTGCCTATACCAGGTAAGCTAACTAACCATTTATTTAAATCACCAAAGATTGTGATTTTGAAACTTTCACTATCCCAAGGAATTAAACTTAAAATCATAATGAGGAAAGTAATAACAAAAATCCATAGAACTCTAGATTGACGTTTAGTCAAATCAGTACCTTGATTTTCAAGTTTAAAGATTTCTTTATGTTCCTTCATTTTATCAGCAATTAATGATTTGCTTGGATCTTTTTCAATTTTACTTGCATAGCTATATACAAACCATATTGAAATTGCTACTAAAACCACCCATTGAATAACACGCCAAATCATACCATCAGCAATAGATACACCAGCTGCATCAGCTGCAACTCCAGTAGCAAATGGATTGATCGTAGAGGCTAAACAGCCAATTTGCGACCCAATCAAAATGATAGAAACCGCAACCAAAGTATCAAATCCAACAGCAATCATTACAGGAATTAATAAAGGATAAAAGGCCATTGTTTCTTCACCCATACCATAGGTTGTCCCACCTAGAGCAAAAATAGGAAGCAAAATGGCAATAAGCATTTTTTCTCTACCTTTATTTTTTCTAACAATTGAAGCAATCCCTTGGTCAAGAGCACCTGTTTTATTAACAACTCCAAGGAAGCCACCTACCATTAAAATGAAGAAAGATACTTGGATTGCTCCATCTGTTTTTGGAGTTCCCAACATCCCACGAACAGGAGCCATAAAGACATCATATAAACCTTGCGGATTAGATTTTACTGCATGATAAGTGCCAGAAATAACAGCACCGGATTTAGTTTTATCATAAGCGCCAGCAGGAATAAACCAAGTCAAAACTGCCATGATAGCAATGATGATAAAAAGAACTGTATAAGAAGAAGGAATTCTAAACCCCCGTTTTTGTTGTTCTTCCATTTTTATTTACCTCTTATTTTAGAAAATAAAAGATCGTTCTGATTCTGGTAAGTGTTGCCAGATCCAGAACGACCAAGAAATAGTTACAATTTGTGTGATGATTATACTTTTGGAATAAATAAGTTTCCTAAAGTAGCTGCCATAACAGCTTTGATCGTATGCATACGGTTTTCAGCTTGGTCAAAGTGATGAGCATATTTGCTACGGAAGACTTCATCTGTAACTTCCATTTCACTAACACCGTATTTTTCTTCAACATCTTTACCATAAACTGTTTTAGTATCATGGAAAGCTGGGAGACAGTGTAAGAAGATTAGGTTATCATTGTTTGCTTTTTTAATAAGATCCATATTAACTTGGTATGGTTGAAGCATTTCAACACGTTCTTTGAATTTGTCTTCTTCACCCATTGATACCCAAACATCAGTGTAGAAAACATCTGCCCCTTTAACTGCTTCATCAGCATCATCAGTAACAAGGATATGAGCTCCAGATTCTTTGGCAAATCCTTCAGCAAGTTTTACAATTTCTTCATCTGGGAACAATTCTTTTGGTGAGAAGATATGAACATTAACACCCATTAATGTACCAGCAACCAATAGTGAGTTAGCAACATTATTACGTCCATCACCACAGTAAACGAGAGTAATGCCTTCTAATTTTCCAAAGTTTTCCTTAACAGTCAAGTAGTCAGCAAGCATTTGTGTTGGATGCCATTCATCAGTTAAACCATTCCATACTGGAACACCTGCAAATTCACCAAGTTCTTCAACCATTCGTTGACTGAATCCACGGAATTCAATCCCATCAAACATGCGTCCTAGAACTTTAGCTGTGTCTTCTGTTGATTCTTTTTTACCAAGTTGAATATCATTTGCACCAAGGTATTCAGGGTGTGCTCCTAAATCAATGGCTGCAGTTGTAAATGCGGCACGCGTACGTGTTGATGTTTTCTCAAATAAAAGAGCAATATTTTTGCCTTCTAAGTAGTGATGTGGAATACCACGTTTTTTAAGATCTTTTAAGTGTGCTGCGAAATCAATTAAATATTCAAATTCTTCGCGTGTAAAATCTTTTTCTGCTAGGAAATTACGGCCTTGGAATACTTGAGTCATCTTCTTTCTCCTTTGAGTTCTTTTATTTCTTTTTACTGTTTTGATATAAATAGATAGCAATGAAGCCACCCATTAGAGCAGATAAGGATATAAATATGTCCATATTTCTTCTCCAATTATCTTAATTGTTTTTTGAATGATCGATCTACTTGACAGGTAACACCACAACTATCATCAAAAGCTTGGTAGCCAATGCTCTTATAAAATGATTTAGTAGTCATTGGCATGAACTAATTCATCTTACAAAGCTCCTTATTATCGCATGTTTATATTAAGGAGAGAATCACATAGCACCCCAGTCATTTCCTCGGTAGTTAGGAAGATACACTTCTATTGAAAGGTGATCCAGTTTCCAATTCAGCATGGAAGCGCCCTATAAAACTGTTAGCATCTCACTATAGAATTGTGACTGGAATGCCTAAGTCATCATTATTATTAACTGCCTTCACCATCTTAGTCTATTTCGTTACAGATAAGATGAACGAGGGAGCAGTTAACCTGTTGCTCTTTGATAAGGTTGGCTACCTACTCTTAATTTTTTTGTAAGGTTAATTGTGCTTAGATATCTTCACGTTCAAATGGCATCGACATACAGCGAGGTCCACCACGTCCGCGAACTAATTCACTTCCGTTAATTTTAATTAATTTCAATCCTTTGGATTCAAGGATAGCATTTGTAATCGTGTTACGGTTATAAACAACAACAACACCTGGTGCGATAGTCAATGTATTTGAACCATCGTTCCATTGTTCGCGGCCAGCAGCAACGATATTATCACCACCACAACGAATCAATTCAACTTTTTCAACACCTAGATTAGCAGCAAGCAATTCTGCAAGATCACCTTTTTCTTCTTCAATCTTAAGCGCTTCATTTTCGTAAGTTACAGAGTAAACGCGGAGATCTCCTTCAATTTCTGGGTGAATAGTGAATTTATCATAGTCAACCATTGTAAATACTGTATCCAAATGCATAAATTTACGGTTGTTCGCAAATTCAAATGCCAATACTTTTTTGAAGCCTAGATTTTGTTTGAAGATATTAACCAATAATTTTTCAATTGATGCAGCATCCGTACGTTGTGAAATCCCTACAGCAAGGACATCTTTGGAAAGGACAAGTTCATCCCCTCCTTCAATACGAGTCGTTTCGCTACGATCGTAAACCATCGGAACTTTGTCACCACCATAAATAGGATGATACATAAAGATATATTTACCATATAATGTTTCGCGGTTACGCGTTTCTGAAAACATATGGTTAAGTGATACACCTTCACCAATTGTTGCAAAAGGATCGCGAGTAAAGTAAAGATTTGGCATTGGGTCAATTGCGAACGGGTAATCTGACTCTACTAAATCAGTTAGCCCTTTAGCTTCAGATGTAATTTCTGGAAGTTCAGATTTTTGAATACCAGCCATTGTTTTGTCAATTAATTCCTGATTATCTTTAATTGACATCAAGAATTCACGGATAGCTACCTTGGTTGCACGACCTCTGATATTTGCTTCTGAAATGTACTCATCAATGAATTCCTCACGGACTTGATCGTTAACGAGTGATTCAGCAGCCAATTTTTCTAAGTAAAGTACTTCTACTCCTTCATTTCTCAACGCTTCTGCAAACGCATCATGTTCTTTCTGAGCATCTTCTAAGTAAGGAATATCATCAAACAACAGTCTTTCTAAATAGTCAGGCATTAGGTTTTCAATTTCTTTACCTGGTCTGTGCAGTAAAACTTTTTTTAATTTTCCAATTTCAGAATAAACATGAATCGGTGATTTAGCAGTCATAAGAATTACCTCTTTTCCAAATGTGATAAGTTGTGAATTCACGTTTCAAGGTCTCTAACCTTGCTTACAATCATAGTTTACAATTTATCTTTGGAAAAAATGGGAATTCCTTCACGTTATTTTTGCGTAATCGCTTACATTTTTAAGCTCCGAAATGTATCTTTATAAATTTGAATGCGTTTACTTGTATGTTTCTTTCATTTTATCGTAAATATTTATCTTTATAAATTAAAAAATAATACAAAAAAATCAAAAAAAACAAAGTTTTTTTGATTTTCAACTTGTATAATTTAAAAAATACTTTTTATCAGTAAAGGTAATAAATTTTCCTTTTGACGTGATACGGTTATCCTTCTTTAGTTGCCTTAATACATGACTAACCGTTTCCCTTGTAGTACCACTCATACTTGCTATATCGCTACTTGTTAATTGAAAAGGTACTCTACCATCTTCTTTCCCCATTTCAATCAGTAATATCGCTAATGATTGAATAACGCGAGAACTTGCACTTGAAGTAATAAGATTTCTTACCCTTAGTTCATGCAATTCAAGTAAACGGGAAATTTTACTATATAAGTGTACCATTTGGTGCTGATTAGTGATTGAAAATGTTTCATATAGTTCTGTTGGAATATAATAGTAAGAGACATCTGTCATTGCCACCACAGAAAAATGATAGTTAGGATCATTAAATAGGCCACCGTAAGGAAAAATTGTGCCATGTCTGATAAAATCAGTATAGATAAATTCACCAGTTGAATCAGTTTGCTCGATCTTAAAATACCCTTCTGTGACTAAAAATAATTTATCGCGACGATCGCCTTCAAAAAATAGAATATGTCCCTTTGGGGCTTTACGATGTTCCATTTGCCCGACAATTTTGTCGAATTCTTCAATTGAAAAATACTTAAAATCATCTAATTTTCTAAGGTACTGATAATCTTCTCTTTTAATCAAATCTGACCTCCTATTTTTATCCGTATAGCTCCATTTTACCATAATACGAACATTTATGAAAGCGTTCAGAAAAAACTTTACAGGCTAGGTTCTTTTTGATATACTTTGCTTAATATTTGCAAAAGATTAGAGGAACATGAAAATGAATAAAAAAGAGACGAGACATCAATTGATTCGGTCTTTGATTTCAGAGACTACTATTCATACACAACAAGAATTACAAGATCGCCTCAAAAAAAATGGCATTCACATCACGCAAGCTACCTTATCACGTGATATGAAGGAACTCAATTTGGTCAAAGTATCCAATGGTTCAGAAACACATTATGAAGCCCTATCCATCTCTCAAACCCGTTGGGAACATCGCTTGCGCTTTTATATGGAAGATGCACTTGTGATGTTGCGCGTCGTTCAAAATCAAATCGTCCTAAAAACCTTACCTGGACTTGCCCAATCATTTGGGTCAATTCTTGACGCCATGCAGATTCCAGAAATCGTAGCCACCGTCTGTGGCGATGACACCTGCCTCATTATCTGCGAAGACCACGACGCAGCCCAAAGATGTTATGACACGCTCAGTCATTACACCCCACCATTCTTCTTTAGTAATAAATAAAAAGACCCAGTGGGTCTTTTTATCTGTCCTCCATGAAACAAGAAAGAGGGCATTTAAGACCCAGTGGACCTCAGGTATGAATTTGAATGATAAATTTAATCAAAAGCTTTTTGTATTGATTTATAACTTCATGGGTGTCTGTCCCACTCTATTTTGGCTTACAACATAATACTTGAAAAATGCTTGTCTAAGATATGTATTTCTGTTTCAGCTCTTAGTTGAAGCTTAGCTTGGCCTTCCATGAAAGTCAGTGCTTCTTGCATGCGGTCTGCGTCAGCTGGATTAAGCATTTCAATCACTACAAAAGCGTTTTTTGTATGGGGTTGAATCATCGTCCGCTCACCATCTCGCCAATTAAGACAACGACAAACCGCACCAGAACCATCTTTGTAGCAAAGCTCATTAGGCAGAGTGGGACTGTTTTTGTCATCGCCAATCAGAAAGAATTCATCATCGCCATCCGTTATTGTCAACTGCAAATCACCTACAAAGCGATCACTATCTTCAGCACCGACAGGCAAACCAAAACGCAAACTTGCTGCATTGTAAATGTCTACCAAAGGATCAATAGACGGAATTTTTTGACCATTGGCAACACGTTTCAACAGAGCCTCGATACTTGAGCGCACTCCCTTTTTAGTTTTAAACTTTTGGTAAGCCTTACGATAAGTTTGAACCACATCACTGTCACTAAAGTTACGATCATCAATGTGCTCTTCAGCTAATTTGTGGCTTTCTTCTAAGAGAGCC
Organism: Streptococcus hongkongensis; assembly: GCF_053206145.1. Classification (NCBI taxonomy): domain Bacteria; kingdom Bacillati; phylum Bacillota; class Bacilli; order Lactobacillales; family Streptococcaceae; genus Streptococcus; species Streptococcus hongkongensis. Next base: position 105,716 of record NZ_JBRUGD010000004.1, read on the forward strand.
TTAATTTCGGGACTTGATTCCCCTAAACCATTATAATTCTTCAAGAGCAAGACACCAAGTTTAGCTTCTGGAAATAGTTCCCAAAAACTGTGATCAACAATAAATCGTTTCATCTTATTCTCCTTTTAGACCATTTCCCATAACTTATTTTCTTTTAAATAAGCAATTAAATCTGGATGCATGCGCCGTGGTCCACGAACAGCAGCTACACCCTTTGATGTCATGATATCAAAAGTCACCTGGTCATCTTGGTAATGTGTGATCAAGCGCAGTCGCATCAGCTGATCAATACCTGTTTTCTTGCGGTAGCCCTGATTAGAGATATTTGCTTCTAGCACTTGACAGCCATAGCGAATAGCCTTGGTAGGAGCTGTGATATAGATAAAGACATAGTCGCCAGCTTTGATACTGGCTTTTTGTGTCCAAAGAATCTCTGGATTAGCAGCAAACTCACTATCTATATCATAGTACTTGAGATTAGCAGGGATAACCCAATAATCAGGGCCACCGTCAGGATTTGCTAATGCTGAAGGAGCGACTAATTGTCGACTCTTACTAAGCAAGGTCCACAAGACTTGGTCTGAGAGACCGTCATCCAGAAGAACCGACACCCATGATTTCTTGGACATGTGATAGGCGGGGTAGACGCCTTCAAGCGCTAGCAATTCCGCCATATCTTTGGGGTTAACCTTGAGATTGACCGCCTCAAAATCCTTATCCTTCTTGTCATCTGCAATGCCTTCAAACTGGCGACCCTTGGCCGGATAAACCAGCGCGTACCACTTACCAGCCACCCGATAGGAGCTATAGTCTTGAGCTTTTTCAAAGGGCTTGTCCCATGAATCAGCAAAGCTATCAGCAATTTTGACAGCCATCCTGTTCATTTGAGCTGATAAAAAGGGATGTTCCTGACAGCAGCGCCCAGTAAAATCCTCAAGCACTTCTGTGTAAGCCTGTCTTACTTCTGAAACATAGCCACTACGACTTTTGGCATAGATTGCATGATAGGGTTCATTCAAGTCAAGATCAATAATAGCTGTCTCAATACCTTTATCTGCATCGACTGTTATGGTGATTTGAAAAGCCTCATCCATAATGCGTGTTTCATAGGTATAGGAATTATCTGGCTTCTTATGAAAGCCAAAATCAGCAAGTAAGTTGATATCTACTACTTGATTCGCAAACATTTTATTTGGGTCAAACATAATTTCCTTTCATTTAAACTAATCATCGTCATGGTCTTTGTTAACGTACTGACGCATCCAAACCATACAAATAAAGGCAACAAGTGATGATATGACCGTGATTAAAAGCCAGACAATGTCAACTTTTGCAAATGGCAGTTTGATATTCATCCCATAAAAACTGCTAACAGCTGTAACAATGGCCAAGCCAATAGAAAGAATGGTCAAATTAGTAATGTTGTCATTCAAACGATTGCTTAGTACATTATTATATGACGATGCAATCTCATTTAAGAGACGCTCATGTAAAGAGGTCATCTGATAGAGTTGTCGACTTTCAATTATTGCATCAGTAAACACTTCCTTTTCCTCATCACTAGATGCTTCGTAGCTTGATAAGTTGTTAAAGTCTTTCAGCATATCTGCATTTTGTTGCGCCGCCATCAACAAATAAACTGACCCACTTTGCAATTTTGCTAACTTAGCAATATTTTCTTTACGAGGCCGTTTTTGTAAATCCTTGATGACATCATCACGGAGCGTAATAATTTTTTCCATCAATTTGAAATACGCTTTTGTCAACAGCATAATGGCTTCAAATAGGAGAACTTTATTACTCTTATGTTGTGATAAGTCAGACCTGATTCTTGCAAATTGAGCTGAAGTTTTGTGATTGGTTAAGACCAGAATAGCAGAATCACTTACAACAAATAATAAAGGAAGAGATTTTGGCATGTCACCTATTTTATAATTATCATAAGTTTCATCCAAAATGTGAATGACCGCTGTTAAACGCTCCCCATTTTCTTCAATAAAAGAGGCTTCATAAGCATCTCTAGCATAAGTAACAATTTCGTGATCCAATAAACCTGAATCAAAATACAGCATAAGCTCAGAATCAGATACCAAATCCATATTGATTTCAATAATGGATTGCTCAGTTTTACTTTTTTCTTCTGTCATCTGTCACTCCTTTGGTTACTGTCATCTACTACTTCTATTATTCATCAATTTTAATCTTTATACAAGCAGAAAGTCGTCAAATAAACAATTAAAGCAACCATACTTCAAAACAAACAAAAACCCACTTCTTAAGGTGGGGTTTGCTTAAAAATATTAAAGGAACAACATTAATAAAAAAATTTACATGGTTATACTATCACTCTTGGATACTTTCATAAAGAGTAACAAGGAAATAACAGTAAAGCCTGTCAGGAGAGTAGATAAGGCTGCTGCAATACCAAAATTACCTCTTAATACTTCTGTATAGATAGCAACAGTCATTGTTTTTGTTTTGATATGATACAAAAGAATTGACGTTGATAATTCTGAAATCATGGTAATCCAAGACAGAATGGCACCTGAGATGATTCTTGTTTTTAGTGTAAGATACAGTGGCTAAATTGACTCTAATAGGTTGATAAATCAACTGTAACAACCCTACTCAACTTTGCAGAACTGAGGCGACCAAATCAAACTCCTCCAAAATTACGGATTGCTGTCTTACTCTTAAAATTTGCCCCATGATTTGTAGAGGTCTTCGATGATTTTGATGCCCATCAGGGTCATCTCTGGACGCATGATGGGACTGATAATTTCACCTTCTTGAATCATCTGACTGACGTGGAAAGCTTCAGAAGCAAAATCACTAACCATGGGCGCCTCAAGCAACCTGCGGCTGCCATCCTCGTGAATTATCGTAGCTGCCGTTGACTTCCAAAAGCTAGGAATCTCTAGCGACCCTTTGGTTCCATAGATGGTCATTTTATGTTTTCGTTTAATTTCTGTCGTCAGGTAAATGTCTGCAATGACACCATTCTTCAACTGTAAGATAAGCTTGGCCTGGCTGTCGCTCTGGTTCTTAGGAAAGTTGGCGATGCCACCTGCCTTTTCAATGGACGAATCAAAGATGTACTGCAGATAGGCTAGCGCGTAAGGCGCCATAAAGTGGGTTGCACCTCCTCCAGCAGACAGATCGCGGAACCAGGAAATATGATCAATGTTAGGGTAAGAGGTAACGGATGAAACCGAAACGACATCCCCAATTTCCCCAGATTCAATGGTCTCTTTAATGACATCAGTTAAAGGAATGAAGACCGACTTTTGCGCCTCCATCAAGAAAAGGTCACGACGATAAGCCATATCAAAGAGCTCACGCGCCTCATCAAAAGTAAGCGTAAAGGGCTTTTCAACCAGCACATGTTTGTTAGCCTTCAGGGCCTTCTTAGCCACATTAAAGTGGTCCTTGTTGATAGTTGGTACATAGACGACGTCGACATTCTTGTCAGCCAAAAGACCAGTCAAAGAACCATAAGCCTTAGGAATATCATGTTGTTCAGCAAACTCTTGAGCCACTTCAAAAGAGCGGCTCGAGACAGCCACCACTTCTCCATTCCCAGCCAAACGCACTCCCTCAATAAAACGGGGAGCCACCTGAGCAGTCGACACAATACCATACCTAACCTTCGCCATACAAATCTCCTCTACCACATACTGAACATAAGATCATTATAACATGATAAACCAAAAAAATCAGAGATGGGCTAGGGAGAGGATGAAGAAAAAGATTCGGCAAGAAGTCAAGCATATCCTCGAATACAAAAACACTCCAAATCCTAATAAAGAGAATCAAGAGTGCTTTCTATAGTCAAAAGCTTAATTATGAGATACAATCTTAGACAATCTTGAATGGTCTCACTCCATTCGAATAATAAATAGAACAAAGAATGAGACAGTAAGCATTATCACAATTAAGGTGAGATCGATAAGCAAATGAGAAGTGGAAATCTCTCAAAAACTATCTTAATTGGGCATAGCAGAAAGTTACCCACTGTCCCATTTTGGAAATACCATGTCAGGCTATACTTTTTGTACTCTTGCCTTACTTAATACCAAAAATACCTGCTTTAATCCTTTTCAAAGGAAGTAAGACTAGACTCAAGAAGAAGAGACCAAAAGTCATCAAGGCATTTCTCTCTTGATCAGCAGTCTGAGGAAGGCTATCTTTAGTATCTACTGACATCTCTTGACTTGCTTGCTTTTCTTGGCTATTATGGTTAGCTAAACCTCTTGGACTAGTACTTGTATCATGAAGGAAGCTGTTTGCTAGGCTGTCTTGATTTTGTGTAGCACTTGTTTCTATCTTCTCTGATGGTGCTTGTTCTTTCTGTGACTCTGCAGTAGCATTGTCAGCTAGAACTTTAAGTGCATCTTGGCAAGCATCTTTGATGGCGAGGAATATCCCTTCCCTATGGTAGGCTGCTTTTTCAACAAGCCTGATTTGAGGTAATTGAGAAAGATCTTTATGGAGTATTTCTTGAATACTTAGCCCTTCATAATCTGCCAAAGTAGCAATAGCTAAGCTGTGATAACCTTCGTTGTCCTCGTCAATATTCATAATTGGATTACCATAATCATCAAATTGGTTTTGTCCTACTTGCTCACTTCTATCTAAGATAAAGATAATCTTACCATCTTTGTCGAAATAGAGATTAAGGGCAATGAAATAATCTGGGATAGGTAGTGGAGATTCCAAATGATAAACGCCTTCTACCATATAGGGTGAACCTAACTTACCATCATTTTTAACCAGCTGACTTAAGAAGTTTAGTACTTTAATCAGACGGTTAATTCTTTGATCTGAGAGTGCACTATTGGTGTAGGCTACCTTAGCTTCTCCTATTTTACCTTCCAAAAGACTTGAATCTTTATAATGGGGATGACTCTTATGGACTAAGATAGCTTCTTTTAAGCTCTTATCCAAATCAATCCGAGACATAAAGAATTTGGCTTCCTTGACAAATTGGTTCTGTGCTCCTTGTGACAACTTATTATTTAAGAGTTCTTCAGCTCTTTTTGCTAAATCGAGATAGTAGAACTTTGTCGTTTCTTGAAGCTGATCTAAGTCAAGTTCTTTAATCAGTTTGAGCAAATCTGCTATAGGAGTCATATCCCTACTTAAGACATCTGGATTGACAACAAAAAAGTCTCCATCTGCTAGTGGTGAAACCAGCTTATCCTTTGTTTCAATAAGAACCTTTTTGTATTTGGGATGACCAGTATTTTGGTCAAAAGCATTAAATACTATATTTTGTAGGCTATTTGGAACCACCATGTCACTTAAGCGATTGGTTCTGAAAGCTTGAGCTGAGATACTTTCCAAGTGTGGTGGTAAAGCTACTGTTTCCAAAAGGTTATCAGCAAATGCTTGTACCGGTATCAGCTTCAGATTATCTAAACCACTGAGATTAATGTCTGTCAAGGCATTTGATAAAAAGGCCATTTCCCCTAGATCACTTAGCTTATTCCCTAGAAAGAGCAGGTGTTGGGCTCCATTTTGACGAAAGGCTGAAATACCAATCTTTTCTACATTTTCAGGAATGACAATTGCATGGATTCGGTTGATATGAAAAGCTGCGTCTCCAATTGTTTTTAGCTTATCATTTAAGTCCAGAACATCAATCTGATTATTCATAAAGGCACCTTGTCCAATAACTTCTAACTCTTCACTGGCTTCAAAGCTGGTTAAATTATTAGATTGGAAGGCAAAGTCTCCAATAGTTTTGATAGTTGATGGGAGGATAAGCTCTTCAATGTCATATTTTCTTAGTGTCTTATTTTCAAAATCAACATTTCTAAAAGCATTTGCTGCAATGGCTGTGACAGATTCTCCTTGAGCATTGAGCTTAGGAATTTCTAAATGTTTATTGTGACGAATTTTTAAAAGTCCATTATTTGAAAAACCTGTGACACTTGTACCATCATAAGTGAAATCTGCAACCAACCATTTGGACATATCAAGATTAGGTAAAGCTGTTTCTTTGTCCTTACCAGGATTAACATAAACATGCTTATCAAAGACCTTAATCTCTTTTGCTGCTTTTGATGAATTAATAACCACAACGTTTCCATAGTGAGCATCACCTGGATTTGCAGCGAAGGCATTTTCTTCTATCTTCTCAATTGGACTCTCAATCACAATGTTGGATAGCGAATTATCTTCAAAGACAGCTTCCTTAAATACTTTTAGAGAAGGACTCTTTGAGACAAGTTTACTGATTCGATTGGACTTAAAGGCGCGTTCTCCTAAGTCTTTTAAGCTTTCAGGTAGAACTAGCCCCTTACTAATACGGTTATCAAAGAAAGCATTATCACCAATCTTTTCAAGAGATGAAGGTAAAATAATCTGACTCAAATTATTGTGGGCAAAAGCATAGTCTGAAATCGACTTTAATGATTGTGGCAAATTGATGCTTGTTAAATTCTTATTCTCAGTAAAGGCATCTGAACCAATTGAGAGATAGCCTTCTGGTATGGTAAGTGATTTTAGGGCATAGGAACTAAATTCTTCTCCCTCATTAATAATTGGTTGTTGGTCAACATCAAGATTATCAACCTTACCATTTTCACCTGGTCGACTAGTATAATCCGGAATAGCTGTCTTTTTATTTGGAGTAAAGGCAAAACTGGCAACCCTCACAATTGGTTGCCCAGCTTCATCTTTATCAGGCAAGACAAGATGACCTGTCTGCCTTAACTTGTTGATACCTTCTTTGGTAAAACCAATGATTTGCTGATTTTTAATAATAAAATCAGAGAGCTTCCAGATTGGCTCAACCGGTTCAACTGCTGAGGCTAAGTTATGCTCTACTTGCGGTCTATCTTCTAAAAAGTTCTTTTCCAAACCACTGATTGGCTGACTAGTTAGAGTATCTTTTACTTCCTCATTTATCATCGGAGTCTTTTCAGGTTCTTTTTGAGAAACCGTTTCTTCTTGAGGCTCTAACTCTGAACTTTCTAAAGTGGGTTGCTTTTTTCCCCGAACGGATTCTATTTCTTCTGTCAATCCTTCCTGACCAACTTTTGAAGACTTGTCGTCTATAGGACTAGCTTGATCCTGAGTACTTGTCTCTTCCTCTAAGGCTTCAGGATCTTCCTGATCACTAGAAACGACTTTTTCAGTATTTGGCACTTCTTCACTTGGCAGAGTTGGTGCATCGCCAAACAAGTCTGAAACCTCTTTATTGATTGGCCTATCATCCGCAACACTTGGTTTGTCGACAATATCATCTTCCTCAACAAACCAATCATCATTTTCTAAAGACTGATTATTATGGACGACAGGTTTGGATTCTAGCTCATTGGCATAGACCTCCTGACCACAAAGAAGACTTGTCGCAGTTAAGAGCGACAAAGTAATTAGTATTGGTTTAGTTTTCATAACCACCGTGTTCCTTTCTGTTACTAACTAATTTATAATAAAGGCAATCAAATTTAGAGCCTTAATACTTATTGACTTAATTTTAGGTTATTCATAATACTCTCTCTCGTAGCTAAAACCTAATATCACTTGTTGAATAATAGCATAATAAAAACAAAATTACAATACCTTAATTATTTTTTTAAGCAATCTTAATTTTTGTGGATAAAAAAATAAAATAGCATTAATAAGCGCTCTAGGCTAAACAAAAAGCAAAAAACTCCCGTCTGAACTTAATCAAAGTTCAGACGGGAATATTTTGAATATTCTGTGAAGAGTGACTCTAAAAAATCGCTATTAATAATTTTTCTATTTGCACAAGAACTTAATAAAACAAGGTTACATTCTAATTATATATATGATTTAAAATGATACAAAAAGTAATTTTCTTCAAAAAGAAGCTCCTCAAAGCTCCTTTATTTTTGCTACCCAACCTATGGCATCCTCTGGTGGATTTTCAATATCAATCCAAGTGAATTCTATACCAATTGCATTTATGATAAAATATAATTAATAGAAAAGAGAATAGCATTATGAAAAAAGTAATACATATAGTTGCAGCAGCAATTATTAAAGATGGAAAAATATTTTGTGCCCAAAGACCCAAAGGTAAATCTCTAGGTGGTTTTTGGGAATTTCCAGGTGGTAAGTTGGAAATTGGAGAATCACCAGAAGAAGCATTAATAAGAGAAATTAAAGAAGAATTTAATGCTGAAATTAAAATAATTGATTATGTTAATGAAGCTTCCTATGACTATGATTTTGGTACAGTCATTATGAAAACATTCAAAGCAAAACTCCTATCTGAGAAGTTAGAATTACTTGAACATCAAGATTCAAAGTGGTTAACAGTCGAAGAATTAAACTGCCTAGAATGGGCACCAGTTGATATTCCAGCAGTGAATTTATTGAGAAAAAAATGAGATCCCGGAAGAATCTCATTTTTATTTTGTTGTTAAATAATTATATAAGTTTGTTTTCATTGAATTTTTTAGTTGCAATAACATATTTACAGATGTTCCTTCTGGTTTTTCCACCAATTTTGCACTTCCGTCAGAATATTTCACAGGTCCCAGATAATAAAAGTCTCCACCTTCCCCATCATCTTTTTTAACAAATAATTCCATCTTTAATCCATTTTGATTAGATTTTATTATTGTTTTAACATCAGGAGAATTAAAGTTTCTTTTATTTTTCGAAAACCAAGAAATCATTGATTCATTAAGGAACTTGTCTTCATATTTGATACTCTCATTAATATCATCACTTTTGTGGTATGTTACAAATATTGGACAAGTATTCGTGCTCCTATCGATTTTATATCCTCCAACATTCTGTGGGTTTTCATCTTTTGAAAAATTCAATAATTTGATTACTTCTCGTCTAGAATACTTTTGACCAATTGTAAATATATCTGGATATAACTCCGATTTAGTCAAACCTGTTTTGATAACATCACAAAATAGAGAACAAAAATCAGGGTTTTCTTTTAAGCTTTCTAAAACAACTTTATTTAAAATATAGTTATTATTTTCAACGTATACTAAAGGAACACTTCCAAAACGCTTCTGTTCTTGTCCCTTTAAAAATTCTAAAGATAGAGTTCCTTCTACAGATCGAATGATGTGCTCATCTGTCGATTGATTCTGCTCAGAAAGTAGCTTTTTAAAAAATGATTTATCTATTTGACCATCATATTTTACAAGTTGTTCCAACAATAATAACTCATGTTTTCTTTTCCCATTTAAATATTCAAAAGTTATGAATTCAAGATATTTTTTCTCTGTATCATTTAATGATATTGTTTCATCTGAAAACTTGTTAAGAACATCTCCGTATTGTTTAAATTGACTATTTTCAAAAAATACTAACGGGTCTATACTATTATTCTTTAGAAAATCAATTAGGTAAGGTTCTTGACCAATTTTATTTTTGACCTCAATATATGAATCTCTAAGAATTTTCATACTTGATAAAGTGGTACTTGAAATGGATTTAAAAATTTGTTCTTTTGCTATTTCTTCAAAATTGATGGTTGTCAGACCCTTAATCAAATTTGCTTCACGAACTTCACGCCTATAGTTATCTTTATTCATAGACTGATCACCAAACAAAGCTATGGGAATTAAATAATTGTTTTTATAATTACCAATGAAATCAATAATTGTAACAAATTCCTTAGAATAATGTTTTCTTAAGCCACGACCCAATTGTTGGACAAAAATAATACTTGATTGTGTATTTCTTAACATTACAACTTGATTAATACTAGGAATATCAATTCCTTCATTAAAAATATCAACTGTAAAAATGTACTCTAATTGCCCATTTTCAAGCTCTCTTACTGTTTCATTTCTTACTTGAGCAGAATCTTCACCTGTTAAGGCCTTACTTCTAAGTCCATTTATATTAAATTGATTTGATAATTCTGTAGCTTCTTTTTTACTTGAACAAAAAATAAGGCCTTTTACTTTTTCTCCACTGTGACCATAGTAGTCTATTTTTTTAAGAATATGCTTTATTCTTTCAGTTGAGACTAAATTAGAAAATGAAGAATTTTCATTTATCAGCTCTCCATCCACTAGAATATCACTTACACCATGGTATATGAAAGGGCAAAGCAAATCATTATCTAAAGCCTCTTGTAATCGAATTTCATATGCAAGATTGTAATCGAATAATTCAAAAATATTTTGACCATCCGTTCGTTCAGGAGTTGCAGTCATACCAAGTAAGAATCCTGGTTTAAAGTATTCCATCACTTTTTTATATGAAGCCGCACCTGCCTTATGGACTTCATCAATTAAAATATAATCAAATAAAGATGGGTCAAATTTAAACAAATGTTCCGGTCTTGATAAGGTTTGAATCATGGCAAAGATATATTTCTTACCTGAAATATCCATTCCTGGTCTATAGATACAAGCATCACTACTATCAAAGCCTAAAACACGTTGATAACTTTCTAGAGATTTAGAAAGAATTTGTTCTCTATGCACAATAAATAAAACACGTTCAGGATTAACTTGCTCAACATCGAATGCTGAAAGGTATGTCTTCCCCGTTCCAGTTGCACTAATTACTAATGCTTTTTGAGCACCATTATCTCTAACCGAATTTAGACCTTTTAAAGCATTTTTTTGCATGTCATTTGGAAAAATTTTACCTGTAAATTCAACAGGTTGCTCTTCTTCTATTCTAACAAATGGAATTGGAACTTGTCTTCTTAACTTATATAACTTAATCCATTCTTTAGTTAGGTCAGTTGATAAATCCCATACCCTTTTAAACTCATTTCTTGTAGTATGAATAAGTGCACTATTATCAGTTGATGTTAACTTAATATTCCATTCATAATTTTTCTTTAGGGCATTCCCGGTTAAATTAGAACTACCAGAAATAAGGACTTGCTTATAACCATGATCAAATAAATAAAATTTTGAATGTAACTGTATCTGTTCCGGAGAAACTCTAACTTTTACATTTTCTAACTTCAATAATTCTAAAAGCGCTAAGGGATCATTGAAATCTAAATATGGAGAAATTAATATCTCACCACGAATATTTTTATTCGCCAAATCTAGAAGCTGACTCTTAATTAATGCAATCCCTGACTGTGTAACGAATGCAACAGAAAATTGAAAATGAATACAATTTGATAATTCTTCTTGGACATCAGTTAGAACAAATCGACGTTCCTCCTGATTGTTAATCAACACTTTAGGTGCATTTAAACTTTCTTTAAATTTATCTTTGTCAATAAATCCAAATTGCAAAGCTTCATGCAGTTGACTCTTAAAATTTGAATAAGTCATAAGATACCTCATTATTTAATAATATTATTATCCTATGAAAAGCAAAATACATCAAGAGAAATTTGATCTTGACGTATTTTGCTACAATTTGCTAATGAAATAAAGTATAGAAATCAATTTGTCTTTTCTCCAAAAATAATATTATCTTTTCACAAAACGATTTAACAACAATATATTGTGTTTTTATATAAAAAATAACACAATATATTGATTTTTTTTATTTATAATGTATACTATTAGTTGAAAAAAGGTTATAGACGGCAATCTACAACCTTTTGAAAATGAACGAAACAGAATTTTGCATCCTGACACTATTCAAACTATACTTTTAAAACTATATCAATTAAAAAAATGTAAAGCAAAATTTTTCATTTATTATTTCAAATAAAAGAATAATGGAGGATTGATATTGCCAAATAATATAATTAAAAATAAAAAACACAATGAACTAGATTTTGTAAATATCCAAATTGATCAAGATGTTGAACTTTTTCTAGATCCAACCAAATTACATTCGACTTATCTGAGTCCAATATTTAATAATAGCATAACTAAATTGCACTCTTTTTTTCTAGAAGTCTATAGGATATATATAGAATATGGTGAAAGTGAGGTTCGAAAAGTACTAAAGTTTTCCTCAGAGTGTAATCTTATTCATTTAGGCTATTCAAGAAATGGTTCAAGAGGTACTGGGGCTTCTGAAGATATGCTTTTTAATTTTTTTAAAAACTTAACAAAATTCAATGAATCTGAAAGAAAATCTTTATTGCATCCAGCATCAATAGCAATTTTTGTACCAAAATTTGCTGAAGATAGAACCTCCGATTTCCTAGTTAGTATTCTAAAAAAAGAAATAATCGAATATACATTAGAACAAGCAAAAATTCATAATCTAGAAATCTCACCAAAAAAACACAACTTTGGATCTTATTGGGCATACCCTCAGTTAGAATGGTTAGAAATCGAAAATTTTTACGTTACAACAAGCACCGGCAAACCCGTTCTTCTTATTCCAAAATGTCTTGTTTCACAAAAGTATAAGTTTTCAACATCTGATTTTGTAAAAATAATCATTTTCCCTAATAAACGAAATCTAGATAAGTACAAGGGGATAAATGGTTACTACAAAAACAATAGTCCAAAACCTGCTACACAAAAGCAACTTATTGATATGGAAATTAGATCACCTTATCTAAATCGTCCAGATAAATGGAAAACTTACGCAATGGATCAACTGCTAAAGAATCATAATTGGTATAGCGAATATTTCAAAAATATGAATCATTTTTCTGATAATCATATATTACCTGATGAGTTACTAGATAAGTTGACAACTGAATAATTATTTTTTATGAATGAATAGTGTCACTTCTCTCTTATTGAGAGAAGTTTTTTAGTGACTTGAAAAACATTTTCAGCTTCTTTTTTTACTTCCTTGTACTTTATATTTTGTCAAATTATTTTTTTGTAACCGCTTTACATTTTTGCTCAAACATGTTATTCTTCTATTAAACCGGTTTACCGAATATAGGAGAACATTTATGAAAAAATCTTATGTCAAAACGAGTTGTTTTTTATTTTCAAGTCTTTTGTTAGGGGGGCTTGTTTTAGGGGCTAATCATATCGTCTATGCTGACGATATGACTAGTTCATCACCTGATAATTCAATCACTTCTGTGATGTCATCTGCTCCATCTAGAACTGAAGACAAGCTCACTCAGGCACCCACCAATACCCTTTCTGATACTACTAATACTCTCAATACAAGTCATTTAGTAAACAACCAAGTAAACCAATCTACTCAATCAGAAACTTCATCAAATAACTCTACTACTCCTGAAATCACTGATGTCAGTAATTTCCCTAACTCAGAACCCAACCTCATCAAAAATAGTGATTTCTCTCAAGTCATTCCCTCGTCCAAGCCTGATTCCAAGTGGGCAAATCAGCAAGAAGCCAAGGACTGGTCACTCTATATCGACCCTAAACAATCGCAAGCGACTAGTCCGACTATTCAGGTTGATCATGGTAAGTTGGTGATTGATAGTTCTCAAGACTTTCGTGGGGCTGTGACCCAAAACGTTCCGATTGATGCGTCAAAACAGTACCAGATTTCGTTTGACATCGACACTGAAAATAAAGTTGGACAAGCTTTTGTTAGAATTCTTGAGAAGAGTCCCCAAGCTGGATCTGCCGATCGGATTTGGCTGTCTCCGATGACTAGTGGAACAGCCAGCAAAAGACATGTCACCAAGCTCTACAACCCTTTTTATAACATCTCGACTGTCACTGTTGAACTCTATTATGAGAAGGGAACTGGTAAAGTTGCCTTTGCTAACCTTTCCATGTTTGCTGTTGGACCAAAAGATACGGGGGCTCCAAAGCCTCTAACTTATACACTCGAAGACAAGATTCAGCTTCCTCTCACTAAAACCCACGTTCTCAATTTTCCTGACTACCACTACGCCCTTGAGGACAGTTCTGTAGCTGATCTAGTCCATGGCCTGCTAATTCCTAAAGCCGCCGGCCAGACCACCCTAAGCATCGCTGCTCCCGACGGCCAAGTCATCAAAAAGATTCCCTTATCCGTTCTACCATCTGCCCAAGATAAGTATGATCAATTAGTCAAACAATGGAACGACATTACCTTTGGCAACAAGGTCTTTGATGCTTCTGATGCAAATATGCTACGCTTATTTAATGACTTAGAAACGACAGTAGCTTCGCATATCAGCCGTTTTAATAGGCAAGCTGATCGTATAGCCCTTTGGAATGATCTGAGTAACTACGCCAATTCATCACAGATCACTAGCACTTATCGCCGTTTGGAAGAGATCGCTAAGCAAGTGGTGACCCCTACATCACAGTTTTATCAGGATGCTAATGCCATTAGAGTTGTAAAAGAGGGCATGGCTTGGATGGCTCTTAATGTCTACAATTCAAACAAAGACATTGACGGCAAGGCCAATTGGTGGGATTATGAAATTGGTAGCCCACGCGCCATTGTCAATACACTTTGTCTCTTAACTGATTACTTCACAAAAGAAGAAATTAGGAAATACACAGATGCCATTGAACATTTCGTCCCTGATGCCAATTACTTTAGGATGACCCTGACCAATCCATTTGCTGCTTTAGGTGGCAATCTTGTTGATATGGGCCGTGTCAAAATTATTTCTGGCATCCTCAGAAAAGATAATCAATTAATTGCGAATGCAACAAATTCGCTGGCTAATCTCTTTACAACTGTCTCAGAGGGCAACGGTTTTTATCAAGATGGTTCCTATATTGATCATACCAATGTCGCCTATACCGGCGCATACGGTAACGTGCTGATTGACGGGATTTCTCAGTTAATCCCAATTGTTCAACAAACTGACCACAAGATCCCAGAAGATAAATTAAGGTTACTTTATCAGTGGATAGATAAGTCTTTTCTGCCCTTAATAGTGCACGGTGAATTAATGGATATGAGTCGAGGCCGGTCAATTAGTCGAGAAACAGGTCCTTCACATGCAGCAACTATTGAAGTACTTCGTGGCTTCTTAAGACTTGCTAATATGTCAGATTTAAAAGAAAACCTTGAATTGAAAGCAAAAATAAAGAGTATCTTACAATCAGATACTTATTATAATCCTTATGATAATTTAAAATCATATCAAGACATTTCAAGTTTCAAAGCTTTATTAGCTGATTCAACTATTAAACCATATGAAATAAAAACACAACTGACTACCTTTAACAGTATGGATAAGATTGCATATTACAATGCTGAGAAAGACTTCGGCTTCGCTTTATCTCTCTATTCTAACAGAACTCAAAACTTCGAAGCTATGAATGATGAAAACACTAGAGGCTGGTATACCAGTGATGGCATGTTTTATTACTATAATAAGGACCTCGCTCACTATAGCAAGGACTACTGGCCAACTGTTAACCCCTATTACCTACCAGGAACCACAGAAAATACGGCTCCTAGAGAAGATGTGACAGCCAAATTATTGAAACAATATGGGGAGGAAGCTACTAAGAAAACAGGACAAGTAACCAATCCCTCAGCATTTGTTGGCTCATTAGCTTTTAATAATTACTTTGGCAGTGCTACCATGGATTTCACCAATTGGGATAATACCTTAAGAGCAAATAAGAGCTGGGTTATTCTTAATGATAAAATTGTCTTTCTTGGAAATTCAATTACGTCATCCAGTAAAGACTCTGTCTACACAACTATTGACCAGCGAAAAGAAAATCAAGAATCTCCTTATAAAGTTTATATTAATGGCAACCTTGTTGCGCTTGAAGATGGTATAGAACACAGTCATTCGAATGTCAAAACCATCTTACTTGAAAGTTCAAAAACTGAACTTAATATCGGCTATGTCTTCTTAGACCCTACAAGTATCACAATCAGTAAGACTCTTCAAACTGGAACTTGGCATGCTATCAATCTACCAACCAAGAACACTGATTTGAAATCAAATACCTTTATCACCATCAAACAAGCACATACTGCAAGTGATAACTCCTATGCTTATTATATGGTACCAAAGGCAACTAGTGACCTGTTAACTGACTTAAGCCATAACAAACAAATTCAACTGCTTCAAAATGATAAGCAAGTACAGGTCGTTTATGACAAAGCAAGAAAATTATGGACAGTAATCAAACGAGACAAGACACCTTATCTGATTAACAAGCAACTACAATTGACAGATGCTGGACTCTATATGGTGCAAGAACAAGGAAATAAGTATCAGATTGTCACTTATGACCCTGTCAGCATGCGTAAACACGAGACAAGTGTTTTGACGCACCACACCCCCTTAACCTGACTAGCTCATTGCCTGTCCTTTGCAATGTAAGGCTAAAGCATTTTGAACAGTATCAATATATTCCTTGCTACGGTAACTCTCATAACCATGAAGAGATTAATTTTCCGATGCAATCTCTTTCACCTTCTCATCTTTTGAAAGCACAAAGCAATCTGTCTCCACAGATTAACTTAGCTGATCTTCTATTCAACATCAAAGTCCTAACAGCTACCTGGAGAAGCGCTCTTCCTTTTTCTCTAACTCATTTATTAGAAAGCATCTCTTAACCAATAAACCATCTAGTCAAAAAGAAGCTGAGAACATCTTGTAGGTTGTCCCAGCTTCTTTTAGCTTTATTTAGTGCATATAAAAATGATTACAACTAACATAGTTTTATATTTCTTCATATTATCTCCTTTATTAAATACACAAAATCAATCCATTTCTAATTCACTTATAGTATACTACAAATTAAAATTTTATTAGCATTTGAGACTGTTTTATTCTAGTTAATAATGAACACCAAAAACCTCCCTTACAGTTTTTTCCTGTAGGGGAGGTTCTGTTATTTTTTACAAGGTCGACTCTTTCCACTCTATCTTACAATCAAATGTTTTTTGTGCTTCTCCATAAGTTGATCCTTCAATCTCATTTATAAGAATTTTTGCCGCTTCCATTCCTTCATTAAATGCAGGTTGGACAATTGTTGTAACTGTCGGAGATGAAAAGTTGGTCCACTCTAGATTGTCGAAACCAACTAACCCAATATGAGGCATAGAAAATTCTAATTTTTTCATCACTTCAAAGACCATATGGAGTGCCCAACAATTAGGAACAAAAACTAAAGTCTTTTTCTTTCGATCAACAACTTGATTCAAATAATCTTCTAAATATTTAGTATCTGTATCATCCTGTTCAATGATTAATTTTTTAAAGTCTAAGTTTTTTTCTGATAAAGCATCAATAAACCCTGAAGCACGTTCAATCCTTGTACTCAAGAGACTCGGATCTGCTGTAATCATGACAAATTCTTCATAGCCTTTTTCAATTGCAGATTGAATCATGTCATAAACAGCATCATAATTATTTGTTTTTACCCAGTTTGTTTTATGTTCATATAATTGACTATCAAAAAACACCATATGTTTTTCTTTTTCATTAATGATTCTTGAATATTTTCTAAAATTAGATGTTGGTTGAATAATAAAGCCATCAACACCTAAATTCAGCATATTTTCAATGTAATAATCTTCATTTTTAGAATCATAATTACTATTTCCAATTAAAACTTGATAATTATTTTCTTTGGTAACTGTTTCTATTCCCTTTACAATTTGATTTGAAAAAGTATTCGTGATATCTCCTATCAATACCCCAATCAAATTGGTTCTTTTAGAGTTCATACTACGAGCTAGAGCACTTGGTTTATAACCTGTTTCTTTAATAACATCTTCAATTCTTTTCCTTGTCTCTTCTGACATCTTTTCGAACTTTTGATTTAGATAAAAGGATACAGTTGTCTTTGATGTATTAGATAGTTGTGCAATATCCGTTATTGTAATTTTTTTTGACAAACTAAATTTCCCTTCTTGATGATTTTCCTTTTTAATAAGATTAGTATAACATATTAATACTTGACAGGCAGTAAGTTGGTAACTAAATGACTTAACTTTTCAGTCTGTAAATGTTTTTAGACTTTTTATCTATAACGACAATTTTTCCTCTACATTTCACACCATCAACTTTATATAGTTTATCACCACTTAGGATATCCTCCGCTTGGATTCCAATCACATAATGATAATCATCTCCGATTATCTCAAAACCAAAACTATTCTTTAATTCTTTATTGCTACCCGTTTGAAGCAATGGCTGGCGCTTAACCAGACAATTCTTATCTGTTAATAAGGTATAATCATATATGACATCTTTGAACTTAGCCTCTTTGACAATTTTTTTACTCTGCGTAAATTCATTGTATCTTTTAGAAATAGCCAACTGCTCTTCTCTGAAGGGATTATCACTTGTAAGTTGTAAATCATTCACCGTCTGTTCATTAAAAATCACCTGATCATCCAGTATAAACTGCGTTGTTAGACGGTGTTCCCCTGGGCAATTAAGCTTATCAAGAATTAAGGTAATCCCATGTGGCAATGCTAGAACGCTTCGCTTGTGTATTAATTTCACCCCATCTTCTAGCTGAGAAGAAAAGCTAGATTCAATCAATGACAGATCATTCTCTTCTTTTAAGGTCAAGTAGTCAGCATTTGGATAAGTAAAGTAACTCCATGAATCTTTGACGGCTTCCACTGCTTGATCATCAATTAAACAAGTTGAATGCCCCTTAGAACTTCTTAGTTCATGCCGCAAACTATCCTCTTCATAGGTATAACGACCTGGGTCAACAAAAATTGGCCGTCCCTGATCATAGAGACAGATACTATTTTGGTCACTATGACTATGTGCACTTCCTAATGGGCCACATTTGTAAAAAAGGAAACGACGGTGATCATGTAAGCAAACATGGCCACTGGACTCAAATAGTCGCCCTTCTTTACATGTTTCAAGTGGCTTAAGCTCCTTAAAGGTCTCCACACCTTTTTCTCCAAAATAGAGAAGTGATTCAATATCTAAGTGATTAAAAGATTTTGAGGCTAGTCGATTTGACTGTAGAAGGACAGCCGACATGGTTAATATATCTCGGGTATCAGTAACATCACTATCCCCAAAGGCAAATTGATGATGGTCTGGACCTGTCATCATATAGATGTATTCACTCATCTCAACCAATGTCGACTGATAAAGACCTTTATAGGATGGAACCAAGATGGCCAACTCA
Organism: Streptococcus hongkongensis; assembly: GCF_053206145.1. Lineage (NCBI taxonomy): Bacteria > Bacillati > Bacillota > Bacilli > Lactobacillales > Streptococcaceae > Streptococcus > Streptococcus hongkongensis. Next base: position 124,624 of record NZ_JBRUGD010000004.1, read on the forward strand.
AGCAGTGATCTATAGACTTCAACATGGTACATGATTGATTGTTCATATTGACTACCATCTTCAAGGACCTGTAATCTAATTTGCTCAAAAAGTTCTTTTTCAGCAAACTCTTTTATCTCTGCTAATTGTATTGCATCCTCATAGTAATAAAACCAAGCTAAGATAGCTGTCGTCTGCAAGATGCCCCAATTACTTAGGGTATATTTTTCAATGTAATTGTCATACAAGAAGACAAATTGTTTTCTTACTGAAGAGATAATTTTATCTTCTTCTGTTTTACTAATGGCATTAAATCGCTTTAAAAACAGAAGTGCTTTTAACCATGCCAAACATCTAATACCAGTATCTAAAGTTCTAGATGTTAAGGAATTTTTATCTAATAGATAGTCTCTACCAATCCAATCAAAAATAAAATATTTGATTTTATCAAGATATTTGTCATCCCCTTCAACGAGATAGACCACAACTAATTTGTATAAATAGGACTGTCGATTTAACATAAAATTCCATTCAGGATCATCAGTCACCTGCTTATCCCAATGGATTACTTCCAAGTGATAGGGAACAGGGCAAGGCTCCATATCCCAATTATCATTAAAAATGAAAGTATTCTCCATCAGCAAATCGACGTTTTCTTTGATGCGTTTGTAATCTGTCTGATTATAAGTTTTAATATAATCTCTACAGAATCCTTCTTCGAAAGATTTAAAAAATTGACTGACTAAAGTCTCTGTTTTACTTTCCATATTTTTCCTAACTTCTTTAAAAAGGCAAAAAGGATGTGGTAAATAGATACCAATCCTTTTGTCATAAATTAAGCAAGAATACCTAACCAGCTACCAATAATACCAATGATTACTGTTAAAATTACAAGTTTATATGTAGACCATTTTTTATTTTTAATTAAATAGAACATTAATAGTGTATATAATACTGGTAACATTGCTGGTGCAATTTTATCTAGCATCCCTTGAACAGTTACAATTTTTTGAGAAGCATTGGTAACTTTATCTGGCGCAAATGTATATGGAATTGACAATTTAACTTGTGTAGCTGCCAAACTTGAAATAACAGTTACCCCAATGATATTTGCAGCTCTTGAAACAACTGCCATTTGTTCACTAAGTTTATCAATAAAACTTGTTCCTAATTTATAACCATATAAACCAGTAGCTAATTTAATACCTGTCAAAATAGCATTCATGGCCACGAAGAATAAGATTGGACCTAAGACTAATCCATCTGTTGCTAGTGATGCTGCAATTGTAGAAAATAGTGGCGCCAAACAGAATTGTGACAGTGAATCACCAATACCTGCAAGTGGACCCATTAAAGCCATCTTGAAGCCACGAATTTCTTCTTCTGGACGTTCATTATCTAACATGGCCAAGTGTAAACTTGTTACAAATGGTAAGAAATGTGGATTTGTATTGTAGAATTCTACGTTTTCTTCTAGTGCTTTTGCAAGGCCTTCTTTATCTTCACCATAGTGTTTCTTTAAAGCAGGATAAATTACGTTAGCATAACCAATCCCTTGATAGTTACTGTAGTTAAAGCCGTTTTGTAAGTAGAAGGCACGTAAGGCCGTTTTTGTATAATCACTTTTTACTAATTTATTAGATCCAGTCATCGTGGTCATCTCCCTCAGATTCATTCTCAACTACTGAAGTGGTTGGTTTTTTATAAATATCAATAAGTGCAAAAATAGTTGCAATTAAAGCGACACCAATTGTAGGGATACCGACAACTGATCCAGTTGAAATACCTGTTAATACACCTGCTTCATTAGCTGTTGGTGTTAAGACTGGTAAACCAAAGTAAACTGCTAAAACATAACCTAAGATAATGTATGGAATAAGTTCTTTCTTAGCCATTACAGATAAAATCATGGCAAAGCCAATAGCTGGTAACATTTTACCTGCTAAAGTTAATCCATTAAGCAATACAGGAGGAATCATTGCAAATAGTTTTGTTAATGTATCCATTGACAAGGCACCTGTAATCCCTAATATGAAACCGACAGCCGCAAATGCCCAAATCGTTCCGTTTGCTGCAATTTTGAATTTTTTAAAGTCTCCATTTTGAAGAGCTTTTTTAGCCGCTCCAGGTGCACCAGCGAAGGCTGTATAGACTGCAGTTTGGATAAATTGGATTCCAACAGCAATCGGTGTAGATAAAGCAAGTGCTGCTTCTGGCGTAATTTTATCTTTGGCTGCAACTGTTGTAATAGCCATTAATGTCCCAAAAATACCAGGTCCGATTGGGTTTGGCGGAACTGTACCACCGGCACCAACACCAAATCCCATATAAGCAAGTTCTGAGATTGCTCCCACAGCCAAAGCTGTTGGAATATCACCTAAAATAATTCCCACACCAAATGATAAAACGATACATCTATTGGTGTATAGTCCAAGTAGCATTCCACTAAAACAGAACGCTGTCCACAAGCCGATTAGAATTGCTTGGAATAAACTGATTGTCATAAAAATCTCCTTATAAGATTAAACTTTTTCTAAAATATTAATTGGGGCAGCCCCATCATTACCAGTTGGTGTTGTTTTAGTATTAAACTTAACATTGTATTTTTCGTTCATAAGTTTAATAGCATCCTTATCTTCTTGCCCTAGGAAAATTGAACGTGTTACTTGTTCTTTACCTTCAGCATTATGAATGTTTCCAATGTTAATTTCATCGATTGGAACGCCGCCTTTGACTAATCTAAGCGCATCTTTCAAATCTTTAACAATTAAAAAGATTGATTGAGCTGGACTTGCTTTATGAATAATATCAATTACTTTGTCGACACTAAAGAATCTTAGAGCAATTGAACTTGGAACGACAGTTTTCATCAAAGTTTGTTGAATTTTATCTGTAGAAACGGCATCATTAACTACAATAACCGTATTACAGCTTAAAAATTTTACCCACATTTGGCCTTGACCATGGATTAATCGTTCATCGACACGTGTCATAACAATATTTGGTGTTGTCATAATTTTTCCTCATCTAGTAACTTATTACCAGTATACTTCCCAATCTTTATAGAATCTTAATAGTGCTTCTAGGTAATAGTAGTCACCCCAAATATTACCTTCGTCAACACCTTTTCCAGAATGCCAAGAATAGACACCATGTAAGAGTAATGGTCTACCTAGGCTAAATTCTTTATTTGCGTAATTATCAATCAGACTTCTTAGCATAGCATGCATAGCATATTTGTAAATTTCTTTATCTGAATCTACTTCAGGTAAATATTTCAACATTTCATGAATGCCACAAACTGCAGTTGCTGTTGCTGAAGAATCTCTTGATTGATCTGAACCATCATTAAAGATCAAATCCCAATAAGATACACAATCTTTTGGTAATCTATTTAAGAAATAATTAGTCATTCCTTTAAATAAATCAATTTGATTCTCATCTTTCATTTTGCGATAAGATAATGGAATACCATAAATACCCCAAGCTTGTCCTCTAGCCCATGAAGACTCATCATTATAACCTTGACGTGTCACACCTTTTAATGGTGCGCCTGTTTCAGGATCAAAATAATAGGTATGGAATGAAGAGGCATCATCACGAATAACAGTATTTGCTGAGGCATAAAAATGCTTTTCTGCAATTTCCTTATAACGGACATCACCTGTTTCTTCATATGCAAAGAATAAGAGTTGAATGTTTAAGAGGCAGTCGATGATTAATCTGTAATCTTCTTTCTTGCCGAGCTCACCCCAGGCTTGAATGAAGCCACCTTTTTCTTGGAAACGTTCAATCAATTTATCAGCAGCTTTAATAGATGCTTCTCTAGCTTCTGGACTCTTATCAATTCTATATTGAGCCATACAAGAAGGCGTATACAAGAAACCTAAATCATGATGATCTAATTCAATTCTCTTTTCAACACGATCTAAGAATGACAGAACGTTTTTATGTCCTAAAGCTTTAAACTTGTCATCTTTTGAATAGTCATATGCTAACCATAAGCAACCTGTCCAAAAGCCATTTGTCCATTCTGTATTGTCCATAATAGGATACACATTATCTTTTGTGGCAGGTGTTGGAAACTCTTCTTTAAAATAATCACTATTAATTGAAAGTTGTGCTAAAGCATCTTGAATAGCCTTTTCAATTTCACTCTTGGTTAAAAGCTTAGTATCTAAAAATTTGTTAGGATTTTCGATTGGTTCTAAGACAATTTTTTTAATTTCATTCACCTTATATCCCTCCTTCAAAGCTTTCTTCATCTTCTAAAAGACATTTAGAAAAGTCACTAATACCATTTTGAGCAGCTTCAATCACTTTATCAGCTAAACTATCTAAATTACTTTCAATAGTTCGTGTAAATGCAGCTTCAAGCAACATTGCTAAATTTAAACCTGATAATACTTTAATATTTTTATCCCCATGTTCAACTGACAAGGTTGATGAAATATTAAATGGTGTGCCACCAAGTAAATCAGTTAAGATTAAAATATCTTGATTTTCAGACAATTCATTCTGAATTTCTTCTTTTAGCTGATCAGCAGATTTACCAGCAGTAAAATTAATAGCTACTACATCTTCTTGTTGACCTGCTATTAATTCTAGTGAAGTTAAAATGCCATTTGGGAATTGACCATGTGCTACAACAATTATTTTTGTCATGCTACCTCCTTTTGAGTTTACCGGTTTACTTAATAAATTGATTATAGCGTTTTCAAAATCATCTGTCAATCACTTTTTTAAAAGAAAATTATTATTTGTTTTCTGTGAAAAACTCATGTTTTTACATTTTTTTGACTTTCTTTCATTAGATAACGGTAATTTCGCAGATCAAAATCACCATTTAAAAAAATCTTTGCCATAATTGTGTAGTTCTTTTCTTGACAAAACCGGTTTACTTTGATAATATTCACGTAAACGGGTTTACTGCCTAAAATTTGGAGGACACATATGGAAAATACATTTTTAGAAAAACATTTTTCTTTACAAGGAAAAGTTGCACTCGTTACAGGAGCTTCATATGGCATTGGATTTTCAATTGCTAGTGCATTAGCTGAGGCTGGCGCTACTATTGTTTTCAACGACATTAAAGAAGAGCTTGTTCAAAAAGGAATTGATGCCTACAAGGAAATCGGAATTACAGCTCACGGTTACGTCTGCGACGTTACTGATGAAGAAGGCATCCAAGCAATGGTCAAACAAATTAAAGAAGATGTTGGTGTCATTGATATCTTAGTTAATAATGCTGGTATTATTAAACGTACACCAATGTTGGAAATGTCATCAGCAGATTTCCGTCAGGTTGTTGATATTGACTTAAACGCACCATTTATTGTCTCAAAAGCTGTTTTACCAGGCATGATTGAAAAAGGCCATGGTAAAATCATTAATATTTGTTCAATGATGAGTGAACTTGGTCGCGAAACAGTTGCTGCTTATGCTGCTGCCAAAGGTGGTTTAAAAATGTTAACAAAGAATATTGCATCTGAATTCGGTTCAGCTAATATTCAATGTAACGGCATTGGCCCTGGCTATATTGCTACACCACAAACTGCTCCACTTAGAGAAAAACAAGCAGATGGAACTCCACATCCTTTTGATCAATTTATTATCTCAAAAACACCTGCAGCAAGATGGGGTACTTCAGAAGATTTAGCTGCTCCTGCTGTATTCTTAGCAAGTGATGCATCTAACTTTGTCAATGGACATATACTTTATGTTGACGGTGGTATCTTAGCTTATATCGGTAAACAACCTGAATAATGGAAAGGAATCAAAATTCAATGAAAATCGCATTAATTAACGAAAATAGTCAAGCTTCAAAAAATAGTATTATCTTCAATGAATTAAAAACAGTTGCAGATAAAAAAGGCTTCCAAGCTTTTAATTATGGTATGACTGGTGAAGAAGGTGAAAACCAATTAACTTATGTACAAAATGGTTTACTTGCTTCTATCCTTTTATCAACAGGTGCGGCTGATTTTGTTATCACTGGTTGTGGTACAGGTGTTGGTGCCTTACTAGCATCTAATAGCTTCCCTGGTGTGACTTGTGGCTTTGCTGCAGATCCTGTAGATGCTTATCTTTTCTCACAAGTTAACGGTGGTAATGCACTTTCACTTCCTTTCGCAAAAGGTTTTGGTTGGGGTGGCGAGCTTAACCTTCGTTACATGTTCGAACGTTTATTCGAAGAAGAAAAAGGTGGTGGCTATCCTAAAGAACGTGCTATTCCAGAACAACGTAATGCTGCCATTTTAGAACAAGTTAAAACAGTTACTTATAAAGACTTGTTAACAATTCTTAAAGAAATTGATCAAGACTTCCTTAAAGAAACAATTGATAGAGCAACATTTAAAGAATATTTCTTTGCTAATTGTCAAGTCGCAGAAATTGCAGATTATTTACAATCAGTTCTGAACGCCTAATCACAGAAAGGATTCCGGTTTCCATGTCAAAAGTACTTTTTTTTGGTGAACCACTCATCCGCATCACACCTTCAGACTATGACCACCTAAGCAATAAAGCAAAAACAGATATATTTTTTGGTGGTTCCGAAGTAAATATTGCAAGAGCTCTACAAGGTTTTGGTCAAGATAGTAAATTGCTGACCGCTTTGCCAGATAATTATATGGGGGATCAATTCACACGCTTTTTAACCGAAAGTCATATTGATTGTTCCCATATTCAGAAGCAAGGTGACCGCATCGGTATTTACTATTTAGAAAATACAGTTGGCTGTCGGCAAGGTGAGGTTATTTATGATAGAAAAAATAGTAGTCTCCATGATTTCCAAGTAAATGACCTAGACTACGACAAATTATTCCAAGATGTCTCTTTATTTCATTTTAGTGGCATCACCTTATCACTATCAGAAAATACGAGCACAATAACCGAAACATTAGTAAATGAAGCGAAAAAACGAGGTATACTAATCTCCTTAGACCTAAATTTTCGCAGTCATTTAATCTCAGTTCTTGAAGCAAAAAAACTTTTCTCTCACTTTGCTGAATCTGTCGACATCTGTTTTGGAATTGAACCATTAATGCTAGACGAAAACGATCTGACTTTGTTTAACCGTGATTCCGCTAGTGAAAGTGATATTAAATCACGTATGGCATCTTTAACTGAAAAATATGGCTTTAAAACTATCTTCCATACGTCTCGCTCTCAAGACGAGTATGGTCGTAATAACTATTCAGCCTATTTATATCAAGACAATTCACAATTTGAATTATCAAAGAAAATTACGACGCAATTAATCGAACGCGTTGGAAGTGGAGATGCATTTGTAGCTGGGGCCCTGTATCAGATAATTCAAGGTAAATCAGCCGCTGAGACAGTTGATTTTGCCGTAGCATCAGCTAGCCTTAAATGCACAATTCCAGGTGATAATATGTTTGAATCTAGCGATGCTGTCAATCGTGTCCTCAATCTCTCCAAGGACATTGTTAGATAAGAAGGTAACTAATGAACAAATCTGAAATATTAATTAAACTTAGCCAACAAAAATGTGTAGTAGTTGTGCGCGGAAATAGCAAATCTGAAGGCTTTAATGCCTCAAAAGCATGTATTGCAGGCGGCATCAAAGCCATTGAAGTTGCCTACACAAACAATAATGCCAGTCAGGTTATTGCTGAGTTAACATCAGAATATCAAAATGATGACTCGGTCATTATTGGAGCAGGAACTGTGCTTGACCCAGAAACAGCTCGTTTTGCGATTCTATCTGGGGCAAAATTCATTGTCTCACCGTCTTTTAATCCTCAAACTGCTACCCTTTGTAACCGCTATGCGATTCCATACATCCCTGGATGTATGACAATCACTGAAGTTCAAAAAGCCTTAGAAGCTGGTTGTGAAATGATAAAAGCCTTCCCTGGTGGCACTTTAGGTATGGCATTTATCAAAGCACTTAAAGCACCATTACCACAAGTACAAGTCATGGTAACTGGAGGTGTGAACTTATCCAATGCTTCTGACTGGCTAGAAGCTGGTGCCACCGCAGTTGGAATCGGCGGAGAATTCAACCAATTAGCAGCTCAAGAAAAATTTGAAGACATCACAATGATTGCTGAAAAATACACAAATCTAGTCTCCTAATAAAGCCAAAAGAACTTTGAACAGCTCCCTGTCAAGTAGACAGTCAAATAATAAAAGATAAGTTAAGCAACCTGATTCCTGAATTCCATGGGAGTCAGGTTGTTTAACTTTGATTGATAAGGTTGAGTGTTGTAGAATTCAATGTAAGGTTCTACATCTGTGACTAACTCATCATAAGTCTTGTATTTCTTAAAATGCCCAAAGAAACTTTCTGAAAAGGCAACAGTTTTCTGTACAAATTTTATAAAGTACTTTTTAGTTGATAATTATCAAAATTTTTATTAACTCCAATATCACAATTTGAATAAGTTATACCAAATTATCCAGAATCATCATCTATTTAGTTAAAATCCTTGTGTTGTAAAAAGTTAATACAAAAAACAATGACACGCCTCCACCAACCAAATGTGGGAAAATTTTACTTAATAAAATTAATTTCCTTCCCTTCATTTTTTTAAACTTTCAAAATACAAATATATAAAACAACTATTGATATAAGACACAATTGATGATAGAATCAGGTAAAGGAAACTCGTAGTTAAATTCCAGTTTCCTACAGGGGGTGGCTTTTGAATAAAAATATTCGTAAATACTATGCTGTTTTAGGGATATCAATGGCGTTAGGAATAAGACAGTTATCTATGACAATCATTATACCTTTCTTAACTACTTACAGTAAAACATTAATTGGTTCTACTCCTATATTAGCGGGATTAACTATAGGAATATTTGGATTAATGCAGGCTATTTTTCAAGTTCCATTCGGAATGTTAAGTGACAAATATGGTAATAAAAAAATAATGATAGTAGGATTATTGCTTGTAATTGGAGGATTATTACTATCAGCATTTGCAAAAAATATTTACACCTTTATATTAGCAAGGGCAATACAAGGAAGTGGCGCAATAATTGGCGTAGGATATTCATGGTCTTCTTCGATTTATAACAAAAATGATCAGGATATTCCTATGAGTATATTAGGATCTTTCATTTCAATGTCGGCAGCAGTGGCTTTTTTACTGGGGCCAATATTAATCCTATTTGTTAACATAAAAGAAATATTTTTAATATGTAGCACGATACTAATTGTAAATTTAATTTTTATTGGTTATTTTATAAATGACAACTATTCTAAAGGTGATAGTGAAATATTTAAAATAATAGAGGTAAAAAAACTAATAAAAAACAAAAAAATTGTCCTATTTAACAGTATCGCATTTATAATGAATTTCATTATGATATCAATTTTTTATTCTATCCCTTTAACAATAGAAACCACAATAGGACAAAATAAAATGTGGGAAATATTATTACCAACTATTATTTTTTCAATTTTTATATTAAAATTTGCAATAAATAAAAAAGAAAAATACCAGGATTTAATTTTTAAGTTTGCATTAGGATTAGTAATGGTAAGTACTATTGTTTTATCGATGAATAATAGTTTTAAATATCTTTTTATTGGAATGGCTCTGTTTTTTAGTGGTTATTTAGTTAGCCTAACATTTATGGCGATTGAAATAAATCAATTTACAGATAACACTATTAAAGGTACAGTGAATGGCATATATAATTCCTTTCAATATATAGGAAATTTTATTGGAGCTATATTTTCAGGATTATTTTTCGTAAAAAATCCTGATTATTTTTGGATAGTATTGATAATTATATCAACTATATCTTTAATGTTATCATTTAAAATATATAAAAAGGGGAAACGTGAAAGATAGAATTTTAGAAGTTATATTTGAGTTAATTCAAGAAAAAGGCATAAAAAAACTTACATTAGATGATATAAGTAGAAAACTCAAAATTAGCAAGAAAACTTTATATAAATATTTCAAAAGCAAGGATGACATGTTAATTGAATACATCGATTCTTATATCCAATTTGAAAAAGAAGGTACACTTAGAATATATGAAAATAAGGATGGTATTATTGAAAAAATTTTTGAAATAATTAATGCAAGGTATAAATTTTTCATTCCAATGAGAATAATAGAGGAATTAAAAGTTTTATATCCAAAAGAGTGGCTAAAAATTGAAGAGCTAAAAGAATTTAAACTTGAGCTAATTACTAATTTGATTAGTAAAGGAATTTCACAAGGTATATTCAAGGAGCAAATTAATTATATAGTTTTAAAAAAATTACTAGTGAATATTAGTAATGAATCAGATGACCCTGATTATTTGATAGAAAACGACTTAACTTTCAAAACTTTTATCAAAGAATCTCTAAACATTATTTTTGAAGGAATTAAAAAATAAGTACGTTCTCAACTTTCCTGACTACCACTACGCCATTGAGGACAGTTCCATAGCTGATCTTGTCCATGGCCTACTAATTCCTAAGACCACGCTAAGTATCACTGCCCTGACGGCCGACTCAACTATCAAACCCTATCAGTTGAAAACACAACTGACTACTTTTAACAGCATGGATAAAGTTGCTTATTACAACGCTGAGAAGGATTTCGGCTTCGCTTTATCTCTCTATTCTGACAGAACTCAAAACTTCGAAGCTATGAATGATGAAAACACTAGGGGCTGGTACACCAGTGATGGCATGTTTTATTACTATAATAAGGATCTCGCTCACTATAGCAAGGACTACTGGCCAACTGTTAACCCCTATTACCTACCAGGAACCACAGAAAATACGGCTCCTAGAGAAGATGTAACAGCCAAATTATTGAAACAATATGGTGAGCAAGCCACTAAGAAAACAGGACAAGTAACCAATCCCTCATCATTTGTTGGCTCACTAGCCTTTAACAATTACTTTGGTAGTGCAACAATGGATTTTACCAATTGGGATCACTGCTTAACAGCCAACAAGAGTTGGGGAATTCTTAATGATAAAATAGTCTTTCTTGGAAACGCCATTACTTCTAGCAGAATCGACTCCGTCTTCACAACCATTGACCAGCGAAAAGAATGCACAGACTCCCCGTATAAGGCTTATATCAATGGTGACCTGCTTCTACTTGACGATGGACTAGAACACCCTCATAGCAATGTCAGAACGATCTTACTTGAAAGTGCAAAGCCTGAACTAATTATCGGCTATGTCTTCTTAGAACCTACAAGTATCACAATCAATAAGACCCTTCAAACCGGAACTTGGCATGCTATGAATCTACCAACCAAGAACACTGATTTAAAATCAAATACCTTTATCACTATCAAACAAGCACATACTGCAAGTGATAACTCCTATGCTTATTATATGGTACCAAAGGCAACTAGTGACCTGTTAACTGACTTAAGCCATAACAAGCAAATTCAACTGCTTCAAAATGATAAGCAAGTACAGGTCGTTTATGACAAAGCAAGAAAATTATGGACAGTAATCAAACGAGACAAGACACCTTATCTGATTAACAAGCAGCTGCAATTGACAGATGCTGAACTCTATATGGTGTAAGAACAAGGAAACAAGTATCAGATTGTCACTTATGACCCTGTCAGCATGCGTAAACATGAGACGAGTGTCACTTTCCAGAATCAAGATAAACAATTGGTTTTTATTAAAACACAACCATATATCAACTATTTAGCTAAAAAGATCTCTGACCCACATCTTTTCAAATAAAAAAACAGTTGATGACTAATAGAAACTCTCATCAATTTATAGCATCAACTCGACCTAAGGCTTACAAAAAAATCACCATCCCAATGGTGACCTATTACTTAGATTGGGCAACAAAACATACCAATCAACTACCTTACTTACTAGAAAATATAGTTAGTCAAACTATCTGATCATCTAACTAATAGAACAAAATGAACCTCCTAGGTCAAAGCAATAGCTTCCCAGGAGGTCCATTTTTAGTCTAATCATCTTGTTACGAAGTCGACTCTTTCCACTCTATCTCACAATCAAATGTTTTTTGTGTTTCTCCATAGGTCGAGCCTTCGATCTCACTGATGAGAATTTTGGCTACTTCTATTCCTTCTTCGAAGGCCGATTGGACAATGGTTGTAACAGTTGGTGATGAGAAGTTGGTCCATTCTAAATTGTCAAAGCCAACAAGGCTAACTTGAGGCATATCAAAGGCTAACTTGTTTCATTACTTCAAGGACCATGTGGAGCGCCCAGCAATTGGGCACAAAAACTAAGGTCTTTTTCATACGATCAATGGTTGTTTCTAGAAATGCTTCAACAGTTTTCTTATCTTTATCAACCTGGTCAATAATTAATTTGTGGTAATCGTAATTCTTTTCGGACAAGGCATCAATGAAGCCTGACGACCGCTCAATCCGTGTACTAAGGAGACTCGGATCTGCTGTAATCATCACAAATTCTTCATAGCCTTTGTCAATAGCCGATTGAATCATGTCCTAAACAGCACCATAGTTATTGGTCTTGACCCAATTTGTCTTATACTCATACAACTGACTATCAAAGAAAACCATATGCTTTTCTTTTTTCTTGATAATTCTCGAATATTTCCTGAAATTAGAGGTTGGTTGAATGATAAAGCCACCACGCCCAAATTCAACATGTTTTCAATGTAATGGTCTTCATTTTTCGAATCATAATTACTATTACCAATGATGACTTGGTAATTTTTTCCTTGGTAACTGTCTCTATACCTTTAACAATTTGATTTGCAAAAGTATGTGTAATATCTCCAATCAAGACACCAATCAAATTAGTCCGTTTTGAATTCATACTACGCGCCAAAGCACTTGGCTTATAGCCTGTTTCTTTTACAACTTCTTCAATACGTTGACCTATCTCCTCAGACATCTTTTCAAATTTTTTGTTGAGATAAAAAGATACAGTTGTCTTTGATGTATTAGATAATTGTGCAATATCTGTTATTGTTATTTTTTTGCCAAATGACATACCTTTCTGGAAGTTTCTTCCTATTTATGATTAGTATAAGTATGACACAATAGTGTACGGCAATTAAAAGTTAAGTGTCACTCAGCTTAACTTTTTAAACAGTAAACTCGTTCCTTCTTTTTGTCACAAACGATAATTTTGCCACGACATTTAACCCCATCAATGTGATACAATTTGTCTCCACTTAGAATGTCTTCTGACTGGATCGCGATAAGATAATGATAGCCATCCCCAAGAATTTCAAAGCCAAAACTATTTTCTAATTCTTTATGACTACTCGCTCGTTTGGCGTAATGGCTGGCGCTTCACTTGACAAGTCATATCTGCCAACAAGGTATAGTCATATAGGTCATCTTTGAAAAAGCCTCTTTGCCAATTTTCTTACTCTGAATTAATTGATTGTATTTGTTAGAAATAACCACCTGCTCTTCTCTGAAGGGATAATCACTTGTCGTTTTTAAATCATTGACAGTCTGATCCTCAAACGACACCTGTCCATCTAAAATAAACTGCGTCGTCAGGTCGTATTCCCCAGGGCAAGTGAGATGATCAAGAATTAGGGTAATCCCTGAAAAGGCAACAGTTTAATAATTGAAGGTTCGGTGCAAATTTTAGTGAAATAGGGAAAGATGACGCTTGCAATCCACTCACCCGTGTAGGGTGAGACAGAGGAATCTGCCAAAGAATTAGCTACAAAAGCTATTTCAATCCACTCACCCGTGTAGGGTGAGACCCAGTCCCACCAACATTAGTTACTGTTACTCCAATTTCAATCCACTCACCCGTGTAGGGTGAGACGAGTATGTCATTCCGTCGTCATAAGGAGCTTCAAGTATTTCAATCCACTCACCCGTGTAGGGTGAGACAAAATCTGATTTTGAAGTGCCAAATTCGACAAAATTTCAATCCACTCACCCGTGTAGGGTGAGACTTTCTCCTTTTAATTAAATAAATGTAAATTTTCAATTTCAATCCACTCACCCGTGTAGGGTGAGACCCTGTGTTCGTTTCAATTGTGTTTTTCAAAGAGATTTCAATCCACTCACCCGTGTAGGGTGAGACTCGCGTTTTCGGTATATGCCAGCTCTTGACACGTATTTCAATCCACTCACCCGTGTAGGGTGAGACTGATAACCGCTTGATAATTCTTTTTAAGTGATCTTCATTTCAATCCACTCACCCGTGTAGGGTGAGACCGGACAATTGCAGTAGCTACCATAAGCTGTTGTATTTCAATCCACTCACCCGTGTAGGGTGAGACGAAACTCTAGACACTTACTTCTTATGTATGTGTCTATTTCAATCCACTCACCCGTGTAGGGTGAGACCTAGCTCAATATACTGAGACAATTTACAACAAAATTTCAATCCACTCACCCGTGTAGGGTGAGACAATGCGTCATGTCTTATCTAAAGATGCTTTAGATATTTCAATCCACTCACCCGTGTAGGGTGAGACTTTCACCAGGAAGTAAAATAGATAGAGGTATAAAATTTCAATCCACTCACCCGTGTAGGGTGAGACTTATCGTTGATGGATTGGTTGATGTGGTTGAAATATTTCAATCCACTCACCCGTGTAGGGTGAGACTTGTCAGCCATTCGCTTGTTCTTTTCAAGTTTCTTGATTTCAATCCACTCACCCGTGTAGGGTGAGACAATTCAGGCAAAGATTTCTTTTCAAATCCTATTGATTTCAATCCACTCACCCGTGTAGGGTGAGACAATGATCATTTTTAGGTGGAGAAAGTCTATGATATTTCAATCCACTCACCCGTGTAGGGTGAGACTCTATAAATTCCGCTTTAAATCTCAATTCAACCGATTTCAATCCACTCACCCGTGTAGGGTGAGACAAAGCACTAATAAGTTTATGCGCTTCATCAAAATTTCAATCCACTCACCCGTGTAGGGTGAGACAGTGTCATGAGGTATATTTTTTGATTTATAAGTAAATCATTTCAATCCACTCACCCGTGTAGGGTGAGACTAAGATGGATGACTTACTTGCACTTACAGCATCAGCATTTCAATCCACTCACCCGTGTAGGGTGAGACGCAAGCCTTACTCTAACCTGACTACTGTTTCCTATTTCAATCCACTCACCCGTGTAGGGTGAGACATAATGCTAGGTTTAACAGTATATTGCCCTGCGTATTTCAATCCACTCACCCGTGTAGGGTGAGACATTGTATGTATGTTTCTAAATAACCACTTCATCAATTTCAATCCACTCACCCGTGTAGGGTGAGACATTTCTTTGGTCTCAATCTATCCGCCCTTTCTATCATTTCAATCCACTCACCCGTGTAGGGTGAGACATCTTTTGCACTGACGTAGCCAATCCCGCCAACAATTTCAATCCACTCACCCGTGTAGGGTGAGACGTTCCATATTGTCAGATTCAACAAGTGCATATCTATTTCAATCCACTCACCCGTGTAGGGTGAGACGTTAGTTTCAATTCAGAAACAGTAGTTCTAAATAATTTCAATCCACTCACCCGTGTAGGGTGAGACAGTTCTTAGCCATCCAGTATCAACTGGGGCAAATTTCAATCCACTCACCCGTGTAGGGTGAGACCATACCGGTAAAATAACCAGCTGACCTAGCACCTATTTCAATCCACTCACCCGTGTAGGGTGAGACAGAAAAATTGATGTACTGCATCAAACTCAACTTATTTCAATCCACTCACCCGTGTAGGGTGAGACTCTAACCTCGTCGCTAAGATTATCCAAAGATGATATTTCAATCCACTCACCCGTGTAGGGTGAGACTTCCATCTCTGTCGTTTCCTCGTTTGCTTCTAAATTTCAATCCACTCACCCGTGTAGGGTGAGACAACAGTTGCTCTCATAATTCAACCTCTCTTTTCCATTTCAATCCACTCACCCGTGTAGGGTGAGACCCAGCTCACGCATCATATTAGCTGCACCTTTGGATATTTCAATCCACTCACCCGTGTAGGGTGAGACCGAACTTGGCACAGGTCGGGTGGATTGACAACGACAAGATTTCAATCCACTCACCCGTGTAGGGTGAGACGCAAGGCCGACGCAGCTAACACTATTCAACAACTATTTCAATCCACTCACCCGTGTAGGGTGAGACCACAATCAAGCGCTTTGTGGTCAACGTCTACCGGATTTCAATCCACTCACCCGTGTAGGGTGAGACCCCGACAGCAGACGAAAAGTGCTTATTCGTCATATTTCAATCCACTCACCCGTGTAGGGTGAGACGATAATGTGTTCGTCCTCCTCTAGTTCCATAAGTGAATTTCAATCCACTCACCCGTGTAGGGTGAGACAGAAACAAGGAGACCAAACATGACTAACGCACTAATTTCAATCCACTCACCCGTGTAGGGTGAGACACCCGCGAGGACTGGGAGCAGGTGGACGTCGGAATTTCAATCCACTCACCCGTGTAGGGTGAGACATTGTCCGCAGGGCCAAGATAGCCCCGCTGAAAGTATTTCAATCCACTCACCCGTGTAGGGTGAGACCAATCGCTGGCTGACAGGTCTAGAGGGTAGCTTATTTCAATCCACTCACCCGTGTAGGGTGAGACACAACTGGATAAGACGAGACATTGACGTAGATACAATTTCAATCCACTCACCCGTGTAGGGTGAGACAATAAAATAAACGCGGTAAACTAATAATGTACCGATTTCAATCCACTCACCCGTGTAGGGTGAGACACAGCAACGCGACAGCCGGAAGTCTGGTGCCTGATTTCAATCCACTCACCCGTGTAGGGTGAGACAACGAGTACATCGCGACAATCAACCAGGGCTTATTTCAATCCACTCACCCGTGTAGGGTGAGACTGCCTTTGCTAGTCAAATACCAAACGCCACCAGCGGATTTCAATCCACTCACCCGTGTAGGGTGAGACCAAGATAGCCCCGCTGAAAGTGAACGAGGTCCAGAAATTTCAATCCACTCACCCGTGTAGGGTGAGACGGACTGGGGCGAGGTTTGGCACCCGGTGGCCAAGCTATTTCAATCCACTCACCCGTGTAGGGTGAGACTACACTGACAAGGCACCCAGTCGGTATCGTGGAATTTCAATCCACTCACCCGTGTAGGGTGAGACTGGTCAGTTGACCGAGGTCATCTATGACGACCTAATTTCAATCCACTCACCCGTGTAGGGTGAGACGACACGAAAGACAAAAAGGAGCGGGAGCGCATGAATTTCAATCCACTCACCCGTGTAGGGTGAGACGGATTCAATCGAAAACCACTGGTGGTTTTACAGAAATTTCAATCCACTCACCCGTGTAGGGTGAGACGCAACTACCAGGCCAAGGTCCGGGCCTTGGTGGAAATTTCAATCCACTCACCCGTGTAGGGTGAGACTTTGGCCGGACCTATAACAGTGCCGCGACAGTAATTTCAATCCACTCACCCGTGTAGGGTGAGACGTCGGCAAGAACGCAAGCACGACGTCCAACAACGATTTCAATCCACTCACCCGTGTAGGGTGAGACAGCGCCAGTAGACACTGTTTTAAGCAAGCTAGAGCTGTTTTACACTTGTTTTTTTGGCTAAAAACAGTTCCATTTTGCCTATTTTTCCTATAGTCACGCGCGAAACTCCCGACTTTTGATGTGTAAGCGAGGTTCGCAAGGAAGTTTTTAAAGAAGGAGAAGCCCCACATCAGGGTCATAAGAATCATCTCGGCCAAGTGTTTCCACCCGATTTTGCCAATGCTTGCCTAAGCGGTAAAAACGAATAGTGTCAGTCTCCATATCGATAATGTTACTTAGTTTAGCTTTTATCTCCACAAAATCTGCGGGCGTTACCGAACATTCAAACACAGAATGTTGCACTCGTTGCCCATAATCAACACATAGCTTGGCAACATGTCTCAGCCTTTTTCGGCCCGCTGCCGTTTCCGTATTAACATCGTACGTAATTAAAACCATCATAAATATCACCTAAATCAAGAATGGTGGATAAGAATCTAGCTCGCCTCGAATGGCTTTCGCCAATAGCTGCGCTTGGACGTATGGAAGCAACATCAGCTTCACCTTTTCCTTAGTAAAAGGATGTTCAACTTCCACATGCTTACGCTTTTGCCAAGCTTCAATGAAAACGGCACGTCCTTTCTCAGTCAATAAGACACTGCCTGTCTCCTTAATCTCAAAATGCCTTCTTGACAGTTGTCCCTTATTAATCAGTGAAAATACAAAGCGATCAACTATAAAGGAACGAAATTCCTCCACTAAATCAAGCGCTAAACTAGCACGTCCAGGTCTATCCGTATGATAAAAGCCAACATAACTATCCAAACCGACAGCTTCAAGTGCCGATTGACATTCATATGTCAATAAACTATAGCCAAATGACAAAAGGGCATTAATGCAATCTTGTGGCGGTCTTCGAGTCCGTCCATTAAATTTAAAGGTATCTTTATCTGATAGAACTAAATCGTTAAAGGATCTAAAATACTGATTAGCTGCTTGCCCTTCAATCCCTAATAAAACAGTTTTATCCGGTGCCACCTGAATACTTTCCAACGCCCAAGTTAATTCAGTATTAATTTCCTCAAAGAGTTGCCCATCAATACGGTCACGGTGATCTCTTCGGAATCTGACCAAATATTTCCTAGAATTAGATAGCTTGGCCAACATAAACCGCTTAGCGTATTCTAACGACAGCTCACTATCAGCAATACGATAGTGCTCCCGCCGTAACAAGACATTCCCATTAGTCGAGCCTACAAACCGTCCACAAAATCGCCCTTGAGGAGTATGAAATGATAAATTGATCTGATTTTCAGAACAAAGTTTAATCAAAGAAGGTGATGCTCCAAGATAAGAAAAGCAAACAATGCCATCAATAATCCGATAAGGAAAACGACTGATAATCTTACTATCTTGCTTGATGACAATATTGTCCCTCTCCCTTGTCAGATAAAAATCTTCTTGTGTTAAATAAAGTGTATTGAGTAGTTTCTTCATAAGACTGCCTCACTGGTAAGAGAATTCTTAATGTAATTAGTCACACTTGGCGTTTTTTTACTAAGCCTTGGCATACAGATATCTACTAAAGAACATAGGGGACAATTTTTGAAATAAGCTGCTTTTTCTACTATTTTTTGATCATAATAAGCATGCATTTGTTCAGCTAATTGATGAACCTCACGTCTCATGTCCTCTGTAATAGCTATTTCAACCTTTTGATTAACACTGTGATAATAGAGATATCCTTTATCGATACGACAAGCAAATGTTTCTTCCAAACAGATAATCTGCGCAACTAACTGAACAATATCTCGCCTGTCTTTTTTGGGCTTTCCACGCTTGTATTCAACAACCAGGGGGAGCCAGCGTCCCTTTCTTCCTTTCAAGGGAACCCCTGAGTCATCTTGATGAAATTCCAAAACGTCCAAAATCCCATAAAGCCCCAAGGTTTTCGATGAAACATGAATAGCCCGTGAGACAAGCTTATCTTTACGTTTTTCCTTAATATAGGGATTATCAGCCTTTTGGTGCAAGAGTTGACCATGAGCTGTTGCTTCATTATCCACCCACTCTTGCTCAATATGAATCAGAGCCCACTGACGCTTGCAGAATTGAAAATGCTGAATCCCTGATAACATAAGATAATCTTCTTCCACATAAGCCATATTATAGCCCTTCTAGGATTTCAACCTTTAACCCTTTAGCCTGATAGTCTGCCAATGTTTTGTCATCCAAATGGATCTGATAATCTTCGTATGAAGTCTTATCTTGCTTAGAGTTGTCCGCAACTAACAAATCGTAAACACGGGCACTTGACACATTGCCAAGCTTACTTGAATGCGTAAACCAGAAGAGCTGACGGACACGCATTGATCCCTCAGGACGAGCTGATGAGGCATCATTTTCAAACAAACTCAGAAAAGCCTGCTTAATCAACTCGGC
Source organism: Streptococcus hongkongensis (assembly GCF_053206145.1). Classification (NCBI taxonomy): domain Bacteria; kingdom Bacillati; phylum Bacillota; class Bacilli; order Lactobacillales; family Streptococcaceae; genus Streptococcus; species Streptococcus hongkongensis. Next base: position 144,487 of record NZ_JBRUGD010000004.1, read on the forward strand.
ATCTGCTTCACTAAAGCCTGTTTTCTCAGCAAAGTGAGCATTGATTGAACCTTTAACGACATACACACCATAATCAACAAAGTGCTTGCTTCCCATAGTATCAGAAGAACGGCCACTGTCTCCCTTAGGCTCCATACCATTGGTACTACGGGTGATTTGCAAACTTGAAATGACAATAGGATCCAATGACTTAGCCATACTAATTGACACCGGACCACGCAAACCAATGGATTTCTTCAAATATGTGAAGACCTGTCCAAAACTACGGACATCAATCCAGAGTTCAGTGGCTTTTTTCGCTATATCTTCGTCCTGATCATTTTTTGTAAAGTAATGCGAGAAACGCTTCTCTAGCGAACGAAAATCATCTTCAATACGCTCATTGGCTTGGACAAAGATAGCTTGGCCCATATCTTGAAGACGGTTACGAAGTTTGCGTTTAATAGAAACATCACTCATCATGCCATAGCCTCTAGCATCTGTACGGGGCATGTTACCATTCAAAGGATCACCATTAGCATTAGCTTCTCTAACTTCAACCGTTACCATAAAATCAATTTTGTGTTCTAACATGACTTACTCCTCACCTTCAGTTGTCACAATTTCTTGTTTTGTGTAATAGAATTTTTTCTCAGCATAATAACCAAACATAAAACGGTAATCCAGCGGTTTTTCTATGGATTCTGTTTCTAAAAAAGGCGTTAGAAGTTGCATAATTTCCTCTTTTTCTTTGTTTAGCTTGCTCCAGCTCCCTTTGCTATTTAACTTCAAAGTTTCTTCATAAGGTTTAATCTTATTTTCTAAAAGCATCATCAATTTCGTTGGTTGACTCGTATAGGCTGTCCAATAACGTTCGGCATTGGTAATACGACCACTGTCACCGCCATCTAACTTATAACGTAAGGTTTCAATCAACTCAAATATAGCTAACAATCGTCCAAAAAGATAGGAACGATTTTGATTGGTGTGATCTAGCATTGGTGAAAATTCCTCCTCATTTTGTTTGTGTAAAATACCAAGACTAACTTGTTGTACCTGGTACCAATGTTTGGTATATTTTTGACGTTGTTTAATATTTTCTTCAAGCTTTTTAATAATTGAAAATGGTATGGTTTTTCCGTCAATTAAGTTAGTGACTAATTTTTGAAATTGATCGCTCTTAAAGTTCTCATTGTCCAATTCTAAAAAACGATCACGATCTACACCATAGGCAACTAGAATGATTTGCATTAGACTCGGCGTGTAATCGTCATAGATTCCGTCCTTACGACGTCGCTCCCAGGAATAACGCTCTTGCCACTGCTCTAAATTTTCTAGCAACCTGGAGGCCTTTAATTGCCTAAAATATTTTAATGCAATCCGACCATCGTTGGTTTTATTCAAAATTGCCGCATAATAATTTGAAGCATCACTAAATTTTTTCTTACCTCGAATGAAGGAGGATCCAATATCTTTATTCACTTGGGTAATTGAAAACTCAGTTTTTTCATCTTCATTATCTTCATAGTTAAAGAGACTTGTAATTGGACTGGAAACCGTTAACTGGCTCTCATTAGTTAAATCATCACTAAACCAGTTTATTAAATGCTGGCCACCACCTAACCAAGTATGAGTATTCGCATTTTCCAAAAAATATTTAGCCATCAGATGGATTTTTTCCGAAGTTTGATTTCCTACGGTGAAGACATCATCACGCTCCTTAAAACGTCCCTTATAAGTTTCACTGTTATTACTGACAGAAATCAACTTCGCATTCCCAATCAAACCACGATGTTTAGTTGCCAATACTTCTTTTTGACCACTAATATTACAGAGAACCAAATCCTCTTGATATGATTCTACATAATCAATATAAGCCTGATGTAGATCTGTAAAGCTTGTAACGGAAACAGTTCTATAGCCAATAAAATCAACTATTGAAAATTCCAAAAAGCAGGCTGATAAATCCAATGTTCTAGGCTTTTTAGCCTCTAAGTCATACGTTAATACAAGCCCATCTCGTTGATACGGCTCAGTCATCAAGGCTTTAATAATTTTTTCTGAAAAATCAGCTTGTAAAATAGCATCTTGAATCAGTTTCAAATAGTTCCTAACTTCCCCCAAAGGACAAGCTATTACCCAATTATCTAACTGCTTATGATAGGTATCGTATTGGTCTTGATTAACCTCTGAAACAAAATAGGAAAACTTATCAACAAGTGGATGGGGAGCAGGATTTTTCCCTGATCTTGCTACAGAATCTGAGGTAACAGGAAAAACAATAACTTCCTTATCGCCTAAAAATTCTGCCGAGATAACTTCCCCAGACTTATCAAGCTTTATTGCAATAACATTTTTGCCATTGGATTTTAGACTCGTATGGTAAATCGGTAATAAAACTGGACCACTTTTTGCAGGATTATCGACATATCCTTCTTTTTCTGCACTCTTATAGGCTTTTAATAAAGATGTAAAGAAATCCATTACCTCTCCCCTTTCTCCTCTTTTTCTTCGGCTTGGTAATTAGCAAATTCCTCATCTACTGACTTTACCTGACCAGGTGATTTAAAGGCATAGCTCGATAAGGTATTCATAATTTCACAGTCTTTCTGTTCTTTAAAACGAATACACCCATTTTCCATAACGGTATGCGTAAAGTAAGATTTTAGAGGCTCTGATTTATCTTTGGGATACTTGAAGGAATGAAACATAATGCCGAAATCAATAGTCTGATCAGCGTAAGCAACTTCTGCTGCGTCATAGTCTTCCTGACTAATAGCATCAACTAGGCCTACACATTCACGTGTCCCTAAAAATATATCTCTACGTCCACCTTTACGAATGGAACGGGCCATAATGGCCTCATGCTTATTGGGAAGACGATCATGCATTAAATCTGGCCTATCCTCATTCCAAATAAAATGACATTTGACAAGGTATTCAACATCGCTGAGATAGGAGACATAACTCAAATCTGCTTTACAATTTGCTAGTAAGGCTCTAACACCATGCAATTCTGTCTGAATTTGACGACAAATCTTGACTTCAGTCACCACATTAGTAATTGTTGGTTTAAAATATATGGCATCCACAATGCCTTGTAAGGCTTGGCGAGTTGGGACTGAATAACTAGACCTTTCTCCCCCACCTTTAGTTGCTGGGTTTGTAAAAAGAGCGAGATTTCCTCTTACCCTAAAGTAAAAATTCCGAGATCGAAACACCATTTTGCTCCTTTCTGTTGGTTAAGATACTCATTTCAAACTGTTTTTCCAATTCTAAAAAAATGGGCCCTCTTTTTTAGAATTATTTTTTCTCAGAGATAACTGTTATCAAACTCGCCAAAGCAATTAAAATCGCTGGCAATTGAATAATAATTGTCTCTAGAAAATGGAAAACGTCTTTGTTCAATTACCTTTCTCCTTAATATTTATTTTTGTTAACTTTATTGTAAGCGTTTTTTCACTCTTTGTCAAGGTTTTCTTATTACTATAATAAACTATATAGAAAAAACTATATATACTTGTATTTTAACATTAGTATGTTAAAATACAAGTATTGTCATAGAATATCTATGTGGATTGAAATTATATTGTTTTTTATAGCAAGTAGATTTTGTTTCTCTAAAAAATGAGTAAACTATCTGCTTCTTTTTTTATGCCCATGCTTTCATCATAAAATTCTTGAGGTAATATCCAAATTCGCCCATTCAGATAATATTTCGCCTGTTTTAGAAGTGGGGAATTCTCTCTAGCATTAACAGTGTAAAGTTGCAACTGTTTCATCGTTTCTTTAATGTAGGTGTAGTCTTCAACCTCAGGATACGGATTATTTGCTAGAAACGACTCAAAGTCTTCCAATCTTGTGATGGAATCTCTATATGGAACTAAAATACTAATCGTGTTATCTTCAATTAAATTAATCTTCTGACCAGCTGTTTTAAAAGCTTGTCGAAGACTTCCTTTAAATTGAAGATCTCCAAAACGATTGTGGTGGCTCAAAAAATCATAGGCAGTCTGATTATCTCCAAGGGGATAGTCCATTTCTTTCTCATTGTTTTCATAATAACGCTTGAAGAACTCATCATTTAAAGCTGACACATCAATTGGTGATGAGTAACGGTATAGAATATCCTCTGTCACCGATTTCTTTTGTTTAATTTCTTTGAGTCTAGAAATATTTTCCTCCTCATTGATTAGATTAACCAGAGTGACTTGACCTGAATTCCGTTTACCCTCACGGTTACAACGACCACTTGCTTGAACAATCGAATCTAAGCCAGCATATGACCTTACAACTTGAGCAAAATCGACATCTACGCCTGCTTCAATTAACTGCGTACTGACACAGATTAAGGGGATACCCTTATTCAATTGCTTCTTAATTTCTGCAATGGTGTCTAAGCGATGTTGTGGACACATATTCGTCGATAACTGATAAAGAGGGCGTTCTGTTTGTTCACTTAATAATTGATACAGTTGATAAACAGCGGGTTTAGTATTTAGTATCACCAATACTGATTCTTCTTGCTCTAACAGGTATTCCGCTATCTCTGACAAACTAGCCTTGCTATTATCTTCCTTTAGCTTTTTAAGCTCTGTCCTTTCAAAAACCGCTCTTTCTTCCTTGGTCAGGGAAACAATGTCTGCCTGCTCTGCCATTTCCCCACCATAAACCAATTGATGTTCCAAACTGTCATAATCGTAAGCTGGCTGGGTTGCCGTACATAATATAATCGTGGTATTCATAACACGACTTATAAAATTCATGGTCAAATTAAAGAGACTTGTCACTTCTAAAGGCAGAGACTGGACTTCATCCAGAATTATGACACTGTTAGCAAGGTTGGAAAATCGTCTAATATTAGCTGATTTGGTTTTAAACAAGGTTTGGAAAAATTGAACCATCGTAGTTAAAACAACAGGACTATCCCAGCTCTCTAACAAATGCTCCTGAATGACTTCATCGCGCGTTTCTTCTTCAAACTCTCTAAGCTCTTTCTCTCTAACAACATTTGAATGATGCTCCAAGACACCATCATTACCTATAATAGTCTTGATATCTTTAGCATTCTGTTCCAAAACTGATAAAAAGGCCGTAACATAGTAAAAGCGTTTTTTATGTTGATAAGCTATCTGTTGTGTGGCATATCGAAGACTTGCTTTAGTCTTACCGGCACCTGTTGGCAGATTCAAACGATAAATCCCAGAAGAATCTATCTGTCCTCTTTCTTTGATTCTCTCAGCGATCATCGTCCTAACCCGATTTAAGTCATTACTTGGTTTGCCAAATTTTTGATAAAGTTCCTCCACTGATTGAAGATAATTGTCACGACGCTCTTGATTTTCTTCTTCATCAGAGGGTGTGATGACTTCCTCGTAAGCATTAATAGTATCCAAAATATCAGCATTTTTTAAAAATGACAAATAGAGACGAACAAAAGCTCCAAGATAAAAATCTTTTTCTGTATCATCTTTATAAGGTATTTTATCTAAAGCATTTTTAAAATTAGTATAGGATTTATCAATTAAATCCTCTAAATAATCAAAGCCATAAGTTGGGAGTTGTAATTCTAAATCGGTTACAAATGGTTGAATGGTTTGATCAAATTCAGCCTTCTCCCAAAACTTTGTAATCCTCTCCATTAAACGATTAAACTGCGAGCGACTCGCTTCTTTATCATATAAGTCATACATGCCATGATGAGCTGAAATCACATAGGCAACAACTTCCGAAAAAACTTGGCAATCCCGCTTAGAAACACCTTTGGACAGTAAGCACTGTTGAATTCTCATCAAGAGATAATAGGCACCTGCTGAAGAATGATCAACATGACGATTAGGATTATTCAACAATTTATCTTGAAAGTTCGGGTGAGCCTTCCCCAAGTCATGAAAAAGGCCTATCAAAAAAAGAACATCTCCTTGATTAATAGCAGCTGCATGCTTCCTAGCATCAATAGCTACATTAAATAGATGTTTCTCTAAAGACTGTTGATTTTGAGTGCTTGCATCATAATGTCCAATAATCATAGTGTTACCTTCTTAATCTTAGATATACTTTTATTTTAACATAAAACGCTTACAAATTGTTTGAGAGATACAAAAAATTTAATTTGTCTACTCTTACTATTGGTAATAATTCAACTACAGTTGCAATAGCTACATAGTCATCTTGACAAAGTGCTAAGCATTTATTATACTTCAAGAAAAACAAAGAAAAGGTAGGAACTCCATGTGACTCTTAAGTTTAGTTTAGTCAACTCTGCTATTTTCATCTGTAGCCGATTAATATGGTTTGGATTAACCCGACAGGCACCGTTTTATGATGGTGAAGGCACACTGATACTTGGTGTTTTCGTCTTTTTTATTTCATATCTTTTGCTTAGATTAAAAAATAAACAAAACAAATGAGATAATAACTAAAAAAGACTTGAACTTCATCTCGTTCAAGTTTTTTTACTTATGTCAATTTTTGATTGCTTTTTAGATAGAAATGTCTGTCTAACTTACGAATAACTAACTGTAGGAAAGTCTCGAAGGCGGGACGGAAATCTATTTTAGGAGGTGATGCCTATGCATTTACTGTCCATAGAAAGGTTTCGTCATGTCAGTTTTTCAAGCATTAATGCTTATGATAAAATTTGGCATTCTTTTATTGACCATAGTTTCTATTTCAAAAAGAAAATAAGTCAGTAAAAACCGCCCTCTTCTACTTTGACCGGTGCTGAGTTACGGTTTTTACTGCTACTTTTATCCGTCCCGTCTTTAAAACGGTCCTACGGGGAGCTACCAAAAGTAGCTCCTTTTGTTTTATTTTACAATAAGCCTATAAAATGTCAATAGAATGACCAACAGAAACTAATCACTTTTTATAATGCAAGGTGAAATTTTGAACTACACATAAAAGATACTTATCCTCAGACTAGAATGCTAAAGATAAGAGTCTTTAATTTACTATTATTTTAAATTGAATAGGTTACACTAAACTAGACAGAATTTATAAAGTGTTCTACACTAAAGAAAATAGGAGAATATTATGTCTAGAAAAATACGCCGCCACTTCACCGATGACTTTAAGCGACAAATCGTTGACCTTCATAAGGCAGGGATGAAACGAAGTGAGCTTATCAAAGACTATGAGTTAACCTCATCAACCTTCGATAAGTGGGTACGTCAGGCAAAAACAACTGGTTCTTTTAAAACTATTGATAATCTTACAGATGAGCAGCGTGAGCTGATTAAACTCCGAAAGCGTAATAAAGAACTCGAGATGCAGTTAGATATCCTAAAGCAAGCGGCGGTGATTATGGCACGAAAAGAGAAGTAATCACTGCTAACAAGGATAAATATAGCATTTCAGCCATGTGTCGTTGGCTGAATATACCACGCTCTAGCTATTATTACAAAGCTGTAGTGCCAGTATCTGAAGTAGAGATTGAAGAGATAATTACGTGCATTTTTCTTGAGAGTAAGTCTAGATACGGAGCTAGGAAAATCAAGAAATGTTTAGAGAATGAAGGCATCCAGCTGTCTCGTCGTCGGATTCGTCGCATCATGGAGAGACTCCACTTGGTATCCGTTTATCAGAAAGTAGCCTTTAAACCGCATTCCAAAGGAAAGAATGAAGCACCCATTCCTAACTACTTACACAGACAATTCAATCAAGAAAGACCACTTGAAGCGATTGTGACCGACTTGACCTATGTCCGTGTTGGTAAGTGCTGGGCTTATGTTTGCTTGATTATTGACCTCTTCAATCGTGAAATCATCGGTCTGTCAGTTGGTTGGCACAAGACTGCTGAACTCGTTAAACAAGCTATTCAAAGCATCCCCTACGCTCTGACCAAAGTTAAGGTCTTCCATTCTGATCGTGGGAAGGAGTTTGATAATCAGCTGATTGATGACATCTTGCAGGCCTTTGGAATCACCCGCTCTCTCAGTCAAGCAGGTTGTCCTTATGACAATGCCGTAGCTGAGAGCACCTATCGCGCTTTCAAAATTGAATTTATTCATCAAGAAACCTTTCAGTCACTGGAAGAATTAGTCCTTAAAACGAAAGATTATGTCCACTGGTGGAATTAGCATCGCATTCATGGCAGTCTCAGCTACCAGACACCCATGGCCAAAAGATTAACGGTCTAATAAAAACACTTTATAAATGTTGTACAGAAAACTGTTGCCTTTTCAAATCTTCAAAATTCTATCTGAGACAAGGCAGCCCAACGCAGTTACAGTTAAATCAGTTAAAATCAGTTCGGTACAACAAAGAGCCCTTTGCCTTAGACTGATGGTCTAGGCACAGAGCTCTGCGAAAGTAGTGGATGATTTTAAGATTTAACAAGTTTCTCCATCTCTTCAATACGAGCAAGAGTGGCATCGTACTTAGCCTGATAATCCGCCTGCTTGTCGCGTTCTTTTTGAACGACATCTGGTTTGGCGTTGGCGACGAAGCGTTCGTTGCTTAGTTTTTTACCAACCATGTCTAGTTCTTTTTGCCATTTGGCTAATTCTTTGTCTAGACGAGCTAGTTCTTCTTCGACGTTGAGCAAGTCAGCTAGTGGCAAGTAAATTTCTGCCCCTGTGATGATGCTTGTCATAGCCAATTCAGGTGCTTCGATGTCAGATGAAATGACTAATTTCTCTGGGTTCGTGAAGCGGTTGATGTAATTGGTGTTGTCCGTGAAGAAGTTTTCTAATTCTTTGTCAGACGTTTTAATCATGATGGTGATAGCCTTGCTTGGTGCAACGTTCACTTCAGCACGCGCATTCCGAACCGCACGGATCAAGTCTTTGAGACTTTCCACCCCATTGTGCGCAGCTTCATTCTCAAAAGCAGGGTTAACCACTGGATAAGCAGCTGTTACAATTGATCCTTCTGCAATTTGTCCGAAAATTTCTTCCGTCACAAATGGCATAATTGGGTGAAGAAGACGTAAGATTTTGTCCAAAGTATAGAGTAGGACAGAACGGGTCATCGCTTTCTCGGCTTCATTTTCGGAATAGAGGACTTCCTTAGTCAATTCGACATACCAGTTGGCGAACTCTTCCCAAATGAAATTGTAGAGGATATGACCTGCAACACCGAATTCGAACTTGTCAAAGTTCTCCGTAACTTTGACGATAGTCTCATTGAGGTTGTGAAGAATCCATCTATCCGTCACATTACCCGCTTCAGACTTAGCAATCTTAACCACATTGCTCTCCGCTTCTTCTAAGGTCAATCCTTCGTTGTTCATAAGGATATAACGGGAAATGTTCCAAATCTTGTTAATGAAGTTCCAGCTGGCATCCATTTTTTCATAAGAGAAACGAACGTCCTGGCCTGGAGCAGAGCCGTTTGACAAGAACCAACGAAGAGCGTCGGCACCGTATTTTTCAATAACATCCATTGGGTCAATACCGTTACCCAATGATTTAGACATTTTGCGTCCTTCTTCGTCACGGATAAGTCCATGGATAAGGACGTTTTGGAATGGGCGTTGATTAGTGAATTCCAATGATTGGAAAATCATCCGTGATACCCAGAAGAAGATGATGTCATAACCTGTTACTAATGTTGACGTTGGGAAGTAACGTTTGAAATCTTCAGCATCTGTATCCGGCCAGCCCATGGTTGAAAATGGCCAGAGGGCTGATGAGAACCAGGTATCAAGAACGTCTTCGTCTTGTTTCCAGCCGTCTCCTTCTGGTGCTTCTTCTCCTACATAGATGTCGCCTTCAGTATTGTACCAAGCTGGGATTTGGTGACCCCACCATAGTTGACGTGAGATAACCCAGTCATGGACATTTTCCATCCAGCTCATGAATGTATCATTAAAACGTGGTGGGTAGAACTCAACTTTATCTTCTGTTTCTTGGTTAGCAATGGCATTTTTTGCCAATTGATCCATTTTAACAAACCATTGTGTTGATAAACGTGGCTCAACTACAGCACCTGAACGCTCTGAGTGACCAACTGAGTGGACACGTTCTTCAATTTTAACAAGGGCACCAAGTTCTCTTAATTTTTCAACTGTTGCTTTGCGAGCGTCAAAACGGTCCATGCCAGCAAACTCGCCTGCAAGCTCATTCATTGTGCCGTCATCGTTCATCACGTTAACTTGTGGTAAGTTTTGGCGTTGACCTACTAAGAAGTCGTTCGGATCATGGGCAGGTGTGATTTTAACAACCCCAGTTCCGAATTCAGGGTCGGCATGTTCATCGGCCACGATTGGGATAGGCTTATTCACAATTGGTAAGATAACGTTTTTGCCGATCAACTCCTTGTAACGAGGATCTTCTGGGTTGACAGCTACAGCCACATCACCAAACATGGTTTCTGGGCGGGTAGTTGCCACTTCTAAACCGCGCGAGCCATCTTCCAGCATATAAGTCATGTGGTAAAAGGCACCTTGCACGTCTTTATGGATAACTTCGATGTCGGAAAGAGCTGTGCGGGCAGCTGGATCCCAGTTAATGATGAACTCGCCACGGTAAATCCAGCCTTTTTTGTAGAGGTCAACGAAGACCTTACGAACGGCTTTGGATAAACCATCATCCAGGGTGAAGCGTTCGCGGGAATAATCCACTGAGATCCCCATCTTGCCCCATTGTCCCTTGATCGTTGATGCGTATTCATCCTTCCAATCCCAAACTTTTTCCAGGAATTTTTCTCGGCCAAGATCGTAGCGAGTAATGCCTTGCTCGCGCAGACGTTCTTCTACTTTAGCCTGAGTTGCAATCCCCGCATGGTCCATCCCTGGTAACCAAAGGGTATCAAAACCTTGCATCCTTTTTTGACGGATGATGATATCTTGAAGGGTTGTATCCCAAGCGTGTCCTAGGTGAAGTTTCCCAGTAACATTTGGTGGTGGAATAACGATTGAGTAGGGTTTAGCTGTTTTGTCGCCTGACGGCTTGAAAACATCTTGGGCAAGCCAAGTTTGATAACGCCCAGCTTCAACTTCCGCTGGGTTGTATTTTGGTGATAATTCTTTAGACATATAAGTCCTTTCTTGAGTTATTAATCCGGTTCTTGTCCGTCGTGGGCTGGCCATTGATAGTCTTCTAGTTTGAAGTCTGTAAAAGTTGCTCTAAAGCTTGAGTCTTCTGGGATGCAGGCATAGATGCCAAATTGGACTGGGCCTTTGGCTTTGCTCATATGGCAAATGCGCAATTGTTTGAAGGTCACACTGTCTTGTGAACATTCCAATTTGAAGTCATCTTGGCAACGGCTGAGTCGCTACCATATTTCCTTGATGAAAGCATCAATTTCTGTTTGAACTTCCTCTCACTCACTTTTGAGTAGTCCGAATCTGAGATCATCGGTCCGTTGCCCGCTAGTAGTTGACTTTTACTTATTTTTTATCAACCTTAAAAATAATACCATTATCTTTTAACTTTTCAACGGTAACTTTTCCTATTCCTTTGATTGAAAGAATCTCTTTTTCAGTGTATTTTTTAAAATCTGTTACTGATTCTATACCAAACTCAGCCAAGTATCGTATCATATCAAAGCGAATTCCTTTTAATTTGGGTTGACTCATCAGCTCTAGTATCTTTTGCCACTGTAATACATTTCGACCAATTTGTGTTCTTTCAACTGACCGAGCTGATTTAGACTCAAAATAATGCTCTATATAGGTTTGAAGCGCAATGTTTTCTTCAATATAATCCAATGCTGGGAGAAGATAGGCTCTTAAGGCATCTGCGGAATATGGGAGATAGGCATCTTCATAATCAATTTCAAAAATATCATCAACCCAGTCAGGATTAGCAAGAAACTCAAAAGCTTCATCATTCATTTTGAATAGATATGATAAACGTTTTTCTGCATCTTCATGGTGATGTGAGAGAATGTCAGCCATTACCATGTAAATAAGTGGTCCATCCTTTGAGAGCACACTTGCTGATTCACTCTTCATAAATCGCTGATATAAAAGAGACATCTTTTGAAATTGACCTGTCTCAAGATAAGATGCAAATGCTAGTGATAAAAAGTTTGGCGTAAAACTGTTTAATGGATGCCTTAATATCTCTTCTACTAATTCTACGGCAAGGAAGGTATTCCCAGAATGTAGGTAGAAGTCAATTGCAAAACAAAAACAAACCCAGTATGGTCTAGCTGTTATCAAACGATAGTCAGAATAATCTTCACTTTTCCATAAGAGTAAGGTTTCAGCTACAAATTCATGCAAACGTTCATAGTAGTCAAAATCAGCTGGATCAGTGTCTTCAATTAACAACTGTAACTTAGCGTCATAAGAATGAGGATTCTCTTTTAATATTTCCCTAAAAAGTTTTCGACGTTTAGTACTATTTAGAGAGTCGAGTGCTTCCAATAGCAATTGGTATTCTTTTAGAAATACAAAAGTACCGTTACTCAAAGATTGCGTGAGGTTATCAACGTCTTCTTGAGCTGGATAGTCATTATCAAACTCTGCATAAAATTGACGTAATGCTAAAAATTGACGATCATAAGCATTTAATAGTCTTCTTTCAACAATGCGTGGTTTAGTTATTTGTTTATCTAATTCCTGACCGAACTGGCTCATATCCGTTGTTATTTCTAATTTTTGCTTACGCTTTAATTCTTTTTTGCGATTTTTTTTAGCCATATAACAATCTCCATTTTGATTTGATGATTTATTTTCAAAAAATAACTTCTAATACTTGCCAGCTTTCAATCACGACTCGTCATCAAAGACCTCATAAGATTTTGGTTGGAAGGTCCAGACTAGGTGTGATGTCTTAAAAATTTTCATGTCACATCTCCTCCCATTCACTTTTAAGTAGTCCGTACCTGAGATCGTCGGTACGTCTGCCATCAACTGCTTTGTAGCCTCGTAGTCTTGCTTCCAAGGTAAACCCTAACTTTTCAGCCACACGCTGACTTTTCTGATTGAAGCCAAAACAGCCAATTTCAATTTTATAGAGGTCTAATACAGTGAATCCCAGTTCAATGATTGCTGAAGCCGCCTCCGGCACAATGCCTTGCCCCCAAAAATCAGGATGCAGCAAATAGCCCATTTCATAGACACCTTCCGAGTGGCAACGATTGAAATCAATAGAACCAATAACGCGGTTTTCACCTTTCAAGGTAATTCCATAGCCAATCGGCATGTTGTGCATGGCCTGGTTGTTTGGATAAACCGTCTCCAGATAAGTGATTTCATCCTCTAAAGTTTTGACAGCTGGAAATCCTGCAGGCTCAGAAACCTCAGGCCGTTTTGCATAGTCAAAGATAGCTACCGCATCGTCCAAGGTTCTGGTCCTAAGAATAAGGCGCTCCGTCTCCAAAGTTGGCAGAACATTATTTTCAAAAGATCCTAAAATTTTCATAAACCACCATCTTAATCTTTTAAGGGAACATTATTTTTTTCAAGGACATTTAATGTCGATTTCCCAATACCTTCAAGTGCTAGTAGGTCGTCTTTTGACCACTCTTGAAAATCTTCAAGTGATCTAATCTCATTATCAAATAAAATTTTAAGGCGGTTTTCGCTGATACCTTTTAATTCTTTGAGAGATTGGAACTCATTAAAATGAAAATACGAATCCGGTCTATTCATTTCCTCGGTAGTCGCCATCTGACTAATTTGTTGAATGATATGTTGTCTCTGTAACAGGAAGGGAGCCATATAGAAGATTCCATCAAACATTGTGAAATTCTCTGGAAAATAACTTGAAAATTCAAGTTCATCTAATGGCATGGTCACCCATGCACCAAGTTGAAATAATATGCCTGTTTCAGGATATAAACTATAAATTTCTTCAAATATTTCTTCTGCTAAACTTGTTTCGCCTTTCAACAAAGCAGCAATCAAATAATGAAGCCGCTCAAAATCTGCCATTTGACCTATATGACGTTGGTAACTACATTGCCTTTCAATGAAGTCAAAATCAAAAACCATATTTTTGACAGAATAGAGCAGATAGACAAAATCCTTAGGCATTTCTTGAATACCTTTACTTATCATGAAATCCAAGAGTTCATTTGCTAGCCCTAAATAACCCAATTCAGTCAATTTCATAATTGATTGCAACAGAACTTCCAAAGGAATAGTAGGCACTCCATTAGACCAATCAGGACAATTCTCAATAACCCACTCTTTTTTTGCTTGAGTAACTAATTCAAGTAATGTAGCCAGATAATCTAAATCAGATTCATCTTCTTCTCGCATAAAGAGTTCAAATTTTGCACCTAAATGGTCCTCATCAATAGCTAAAATATTATTTAAATCAAAAGTTGATACCTTTCCTGACATCATAAGTTTCAGGAATTTCTGATCTGCCTTTTGCTTTTTTGCTTCCCCATTTTTACTTCTTACTGGAGATTTTAGACTTCTCAAATGATTTTTCTTATTTTTCATAACTCACCTAACTTTCTGGATCGATTGCTTTGATTACTTTAGCAGGGACACCACCAACAACAGTATAGGCTAGCACGTCCTTGGTGACAACTGCTCTCGCTGCTATGACAGGCCAATCACCGACCGTCACACCAGGCAAAATGGTTACGTTTGAACCTACCCAGACCTTTTGACCAATGTCAATTGGAGCATAGAATTTTTTCTGGTCGCGACTGGGTTCCAAAGCATGATTGACTGTAGCCATAACCACATTATGACCAATCAGCGTACCGCGTCCAATCGTGATACCACCTTGGTCTTGAAAATGACAGCCAGAATTCACGAAGACATCCTCACCAAAGCCAAGATTTTTCCCAAAATCAGTATAAAAGGGTGGGAAGAGTCGCAGACTCTCTGGAACCGTCTCCCCAGTCCATTGCGACAATAAATCACGTAATTCATGTGGCTGATGATAAGAATTGTTAATAGCCATTGTTAAAGCAATCGCTTCTTCAAATAATTTGCTATCCTTAAAACTTGTATATTTCGGCTTTATTCCCATAACATGTTTCTCCAACTATAGAAAAATCCCCGCCTAGCATAGCTAGACAGGGACGAATGTTATAATCCGCGGTACCACCCAATTTCAACTGACAACCAGTTGCAACTTTGTTTTCAATTGTTGACCTCAGCAACATCCTTTTAATCATTGTACGGATTTCTCAACACCACCGCTCTCTGGAACAACTACCTTTAAAAGACCTCTGATTGCTACTATTCTAACAGATTTAAAAAGGATAAGCAATTACTATTGGTTTATTTTTTTAATTTTACACCATTTTCAAGGAGTTTCTCAACAGTTGCTGGACCGATACCTTTTAAAGCCAATAGTTCTTTTTCAGTCCATTGACTAAAAGTATCAACTGAGTGAATACCTTGCGTATATAAGGTTTCAACAAGATCTGAGCGAATACCAGCTAACTGCTCTTGTGCTGCAAACTGTTCAAGTGAATCCTTAGCGTCCTGTGTTTTTAAGTCATCGAATTTCTGAGTCCCTTTTGCCACTAAGTCTTTACCTGTTGTGATAGTCTCGTCCACAAATGATTCAACTTTTTCCACAGTGTAATCAATGACCTGACTGGCTTTAGACAGAAGTCCTTTACGTTTCATTGATAATTTTAATAATTTTTTACGTTTATGTTGCTTTGCCATATGTTTTTCCTCTTAACCCTTAATAATGTCTTACACCAAATAAATCATCTGGTATATCGTGGAAATTCTTACCTTGTTTGTAATTGTCGAATTTTCCTTGTAAAAATAGATAAGCATCCAACTTACTTTCGTAGCGAATGAAGGCATCCTTGGCGCGCTCATCTCCATCTTCTTGAGCAATTTGTCGACTAGTTGTCATTGCCAGTTGATTCATTTGAATTTGCGTCGCAACCCATTCTTCAAAATCTCTTAGAAATTCTTTTTCGTAAGCCATACCTACTGCCTCTTTCTCATATTATCCCAATCATTATATCATAGCCTTCACTATTATGCTATCTTATCTCAATTTTTACCTAGAAAAAGATAGGATGCTATGTTATAATAGGTAAGTTACATAGGATGCTATGAAAAAGGATGGAAACAAATGAAAGATGAACATATCGGAGTTTTAATAAAAATGGCTAGTTTAGAGTTTGATCGTCAGGCAAACCATTTACTCCTTAAAGAAAATATTACACCTAGTCAATTTAAAATTCTAAAATACCTCACATTACGCCCTCAGGCCACAGTTAGACAAATTGATTTAGAATCATTCTTTGGTATGACAAATCCAACAGTCACTGGCATCATTCAAAATCTTGAGAAAAAGGGCCTCATCACTAGACAAGACCATCCTTTGGATAAACGATCAAAAGTTCTTCTCCTAACGGAGTCTGCCTTAGCCATGCATGACAAGATTATTGGCATCAGTAATAGAATTGAAGCAAATTTTACAAAAAATCTCCAAGAAGAAGACACTAAACTTCTCAAACCACTCCTCATTAAATTATTAAATACAGCAAACAACAAATCAAACAAAGGAGGACTTAATGCAAGCCAACAAATTTCAGACTGAATCTATCTCAAAATTGTTATTTGCCATGGCCATGCCAGCTATCACTGCAAACTTGGTCAGTTCACTTTATAATATTGTCGATCAAATTTACATCGGCCACGGTATTGGTTATTTAGGAAATGCAGCGACCAGTGTTGCCTTTCCATTAACCATTCTTTGTTTAGCTTTTGGTTTAACATTTGGTTTAGGTGGCGCCGCAAACTTCAATTTATCCTTAGGACGAGGCCATATTGATCAAGCAAGTAAGTTTGTCGGCAATGCTATTACCCTATCATTAACAGTAGGGACTATTGCCGGAGTTTTGGTTATCCTCTTTATTAAACCGCTTCTTCTATTATTTGGAGCTACTGATACCATTATGACTTTGGCCCAAGATTTTACTGCCATGTCAGCCTTTGGTATTCCATTTTTATTATTCACGCTCAGTGTAAATCCACTGGTACGCGCTGACGGGAGTTCAACCTACTCTATGATGGCAATCATTTTGGGGGCCATTTTAAATGCCATCTTAGTTCCTATTTTTCTTTTCCATTTTCATTGGGGAATTAAAGGTGCTGGATTGGCCACATTAATTAGTCAAATGGCGTCCGCCATCTACATGGGGCTATATTTTAGAAACTTTAAATCTATTCCACTCAAAGCCAATGACTTCAAGTTGCATAAAGACAGCGTAAATCAAATTTTAAAAGTTGGTTCCTCTTCATTTATTTTCCAATCCTCAATGCTTGTTGTTCAGGTTGTTACTAATAATATGCTGCGCAAATTCGGCGCCGAATCGATTTATGGTGCAGATATATCAATTGCCGTTGCAGGAATTGTCATGAAAATCAATGCCCTGTTTGTATCCATTATTATTGGACTTGTACAAGGTGCCCAACCCATTATTGGTTATAACTATGGCGCTAAAGATTTCAAACGTGTCACTGAGACGACATCATTATTATTAAAAACAGCAAGCATCATCTCAATCGTCGCCTTTCTTTGCTTTGAACTATTCACAAGACAATTTCTTCAGCTTTTTGGAACAGGGTCTGAGCGTTATTATGAATTTGGAATGATGTACTTACGTATCTTCTTATTTTTTGTATTTGTAAATGGGGTACAAATTGCTTCAACAACCTTCTTCCAAGCCATTGGAAAATCTGGCATCGGTGCCTTTTTATCATTAACAAAACAGGTTATCTTCCTCCTACCATTACTCTTCATTCTTCCTCATTTTATGGGCGTTGACGGGGTTATGTACGCAGGTCCAATATCCGATTTGATTGCCTTTATTTCTGCTCTATATTTCTTGAAACGTGAATTCAAACGAATGCCTCACGACCTCAGAGCTGATGGTATGTAAAAAGCTAAAGAAACAGTCTTTAGCTTTTTTTAGTTACTGCTAGTTTACCACCGACTGGTAAATCATATACACGGTCCGGATTGACAATGTCTTTTCGCAATTGATCAGGATTGCCATTAAAAACTGCCCAATCAAAGGCATCAACAGATCCCCAATAGATACAAACTAGATCAGCATTGGGATAGGTCCTAGCTTCCAAAAGCGCATTGTCATAACCAATATGCCATTCATTATCAGAGAAATCAAAGAAAATAACATCAGGATTATCCATCTCCAAATGTTCAGGTAAGAGACGTGAATCGCTAGGCAACCAAAGTTTCCCATCAAGGGTCTCAATCCAGTAACCCACGTATTCTTCCTCCCTCCACTCACGGAAATTGTACTTTTCTTTCTCACTTTGCCAATTATGTTTGGTCGGGGTAGGCGTTATCTTAATTCCATTAACCTCAAAAACCTCCCCAACGGCGTGTTCTTGTGTCTCAAACCCTTTTTCTTTCATGACGTCTGCGACATAAGCTGGCGCGTGAAAGCTCTTCGTTTGTCCTTTGATAGCTTCCAAAGTATCAAAAGACAAATGGTCATTATCGATATGCGAAATGAGCAGAGCATCGACCCGAGGAATATCCCAAGAAGCAATCGGCATATCTATTAGAAGAGGCATATCAAAGCTATCTAAAATTGGGTCAATCAAAATAATGGTACCACGACTATTAATCAATAGTGATGCATTACCTAACCAATAGACATCCGTCCCTGAAATGGCATCAAAGGCAGATGCATCAAGTGTTATGGTTTTTTCTGGCATGGCTTGACCAGTTTGACTAAATTGAATTGACATAAGATTCCTCCAATAAATCACCTTTTTTTACTCAGACTAATGATCTCATAAGGCGTGTCACCACGACCCCGATTAACTTTAGACACACTGAAAAACATGACAAAAAGGTAGACAAAATAAAAGCAATTGATGTTAGTAAATAAAATTAAAATCGCACGATGAACATCTTGATTGGTTTATGGATTACCACCAAAACTGGTAAGTTCATTACTCTAACCCTACTTTACCATAGGAAAGGTTAAAATAGCGACATAAAACCTTGAAATAGTATTCTCATTTCATAAAGAGACCATTTCCCATCGTTTTGTGAAATAGGATTGCAAAAGTATACAAAAAGAACTTGCGTCCAAGGACAAGATATAGTATCATAAATAGGTAGCCGCTATAGTTAAATGGTATAATAAAGCAATGGTAATGCTTCGTTCCGAGTTCGATTCTCGGTGGTGGCATCAATAATATTAATGAAACCTTATTGTTATAGGGTTTCTTTTGTTTTTGTTCTTAAATTGTTCTTGATGACTATTTTAAAAACCTTCTTTATTATTAAGAATTTTTAAAAGCTGATTATTTTCCTTTTCTTCCACTTCCAGAAGCAAATGACCATATGTTTCTATTAATTATTTGATATCTTTTTCATCATCAAGAAAAGCTTTCACACTATAAAGATCATTTGTCCTAACACAAATACCTTTTAATTTTGATTCTACTAAATGTTAAAATTCTTCATCAGAAATAGATGATTTATTTTTTTATTTCAAAAGGAATACTCTAAGTTTTAACAGATTGAATCAAAAACATTTTTACTGCTGTACTCATATCTAAGTATCCTAAAGATTGAAATAGTTCTGTGGCATCATCTTTTAACTGATCATCAACTCTTACTGCTACTGTTGACATAATATCACCCTAATCTATTTTTGTATAGCTATTGTATAACCAATAACTCTACTACGCAAATAAAAACAGTCAATTTTATATCAATTACTCTATAAAATATGCTATATCATATTATGCAACAGTAAAAAGTAAAATTATACCTAAATTTATCTATTTAGCCTATACTATTTTTACCACAAAAAGGGAATGTAAAATATTTGGTAAATTCTACTTGATTACTGCTACTTTCAAAACTAAAACATAATCTACTGGCTTTAGAGTTCTATAGTGGGTAGTTAAGTAAAAAAACTAAAAAGATTGGATAATTTCCAATCTTTTTTAAAGTATAAACTTGATTTTTCCACTTAGGTATTCAATTTTTTGAAGAGAGAGAAAACAAATATCTAGAGAAAAAACAGGAAAAATTTTATGACATTTTTGGTCAAAAGATTAATCCTCCTTTTTCTTAGGAATAGCTATTAAGCCAACAGATGCAATAATTGATAAAGTCGCAATATTGAAGAATGGATTTACATTCTCACCAGTTGTTGGTAAACTATTTTCTTTATCACTATCTTTAACAATATTTGATAAAGGTTTTATTGTCTGATTTTTGCCTACTTGATTATTTTTGTTCGTACCCGCTTGTGTTGGATTTTCAACAACCGCGATAGATACTGGCAATTTGTCCACTGAACCATCTGGATAGGTGACAACGACTACAGCATCTTTGGTACCTGCTGTACTTGTATCCACTGGTGTTTCATAACTTACTGTTGTACCTGTTGGTAATTCTGGTAGGTTGGCAATCGAATCTTCTACCTTAGGTGTTTCTCCTACTTTTACAGTTTGATCCTGTGCAACTGGTGTGTTCGTATCTGCTTGTGTTGATGTTACTGTAATTTTTGCTTCAACTACATCTGTTGTTCCATCTAGATATGTTACAGTTACTGGAATTGTGTTTGTTCCTGCTAATACATCTGTTCCAGGTTTAGCCGTAATTGTTCCTGTAGTAAGATCAATTGTTGCCCATATTGGTAAACTTGGTGACGTAAACTGTATTCCAACTGGTGGTGTTACTACCGCCCCCGTCGAATCTGTTAACGTTGGGGTTATTGTAGCTGTATCCCCTGATTTAACAGTTGTATCTGTATAGGTTGGTTGATATAAATTAGCTTCTGAAGTTGAAGTCGACATTGATGTTGATACGGATGTTGAGTCACTTATCGATGTTGAAGTCGATACGGATGTTGAATCACTTATCGATGTTGAAGCTGATACTGACGTTGAGGCACTTATCGACGTTGAGCCTGATACTGACATCGAAGCACTTATCGATGTTGAGCCTGACACTGACATCGAAGCACTTAATGACGCTGAGACTGATACTGACATCGAAGCACTTAATGACGCTGAGACTGATACTGACATCGAAGCACTTAATGACGCTGAGACTGATACTGACATCGAAGCACTTAATGACGCTGAGCCTGATACTGATGTCGAAGCACTTAATGACGCTGAGCCTGATACTGACGTTGACTCACTTATCGATGTTGATGTCGATACGGATGTTGAGTCGCTTTGCGACGTTGATGTCGATACGGACGTTGAGGCACTTATCGACGTTGAGCCTGATACTGATGTCGAAGCACTTTGTGACATTGATGTCGATACAGATGTTGAAGCGCTTTGCGACGTTGATGTCGATACGGACGTTGAGGCACTTATCGACGTTGAGCCTGATACTGATGTTGAAGCGCTTTGTGACGTTGAGCCTGATACTGATGTCGAAGCACTTTGTGACATTGATGTCGATACAGATATCGAATCGCTTTGCGACGTTGATGTCGATACTGATGTCGAAGCGCTTTGCGACGTTGATGTCGATACGGACGTTGAGGCACTTATCGACGTTGAGCCTGACACTGACATCGAAGCACTTATCGACGTTGAGCCTGATACTGACATCGAAGCACTTAATGACGCTGAGCCTGATACTGACATCGAAGCGTTTTGCGACGTTGATGTCGATACGGATGTTGAGTCACTTATTGATGTTGAGCCTGACTCTGATGTCGAATCACTTTGTGACATTGATGTCGATACGGATGTAGAATCACTTATCGATGTTGAGCCTGATACTGACGTCGAAGCACTTTGTGACGTTGATGTCGATACGGACGTTGAGTCACTTATTGATGTTGAAGCTGATACGGACTTTGAGTCACTTATTGATGTTGAGCCTGATACTGATGTCGAAGCGCTTTGTGACATTGATGTCGAATCGCTTTGCGACGTTGAAGCCGATATGGACGTTGAGTCACTTATCGATGTTGAAGCTGATACGGATGTTGAGTCACTTATCGACGTTGAGACTGACTCTGACATCGAAGCACTTAATGACGTTGAGCCTAATACTGACGCCGAATCACTTATCGATGTTGAAGCTGATACGGACGTTGAGTCACTTATCGATGTTGAGCCTGACTCTGACGCCGAAGCTCTTTGCGACATTGATGTCGATACAGACGTTGAGTCACTTATCGATGTTGAAGCTGATACGGACATTGAGTCGCTTTGCGACGTTGAGCCTAATACTGACATCGAAGCACTTAATGACGCTGAGCCTGATACTGACATCGAAGCACTTATCGATGTTGAGCCTGATACTGACGCCGAATCACTTATCGATGTTGAGCCTGACACTGACATCGAAGCACTTAATGACGCTGAGCCTGATACTGACATCGAAGCACTTATCGATGTTGAGCCTGATACTGACGTTGAGGCACTTATCGATGTTGAAGTCGATACGGATGTTGAGTCGCTTTGCGACGTTGATGTCGATACGGACGTTGAGGCACTTATCGACGTTGAGCCTGATACTGATGTCGAAGCACTTTGCGACGTTGAGCTTGATACAGATGTCGAATCGCTTTGCGACGTTGATGTCGATACGGATGTTGAGTCGCTTTGCGACGTTGATGTCGATACGGATGTCGAAGCGCTTTGCGACATTGATGTTGATACGGACGTTGAATCACTTATCGACGTTGAGCCTGATACTGACGTTGAGGCACTTATCGACGTTGAGCCTGATACTGATGTCGATGCGCTTTGTGACGTTGAGCCTGATACTGATGTCGAAGCACTTTGTGACATTGATGTCGATACGGATGTCGATGCGCTTTGCGACATTGATGTTGATACGGACGTTGAAGCACTTTGTGACGCTGAGCCTGATACTGACGTTGAGGCACTTATCGACGTTGAGCCTGATACTGATGTCGATACACTTTGTGACATTGATGTCGATACAGATGTCGAAGCACTTTGTGACATTGATGTCGATACAGATGTCGAAGCGCTTTGCGACGTTGATGCCGATACGGACGTTGAGTCACTTATCGACGTTGATGCCGATACGGACGTTGAGTCACTTATCGACGTTGAGCCTGATACTGACGTTGAG
>NZ_JBRUGD010000005.1:0-156991 GCF_053206145.1 Streptococcus hongkongensis
TTAAAATGATGGCATGAAGGCCTTTTTATTTTGGCTTAAATAGCATAATTTATCAGATTTTAGAGAAATTAAGACTAGACAAGAAAAAACAAACTAGCAACTTCACTAGTTTGTCTTCGTTCTGAAAAAACAGCCATGGCTGTTTTTTTTTGTTTAGTTTTAAGATATAGTAAAAGAGACTGACTATCTGTCAATCTCTTTTACTTATTCTTCGTCTGGTGTTAAGATCATTGGAATGATAATTGGTTCACGTTCTGTTTTTTCATATAAGAATGGACGCAATGCATTAACGATTGCACCGTTTACAGATTGGATGCTTGCTTCTTTATTTTTCAAAGCAATTCGAATGGCATTAAATAAGACACGTTGGCTTTCACGAATCAGGTCTCCTGACTCACGCATGTAGATAAAGCCACGACTAAGGATATCTGGACCAGCTAAAATCATTTGTGATTTGAAGTCTACAGTGGCAACTGCTAAGACGACACCGTCTTCAGATAAATCACGACGGTCACGCAAGACAGCTGTGCCAATATCGCCAATACCATTACCATCAACGTAGATATCTTGAGCATTGAAATGTCCTGCACGACGAGCAGTATCACTTGTTAAAGCAAGGACATCTCCATTTTCAAGGATAAATATATTATCTTTAGGAACACCAGTGTCCATTGCTAAGCCAGCATGGACTTTTTGCATCCGGTATTCACCATGGACAGGCATGAAGAATTTTGGCTTCATCAAACGGAGCATCAATTTTTGTTCTTGTTGTCCACCGTGTCCTGATGTATGGATATTGTTTACTTTACCATGAATAACTTCAACGCCAGCTTCTTGGATGGTGTTGATCAATTTATTAACACTTGTTGTGTTACCAGGAATTGGACTTGAAGAGAAGATAACTGTATCACCTGGTTGTAGTGTCACCTGACGGTGGGTACCATTAGCAATACGTGCCAGCGCAGCCATTGATTCACCCTGACTACCTGTACACATAATCAATACTTCATTGGCATGATAATTTTTCAACTCGTTTGGTTCAATAATGGTGCCCTTAGGAACATTGATGTAACCAAGTTCAATCCCATTAACAATGGCTTTTTCCATTGAACGACCAAAGACAGCAATCTTACGACCTGTCTTAACAGCAGCTTCAGCGGCTTGTTGCAAACGGTAGATATTTGAGGCAAAAGAGGCGAAGATAATTCTTCCATGAATACCTTCGATTATCTTAAGAATTGATTGTCCAACGACTTTTTCTGAGTTAGTGAAAGTAGGGACTTCCGCATTAGTTGAATCTGACAAGAGACAAAGCACTCCGTCCTCACCTAGCGCAGCCATTCTATGGATGTCCGCAGGGTCGCCGACCGGTGTAAAGTCAAACTTAAAGTCACCGGTACAAACAATTTTCCCTTGAGGCGTATGAATAACAATTCCCAAAGGTTCTGGAATCGAGTGAGTTGTACGGAAGAAAGTGACGCTTAAGTTTTTGAAGGTCAACTCAGTATTGTGGTTGATTTCGTAAAGAGTTGAATCACGAAGTAACCCATGCTCTTCTAATTTTCCACGGATTAAGGCTAAAGCCAATGGCCCTGCATAAATGGGCACATTAGCTTGCTTAAGTAAGAATGGAATCCCACCAATATGATCCTCATGGCCGTGCGTGATAACCAAGGCTTTGACACGGTCAAGATTGTCAACGATGTAAGAATAATCAGGGATTACATAATCAATCCCTAGAAGATCTTCTTCTGGAAATTTGATACCAGCATCAACGATGATAATCTCATCTTGATACTCAATGCCATATGTATTTTTCCCGATTTCCCCTAGACCACCAATGGCGAAAACGCCGACTTCATTGGGTTTTAAATCGATATTTGACATATTAAAGCTCCGTTAATTCAAAAACACCAGTTTCCTTTTCGTAGGCTAAGTGCTTATCTGATAGCAATTCAATAAACTCTACATTGTAACTTGTTTTTTCTTCAACAAGTTTGCGAGTTTTGATACGACCGTCCAATTCTGAAGAAGCATCAACGTCAATGTAAAGTGCTTGAGTGTTTTCACGGCGTGGGTTACGGTCTTTTGTTTCTTGATAGAAAACTTTGTAAATCATGTATTAAAAATTCCTTTCCTAATGAATCAATTATCCAAACAATAAGAAATAGGTACCATCAATCCAGATGATATACCCTTCTTATTGATTATTTGTGTAATAGATTAAACCTGATTCTTTGCAATTACTAAAATTATAACATAATATCAGCAGTTAGTAAAAGTATTGATCAACTAAATTGAGGTGTGAAAACCCTATCATATAGGGCTTCTTTGTTGGATAGTCGATTTTGTGATATAATTGGGAATAGAAAATCAATGAAGAAAGTGGATAAAATGAATATACTTGCATTTGACACATCCAATAAGGCTCTATCAGTAGCTATCCTCCAAGATGAGCAATTATTGGCTGAAGCCACCTTAAATGTTAAGAAAAATCACAGTATCAGCCTCATGCCTCAAATTGAATTTTTGATGGCATCTGCAGAAATGGCCCCTGGCGACTTAGACCGTATCGTGGTGGCAGAAGGACCAGGCTCTTACACAGGATTACGTGTGGCGGTAGCCACAGCAAAAATGTTGGCCTACAGTTTAGCCATTGAGCTAGTAGGCGTATCTTCTCTATATGCATTAGCTGCACCAGCTGTGCAAAAAGATGCCTTAATTGTTCCCTTAATTGATGCAAGACGACGCAATGTTTATGCAGGCTTTTACCAGAATAACCAATCTGTCAGACCTGATCAGCATATTGCTTTCTCAGGTTTACTAGCAAGCTTAGACTCTAACCAAAAAATTTGTTTTGTCGGAGAAGTTGCAACTTTTGCAGAGGAAATTGTAGAAAGATTGCCAAATGCAGAGATTCAAGAGACACTACCATCAGCATACCAAATCGGTAAAGTCGGTCAGAGGATGGCACCAGTCGATGTCGATGCCTTTGTCCCTGAATACTTGAAAAAAGTAGAAGCTGAAGAAAATTGGTTGAAAACGCATCAAGCAAGTAACCAAGATCATTACATTAAACGGGTCTAGCTTATGCAAAAAGCACAAAGTATACTTGACATCCTTGAGGATGCCTACCAGGGGCAATCACCTTGGAATCACAAGCAAATTGAGGCTGACCTCAGTTCACCCAATAATGATTATTTCTTTGCCTATGATCAAGAGCAATTGATTGGCTTTCTCTCCATCCAGCAATTAGTGGGTGAATTAGAATTAACCAATATTGCAGTCAAAAGAGACTATCAGGGTCAAGGCATTGGAGCGCAGCTGATGGCAGAGTTAGTGGATTATGACTTACCAATCTTTCTAGAAGTACGTGCTTCTAATTTGGCAGCGCAAGCTCTCTACAAGTCTTGTGGCTTTGCTGCGCTAGCTATTCGCAAAAACTATTACCATAATCCGGTGGAAGATGCTCTTGTAATGAAAAAAGAAGGAAAACATGACAGATAGATATATTTTAGCGGTCGAAAGTTCTTGTGACGAGACAAGTGTTGCAATTCTTAAGAATGACCGAGAACTATTAAGTAATATCATCGCCAGCCAGGTTGAAAGCCATAAACGCTTTGGGGGCGTGGTACCTGAAGTTGCCAGCCGCCATCATGTGGAAGTGGTAACGACCTGTTTTGAAGATGCCTTGCAGGAAGCCGGCATCACAGCTAAAGACTTATCAGCAGTTGCTGTAACCTATGGACCAGGCCTTGTTGGGGCCCTTTTGGTCGGAATTGCTGCCGCAAAAGCCTTTGCATGGGCTAACGGACTACCACTCATCCCAGTTAACCACATGGCAGGCCACCTGATGGCTGCGCGTGAACAGAATGAACTGAGCTATCCGCTGATGGCCTTATTGGTTTCCGGAGGGCACACCGAATTAGTCTACGTCACAGAGCCGGGTGCTTACCATATTGTCGGAGAAACGCGTGACGACGCAGTGGGCGAAGCCTATGATAAAGTGGGCCGTGTCATGGGACTAACCTATCCAGCAGGGCGTGAAATCGACCAGTTGGCACATCGTGGTCAAGATACCTATAATTTCCCGAGGGCAATGATTAAAGAAGACCATTTGGAGTTTTCATTCTCAGGACTTAAATCAGCCTTTATCAACTTGTACCACAATGCTGAGCAAAAAGGGGAAGAATTGGTCTTGGAAGACCTTTGTGCCTCTTTCCAAGCAGCAGTTCTTGATATTTTGATTGTCAAAACGAAGAAAGCCTTGGCGCAATACCCGTCAACTATGTTAGTAGTAGCAGGTGGCGTAGCTGCAAACCAAGGTTTACGTGAACGCCTAGCTGAGGAAATCACAGATACTCAAGTTGTCATTCCACCCCTCAGACTCTGTGGAGATAACGCCGGCATGATTGCTCTTGCCGCAGCAGTTGAGTACGCCAAAGGTCACTTTGCCCAAATGGATCTCAACGCTAAACCAAGTTTAGCCTTTAGTTATTTTGAAAACACATGAGTTACTCATTTGAAAACTAAAGATAAGTTATCAGTGATAATCTTATCTTTTTATATACCATTCATTAATTTGGACTTTTTTACTCTAACTAAATGTTATAATTGAGGAAAAAATGATAGAGGTGACCATTTGAAACAGATTGAAAAGATTGACATTATGCATCAGAAAAAGCTAATATTGGCTCTTAATCTGCTAGCTTTTCCGCTTCTTATCTTTTTTATTTTTCTATTCACTATATTATCAAGCTTTCTAGGGAATGTGGATTCAAGTTTTATTATTGAGCTACATTATAGTACCTTGTATATCTTCCCTATTTTCTTTTTATGGCTCATCTTAATTTTTGTGAGTCATGAATTAGTCCATGGCTTATTCTTCAAGTTTTTTAAGCCAGCAAACAAACTTAAATTTGGAATAATCCCAAAAGCACTAATGGCTTATTGCATTTCTCCTGGTTCGATTTATAAACGTCATCAAATGGTCATTATTGGTATTGCACCATTTATTCTAATTTCCCTCTTTCTAACTATTTTGTATGGCTTCAATATTATATCTAGTTTAGCTTATATTTCATTAGCTAGTCTTCATGCATCGGGTTGTATTGGTGATTTTTACTACCTATATATACTCATATTCAAATATAGGCATCGAGATATTCTAACGGAAGACACAATCACTGGCCTTATTATTTATTCAAAAGACTAATTCACAAAGTTTCTTTCTAACTGTGGAGGAATCAAAGTGTAAACAGAGAGTTATATTTTCCTGAGAAAGAAGTCTGTTTTTACAAGAGTTGTCAAAAGTTGTTTAACTTGTTATAATGATTGAATATTCTGAAAAATGGAGAAGGTTATGAATGTTAAAGAATTTAAGTTAGGAGTTAGAGATGCACTGCCTACCGGACTAGGTTACCTATCAATTGGTCTTGCTTTTGGGATGGTAGCCGCAGCCAGTGGTCTTTCAGCAATAGATGTGGGGTTGATGTCGGCATTAATTTATGGTGGCTCTGCTCAGTTTGCTATTTGTGCGCTTCTAGTCAGTCATGCTAGTTTTTTTAGTATTATTTTAACCATTTTTCTTGTCAACTTAAGAAACATGCTGATGAGTTTACATGTAACAACTCTTTTTAAAGATGTATCATTGTTAAATGGCTTGTTTATTGGCTCCCTAGTGACAGACGAAAGTTATGGTGTTTTACTAGGTAAGGCTAGACAAACGAGTTACATCTCAAGTTCTTGGATGCATGGTAATAATTTGTTTAGTTATGTCACCTGGATCAGTGCTACTGTTATCGGTGCACTATTGGGGAATGTTATTCCGAGTCCACAATTGTTTGGTCTAGATTTTGCTCTAGTAGCGATGTTTATTGGTCTATTTCTTAGTCAATTTGAAGCGATGACTATCTCTCATCGGATTCAGACCTTGCTATATATCTTGTTAGGCGTTACCGTAACTTACTTTATTTTGGCTACAATTTTTTCTCAAGCAATTGTTATTTTACTAGCAACTTTGGTGGGTTGCATGATTGGAGTATTATCATATGACGCATAATGTTATCTTTCTTGTTTTGGTGCTAGGTTTTTTGGTGTCATGGTTTCCAAGGGTACTTCCATTTATCCTTACACGCTATAAAAGTCTTCCCAATCTATTTCTTTTATTTTTAGAATACTTACCCCTAGCTATTCTATTTGCCTTAACACTTGCCAGTATTACTCAAACCCGGACTGGACAGCTTCCAAAAATCAATTTACCATTTCTTTTTGCTGCGCTTCCAACTTTTTTGGTAGCTTATCGTTTTAAAAATTTATTTGTTACTGTACTAGTGGGGGTTTTTGCTATGGCAGTAATTCGCTTCTTAATGGTATAAAAATAGCCCGGCATCTTGGCATACCGGACTAAACATGATAAATAATTGGCTTCTATGATTACTGAACAATGATAAGTCTCGGGGAAGAGGACCTATCACTTCTTGGAAAAGCTTACCAGCTGGCTTTTGTGATGCCAGGAAGTTGACCTTTGTGAGCTAGGTTACGGAAGTTAATACGGCTAACACCGAACTTGCGCATATAAGCGTGAGGGCGACCGTCAATCTTGTCACGGTTTTTCAAACGGTTGGGGTTTGAATCGCGTGGCAATTTACGAAGAGCTTCATAATCACCTTTAGCCTTAAGTTCACGACGAAGGTCAGCATACTGATCAATCAGTTGGAGCTGCTTCTGGTACTTAGCAATTTTTGATTTTTTTGCCATTGCTTTCTCCTTCTATATTCTTGTAATCATTTGGGCTTATCAAACCCTGTTCCTTAACTGGTATATAACCGGTTAAGGAAACATATAACTATTATACACCATCATTTTCAAATTGCAAGAAAAAATGTAACTAGTTAAGTATTTTTAAAAAAAAGAAAAGTCTTGATAGTAAGATTTTCTTAAATAATAAATGTTATTTTTTACTTTTCTTTTGTGGTGAGGGACGTCAGCGAATTCCAAAAGAATTCCATGACTAAATTTTTTGCCTAGGTCAAAAAATTTCCCTACACTTGAAGATTAATATCTTCAAGTGCTTTCGCCACCGCGAAAAGTATTTTTTTATTAATTAGTTTCAAAATTATTAGTAAATAAAATAACTTCGACTATTGAAAAGTAGAATTTCTGTAATCAAGAAATTTAAGATATCAGTAAATCTAATGAATAGAAGCAGAGTAGTCTCAATAATGTGGGCTTCCTGCGACCCAACCTGAGCAGAGGGCAGACGTAATATTGAAGCCACCGGTGTGGGCATTAATGTCTAAGACTTCTCCTGCAAAGTGAAGGCCAGAGACTTGCTTGCTTTCCAAGCTTTTGGGATTGATTTCTTTCAGGTCAACGCCACCTTTGGTCACAAAAGATTTGGCCAGTGACATTTTGCCAGTGATTGGGATTGGCATTTTCTTGAGTTTGTCCATAACCTCTTCCAATTCTTTTGGTGACAACTGTTTGACCTTGTCCGCGTAGCCAGTGGCGATGAATTCTGCCACCCGTTCTGGGACTAGCCCTTTTAGTGCATTTTTTAGAGACTTGTCTCTGTTGTCTTCTAGGTAATGGACCAAGTCATCCTGAGTCATTTTTGGCAGAAAGTCTAGCGCAGCGATTTCCCCGCCTGAGACAAAGGAAGACAGGCGAAGGGCAGCTGGTCCGGATAGGCCAAAGTGGGTGAAGAGCAGGTCGTGGGTGATGACGTGTTTATCATACGACAGGGTCACGTCGTCCAAGTCAATGCCTTGGAGCGCCTTGTGTGGGAAGTCAGTCAAAAGAGGACTTTCTGCTGCCTCTAAGTCGGTTACCTGTAGCTTAAAATGTCTAGCAATTTCATGGCCAAAGCCGGTTGATCCAGTTGAGGGATAGGATTTGCCTCCTGTTGTTACAATTAATTTGTCACAGGTAAACTTTTCATTAGCTGATTTGACGTAGAATATATCATCAATTTTCTTGACAGAAACCACTTCGGTGTTGGTCAAAATCTGACCACCTAATTCTTGAATTTTTGCTTCCAGGGCACCAATGATTGTTCGTGACTTATCAGTTGTTGGGAACATCCGTCCATGGTCTTCTTCTTTTAAGGCAACGCCATTATCCTGGAAAAAAGCAATAATGTCATGGTTATCAAACTGAGAAAAGACACTATAAAGAAAGCGCCCATTCCCTGGGATGCCAGCTAAGAGTTCATCAAGAGTTCCGTTATTAGTTACATTGCAGCGTCCGCCACCTGTGCCAGCAAGTTTTTTACCAAGTCGTTTGTTTTTTTCAATTAGGAGTGTCTTGTAGCCGTAATAGCTACTGGAAATGGTTGCCATCATGCCGGCCGGACCACCTCCGATAATAATCGTATCATATTTTTTCATAGTCTAATCATACCATATTGTTCCTATAAATGTTACTAATCTGCCGGTTGACTTTGACTAGGAAAATGCGGCTAGAAAAGACTGTTACCGATATAATTGAGGGAATCACTAAAAGAGCATAAATAAAAAATGGTCGGTAATTTCCAGGATGAACGATTGAAAGGAAGCTGATTCGACTAGCACTTTCTAGATGGTGTAGTAGCAGGGCTTATGCCTATACTTTTAAAGTGCCTTATCATTTGTCTTTAACATGGTGAAATTGACAGAATACTAGTATTATGTTACTATTCTTGTAAGAATATTCAGGAATATATTAAAGAGGAAAATATGGCAATAGAAAAGACAGTTAGTGAACTAGCTGAAATCTTGGGAGTTAGCCGTCAGGCCGTTAATAATCGTGTAAAAGCTCTTCCAGATGAAGATCTTGATAAAAATGACAAGGGAGTCACTGTGGTTAAACGTAGTGGCCTTATTAAGTTGGAAGAAATCTATAAAAAAACTATTTTTGATGATGAACCAATCAGTGAAGAGACCAAGCAGCGTGAATTATTAGAAATTTTAGTAGATGAAAAAAATACTGAAATCACACGTCTTTATAATCAATTAAAAGCCAAGGATGATCAGTTAGCTGCTAAGGATGAGCAAATGCGAGTTAAAGATGTTCAGATTGCTGAGAAAGATAAACAATTGGATCAGCAACAACAATTAACAGCTAAAGCAATGGCTGACAAAGAAACTCTTAAATTGGAACTTGAAGAAGCAAAAGCAGAAGTTGACCAAGCGCGTAGCCAAGTCGAAGACCAAGCAATTGGTAAAAAAGGTTTCTTTGCACGTCTTTTTGCTAAATAATCGATACATCATACAAGGCCCAATTGGGCCTTTTTCTAAGGAGAAAAAATGAAAAAACTAGATAATTATATTGCCTTTGATTTGGAATTTAACACCGTCGATGACAAGAGTCACTTAATTCAACTGTCTGCAGTCAAATATCATAACCATCAAGAAGTTGATAGTTTTGATACCCATGTGCACTCCGATGTACCCTTACAAAGTTTCATAAATGGTTTAACGGGCATTACGGCGGATAAAATTGCTAGCGCACCAAAGGTTGATCAGGTCATCTCGGACTTTACAAGCTTCGTTGGGGACCTAGCCTTGATCGGTTATAATTCTTACAAGTCTGATCTCCCAATCTTGGTAGAAAATGGTTTGGACCTGGCAAGTCAGTACAAAGTTGACCTCTACGACGAGGCCTTTGAACGACGGAGCACTGACTTAAACGGCATCGCCAATTTAAAACTAACAACAGTAGCCGAATTTCTAGGTATCAAAGGGCGCGGCCACAACAGCTTGGAAGACGCCCGAATGACAGCGCGTGTCTATGAGACTTTTTTGGAATTTGATGAGAATAAAGCCTATTTGAGCCAACAGGTTGAGGAATCAAGTTCAACCGACAACCCATTTGCGGCCCTAGGTGGATTGTTTGATTAACAAATAAGACTCCCGTTTGCAACGAGAGTCTTTTTTATATTAGAAGGGCAATTTGCCAGCAAAAGCACCAAGTGTTTTCTTGGTTGCTTCTTCAATTTGTGTCATGGCATCATTGATCGCTTGCGTTGTCATATCAGATAACGTTTCAAGATCTTCAGGATCAACTACAGCTTCTTTGAAATCAATGGAAACCAATTTTTTGTCACCAGTAAAGGTAGCTGTCACCAAATCCTGAGCAGACTTACCAACAAACTCCATCGCAGCCAAATCAGCTTGCTTTTGCTCCATTTGCTTTTGAAGCTTTTGCGCCTGTTTCATCATATTTTGCATATTCATCATAATTATATAATCTCCTTTAATATCAAGTGTTTTGACTGTTTTA
Organism: Streptococcus hongkongensis; assembly: GCF_053206145.1. Lineage (NCBI taxonomy): Bacteria > Bacillati > Bacillota > Bacilli > Lactobacillales > Streptococcaceae > Streptococcus > Streptococcus hongkongensis. The sequence goes on from NZ_JBRUGD010000005.1 coordinate 10,264, forward strand.
ATTGTATTGGTTTTGCTTTCATGGGGCAATTATGGGGCAACTTTTTATAGTTTATCAAGATTATTGAGCTTTTGCAAGAGCTCTTTACCCATTTTTCGGTTGTGTGAGTATAGATTTTTATGGTAGTACTTACGTCTGTATGTCCCACACGATTCATTATAGATTTTAGAAGGATACCTAACTCAGCTAATAAAGTAATATACCCGTGTCTGAATAAGTGGCTAGTAATTACTATACCAAATATTTTTTCAGGTGTCTTTTTGATTCTTCGGTTTATTGTATCTATTGATAGGTGATTGCCTTTCTTACTAATAAAAACAAAATCATTCGTCAAATCGTTTAATTTTTGGTAGTTCAATTCTTTCTTTAATCTCTAACGGCATATCAATTGTACGATATGAGCCATTGTTTTTAACTGTTCCCAGTTCAGCGTTCGCATGGCCATTTGTCGAGTAGTCAAGGGTATACTCAATCTTTATTTTTAATTTTTCTAAATCAATATGATCCCATCTAAGTGCCAATAACTCACCTGGTCACATTCCTGTTAAAAAGATTACTTTAGCAAAATTAGCAATATGGATTCCATATGCGGAATCCATAAGTTCAGAAATGATTGTGTATTCTGCGAATTATCCAGAAAAAACGTTACCATAATTGTGCAGAAATTTAAACAATCTAAATTAAAAGTTGATGATATATCATAAAAAGAAATAAATCCTGTACAGTAGAGTTACGACACTTCATGAGAAAGAGATCCACCCCTATAACAGATAAGTAAGATTATAGTATTTTCATTATTTTTTAAGTTATCAATATTTCAGAAATCGATTTAAATTGAGTCTGAAGAAATTCTAATATTGAGGGATATCTCTTGAAGTAATTCTTATAATTTGGAAGTTGTTTAACTTATTCTTTCATGAGATATCATTGAAATGACTAAAAATAAAATGTGATATAGTATGGTTAATTAATCTATTATGGAGGTAATCTGATGGTTTTATATGGGGTGACGATTGCGTTAATCCTATTTTCTGTTTTTTCTATAAAAAGGGATCCTAGGAAGTTGATTAATATCTTTCTCTTGTTTTCTGCTTTAGTAGGATTTTATCTTAGTTTGGTTTCCTTAGCTTACGAAAGAGCTCCGCAATTACATGAGTTTCTACTAACTATACTTTATAAGATTTTGCCAGTGTTTATTTTTGTTTTTGGTTTATTGATGATTATAAACGGTATTATCATTTTACGTAAAGAAGGAAAATCCTTAGCAAATTCATTATCTTTGACTATGGGACTTGCTATACTTGGCTATTTCTTTCTTTTAGGACTTTATTTAAATCAATCGTTGGGCGATATTAATCTTTCTATCTATCAGTTATTTCATCTGATTAGCTTTATTTTTGCGATTTTTACTATTTTATTTATAGCTTTTCTAATTTATACTTTTGTTTATGTTAATTTACCTCTAAAAAAAGATTATGATTATATTATTATTCATGGTTCAGGTTTATTGGGTGGTGAAAAAGTGACTCCTTTATTAAAGGGGAGAATAGAAAAAGCGATAGAAGCTTATCATTTAGCTGAAAAAAATACTGTTAAGTTTATTGCAAGTGGAGGTCAAGGACCAGATGAAAAAATATCTGAGGCTATAGCCATAAGTAATTATTTATTAGGTAAAGGAATCCCTGAGGAAGCCATTTTATTAGAAGCTAATTCTAGAACCACTTTTGAGAATTTGAAATATTCTAAAGAATTGGCATAAAAAGAGATATCAGCCCCTAAATATATCTTTATTAGTAATAATTATCATGTTTTTAGAGCTAGTCTTTATGCTAGAAAGCTTAAGATGAAGGGCGAAGGAGTAGGATCAAAAACTGCTCGCTATTACTTACCAAGTGCTTTTATTCGTGAATATGTTGCTATATTATTGAAACTAAAATATTTTTTGTTGACTTTGGCAGCAGTCTATATCATATTTTATATCATTAGTTATTTGTGATGGGAGATGGGATGAATAAAATTGCTTTAATTGAAGATGATAAAGATTTGGCTATTTTAGTTAAAGAATATTTGGAAAAGTATAATTTTCAAGTTATTATTGCAGAGGATTTTAAATCACTTGTTACTTTCATAGAGGATAATTCTCCGGACTTGGTTTTGCTGGATATCACCCTTCCGAGTCATGATGGTTTTTATTGGGCAAATGAGATTAGAAAACAATTTTTAATGCCAATTTTATTTATGTCGGCTAGGACACAAGAGTATGATCAAGTAAGAGCTATTATGAGTGGTGGAGATGATTACATCACTAAACCCTTTTCATTTGAGTTACTTCTAGCTAAAGTGCAATCTCATTTTCGAAGAGTTTATGGTGAGTATGCCTCTAAGGAAGTTGAAACGTTACAATACGGTAACAGCAGTTTTAATCTGGCTAGATTAACCTTAACAGTTTCAAATCAGACAGTGGACTTATCAAAAAATGAAGCGATTCTTTTGCGTGTGTTGCTCAAAAATCATCCCAAGATTGTAAAAAGAGAACTGATTCTATCAGAAATATGGGATACTGATATGTTTATTGAAGAAAATACTTTAAATGTTTCTATTAGTAGAATCAGGAAAAAACTAAATGACTTACAATCCGATTTAAAGGTCATAACTGTTAGGGGTATAGGTTATAAACTGGAGTTGTGAGATGATTTATAACGTTCTGAAAATCTTTGTAAGACATTATCTAGGTTTATTTCTAACTGTAATCTTAGCTCAACTTTTCTTTTTTGGAAGTCTTTTTTTTTATAAAAGGCATTTGGTTCACTGAGTTTTGGTACTTTTTATTATTAGTGATAGTTTCTACAGCAGTTTATATCATTAGTCGTTTTTTTAAGCTTTTCCGAATCTATAGTCTTGCTTTTGAAGAACAAAAGACACTGGAGGAATTTTTGTTAGATTCACCAAGAAATACTTTTGAAGAGGCTCATAATGCCTTGGTGACTAAAATGTTAGAACTTTATTATAGTGAAAAAAACCAACAAAAAAAGGGAAAGAAAGTCCAAAAAGTACTAATCTATCGTTTTGTACATCAATTAAAAACACCAGTTTCTGTATTAAAATTACTTTCTGAAAAAAATAAGGAAACACCCGATTTTATGACTGCCAATAAACAAGTAGATATTATCCAATATCACTTAAATCAGCTTTTGGAAGTCTATCGACTGGATGATTTAAAAAATGATTTTATGGTTGAATCTGTTAATTTATCGCATGTTTGTAAAGAAGTTATTAATCAATTAAAGGATTATTTCATTGCAAACTCGGTATTTCCTAGATTGGCTATTGACTCTTCTATAACTGTTTATTCGGATGCCAAATGGCTGAAACTAATTATTTTTCAAATAGTAACCAATGCAATCAAGTACAGTAGTTCGAATCAACAGGTTATTTTTAACGCAATAATTACTGAACAAAGCATTATCCTTTCTATTATTGATCAAGGTGATGGTATTCCCAAGGAAGAACTTTCTAAAGTATTTGATCTTTTTTATATAGGGGAAAACGGTAGAAATAATGGAGATTCAAGTGGGTTAGGGTTATATATTGTTAAGACTTTGACCAAATATTTAGGTCATGATATTACAATTTCCTCAGAATTAGAAAAAGGTACAGAAGTTATTATTAGTTTTGACCGTTAGGATATCCAAAAACATTACAAAGTTGTAAGCTTAAGTAATGTTTTTGGATTTTTCTATAGTATTTAGGGTGATAAACTTAAGTCATCAGAAGAAAGGAATAGTAACATGATTTTACAAGTAGAACATTTAGAGAAAGTATATAAGGGAAAGGTTTCCCATAGAGCATTAGATGACATTAGTATGTTTGTTGAAGAAGGAGAGTTCATTGCTCTTATGGGACCTAGCGGGAGTGGAAAAAGTACTTTTTTAAATACCATTTCAACAGTTGATAAACCTTCAGGTGGTGTTGTCTTTATCAATGGGCGTAACCCACATGCGTTATCAGATGAGGACCTTGCAAAGTTCAGAAGAAAGGAGCTAGGATTTGTTTTCCAAGATTTCAATCTGATTAATACGCTTACAGTTGAGGAAAATATCTTGTTGCCACTGGCTTTAGATAATCAAGAAAATCATCAAATGTTAGAGAAGGTCAGACATTTAGCACATTTATTAGGCATTGAAGCTATTTTAGATAAGAGAACTTATGAAATTTCAGGAGGGCAAGCTCAACGTGTTGCTGTGGCAAGAGCTGTCATCAATAATCCTTCTCTTTTATTAGCTGATGAACCGACAGGGAATTTGGATTCGAAGGCAGCTAAAGATGTCATGAAACTATTCCAATTGCTCAATGAAAAAATGGGGATAACTATTTTAATGGTTACACACGATCCTAATATTGCTTCATATTCGGATAAGACTTACGTTATCAAAGATGGAAGCGTTTTTCAAGAATTATTAAAAAAGGATAATCAAAGTACCTATTATAAAGAAATTATGAGTACAATGTCTTTGTTAGGAGGGGATAGCAATGACTTTATTTGATTTAGCATATAAAAATGTTGTAAGAGACTTTAAAACTTATCTTTATCATTTTATCAATTGCTTGTTTTCAGTCTTTGTTTTCTTTATTTTTTCAGCATTTGCTTATCATCCGACTTTAAAAGTAGTGGAGAATAGTAGTACTATTGGTTTAATTTTACTGACAGCAGAAATTATTTCGTTACTTTTTTCCTTTGTTTTTACCCTTTATTCCATTAGTAATTTTCTCAAGGTACGAAGTAAACAATTTGCAATTGTCAATCTTGTAGGAGCAAGTAAAAAGCAATTCAAAGCCATTATTTTTTATGAGAACATAATTATTTCTATTTTTTCACTGATTTGTGGGATTGGGTTTGGGATTATTTTTTCAAAATTTTTCTACATGATTAGTGAAAAAATGATTCCTAATATTCAATTAGCTTTCTATTTCCCCTTTAAAGCTATACTTATGACTGTAGTAGTAGTAGGCGGACTGTTTCTGTTTATCTCATATGTCTCCCCTCATATCTTAAGACGAACTCAAATCATCAAGCTATTAAAAACAGAGAAGTTTTCAGAAAGGAGTTACTTAGGGGTAACCTCTCTATTATCTTGTGTGTTGATAGCTTTGTCCTTTTATCTTTATCAGACTGATAGTATTTTATTATTACCATTTTTGGGTGCAAGCAGTTTAATACTTTTCTACACTTTTTTTGGCTTACTATTTAAAGTGTATACTTATATTTTAAGCTTGCTACAAAAAAGAAGACAGGGACTTCACCTGCTATCTGTTAGTAATTTTAACCATAATATACAATCGAATTTAAAAACCATGAGCTTGGTATTTTCGTTATTAGTAATTATCCTGACTTCTTTTATTGTCATTATTGGCTCACCGTTAAAAGTTGAAGAAGTAACACGTAAAATTCTTCCGGTTTCTTACACTTATACTGAATGGAGAGATACTGGTCACACCGAAAAAAATCTTAACTATATTCGACAAGTATTATCTTCAAAGAAAGGCTATCAGGAAATAAAGGTGAATTATCTTTATAATGATGATTCAACATCAGAATTACCTTTGGTAAAAGGGATTATTAATAATTCCACCTATAATAAATTAGCTCCTATCATTGATAGTCCAAAACTTAATTTAACATCTGATGCCTTTTTTTAGTGGGAATTGATGGAAAAAATCTCCCAACTATGGGAGTTAAGCAAAGGCAAGCATTCAAGAAGCTAGGTATTAGTAACGAAAGTGGACGTACTAAGAAAACGATTGCTTTGTCTGGTTATTTTCAAGAAGTTATAGTTATTTCTGATACCAAGTATCAAGCTATTCAGGGCAAATTTTCCCATTCTCACTATACTATTTTTGATATTTTAAACTGGAAGGATGCTGGAAAAGAAACAAAAATGTTACAAGATTACCTTAAAAACGATACAGAAAAACAACAGATATCCTTTACTTCAGCATATGGATATTATCAAATTGAGTGGTTCAGTCGAAGTTTAATTTCTTACGTAGGTAGCATTTTATGTTTCTCGTTTCTAATGGGAATTACAAGTTTGATTTACTCTAGACTATACAATTACTCAGAGGAAGAAGTAGGGAGATTGAGAGCACTTCGAAAAATAGGTTTATCTGTGATAGATATCAAGAAAATTTTGTCTAGTACCGTTAAATGGGTTATAATTGTTCCTTTTATATCTGCAATGTTTATAACTTGGGGAATTTTTATGATTATCAATAATTACAGCATGGCTTCTTATTGGAACATTGTATTAGCTTGTAGTGCATTATATTTCTTTATTGAAATAACTTCTTATTTGTTGATTGTTAGGCACTATCAAAACTTTATGTTGAAAGCAATTTGTACTGATTGAAGATATGTTATGATGGAAGGATAGTGAAAATAAATAGGAATCAATTTAAGGTTTTATTGTTGATAGTAATGGTCTTAGATCATGCTAGTTTCATGATGTCGGGTTCGTTGGAAGTTGGTATTCATATCATATTACGATTTGTAGTAGTTGGTTTTGCTTCTCTAGCTGTTAAGGGGGGTTCGGTACACAGCTGATGTGAAACGATACATACTACGCATATATCTTGTAGCAGTTGTTATGTTTTTGGGAAATAAAGTCTTAGGTTTATTAGGGGTATAATCTGAAAATAATATTCTATTAACCTTAGGACTAGGATTAACAGTGTTATGGGGACTAAAAACCATAAAGCAGCCTATCTTAAAAGCTATGATAGTTTTAGTTTTGTTATTTTTAGGAGTTCTCATAGCAAAAGGGGGAATTGTAGTCATTCCTTTTATGTTAATAACTTATCTTTTTAGGGAGAATAAGTTTAAGCAGTATATGGGATATTTATTATTATCAAGTCTACTCTTGTTACTAACGGTGATGGATATATCGTCAGAAATGACTTTAATGGAAGTCATCATACTTAATGCGGACTTTTTGTTTATCATTGTGATTCCATTCTTGGAATGTTATAATCACAAGATTGGGCACAAATCAGTGTTTAATCAATCATTCTTTTATGTTTTTTATCCTCTTCACTTATGGGTATTAGCTATCATACAATTTTATATGAACTTGGGATAAAAGGAGATTCAAGTGATAAAGAGTAGAGGAATGCATTGTGCATCCCTCTATTTTCTAGTAAATAAATAGATGATACTGACTACTTCAATGGTATACAAAGTAAAGACTCGGTGAAAAGATGGCTTCACGTAAAAAAATATTTAACGGATATTTAGAAGTATGTAGTGCTGTTCTTGTATGGTTCTACAGTAATTGAAGGTTATACTAATAAAAATACTCCAAAAGAGTTTATCTGTCTTTAGGAGTATTTTTTTCTGTCTAATTTTAGTGCTTCACCACGCTAGATTATTTTTCTGGGACTGTGATTTTACCAGAAATGATATTGTTTTTAGCTGTTTCAACAGCATCTTTGACATCCTTTGGAAGATCCGCAGTCGTTAAATTAACGGCTCCCTCTTTCAGTCCAAAGCGGGTAACTTTACCACCTGGGAATTTATCTTTTTCAGTCATGAGAATAACTTTTTGCATGGTTTTGCCCACTTCTTTGATACTTGATGTAAAGACAAAGTTTGATTTTTTGCCATCTTTATCAGTGTAGTTTCCATCTACTTTTTGATCACGGTCAACGCCGACTACCCAAACTTTATCTGATTCGGAACGTTTTTCGTTGACTGCTTTTGCTTCATTAAAGACACCAGCGCCTGTGCCACCAGCTACTTGATAAATCACATCAGCTCCACTAGCATATTGTGTTGCAGCAATTGATTTTCCTTTAGCTGTATCTGCAAATGAGCCTGCATATGTGATAGTTACCTTGATGGCCGGGTCTACAGATTTGACACCAGCTTCGAAGCCTTTTTCAAAACGTTTTACAACAGTTCCCTCCATTCCACCAACAAAGCCTATTTGTTTAGTTTTAGTTGTTTTGGCTGCGGCAACTCCTGCTAGATATGCAGCCTCATTGTCAGCAAAAGTGATACTTGCAACATTATCATGACCTTCAATGACATCATCTACAATTGCATATTTCGTGTCTTTATTTTCACTTGACGTTTTTTTAATAGAATTTGTTAATTTAAAGCCAATCCCAAAAATAAGATTATAACCGTTTGAAGCAGCAGTGTCTAGGTTTGTTATATAATCTGATTCGCTTGTCGATTGGAAGTAGTTAAAATTGCTTCTTTTTTTTACACCCTTAGACTTGCCCCAAGCTTGTAATCCTTCCCAAGCTGATTGGTTGAAAGATTTGTCATCAATACCACCTTGACCAGTAATCATTGCTACTTTAACTGTTGTGTTGTCCGTTCCTTTTTGATTTCTATGAGAACATGCAGCAAGAGGCAAAAGACAAGCTGAAACAAGTGAGAGAGTTAGTAACCTTTTAGACATTTTAAATTTTCCTCCGATAACTAATGCTAAATTTTTGAGATAAAATAAGTTTGTTTTTTTTTAAAAATAGAATACCATTCTAACACAAATAGAAATAATAATTAAATTTTTTTGATTTTTTAAAGAGTTTTATGGCAATACACGAACTTTATATTAAAAAGTAGTAAATTGAGATGTTTCAGAATTGGTTTTCGTTACAAACCAATTAAAAAGCGAGTCACAATGCTATTCTGAAGTTCAGGAAACTAACTTGGGTCGCTTTTGTCATTTGAGGCTGAACAGTGGTTCAGTCTATTGCGTTTTTCGAGTTTGCTACCGTTTAGATTTAATGAAACCATCCGGTCAGGTTAATGGATTCCTCGATAGTTAGTTGAGGCTTTAGAGAGGAAAAGTTGTAGGTCAACTAATTCTTGGCAGGGCTGAGTGATGAGGTACTGATTTAGAAATGGCGCCAGTCGGACCATCTCTATATCAGGATTTTTGCCTTCATCAATCTTACAAGTAGCAAGTTTAATCAATGACTGAAATTCGCTATCTGCTCTGTAGATATCAGTTTGTTCAGTCTTCTGGAGAAGCTCTAATAATTGCTGGGTCTTTTATTGCTCATTTTAATTATCACCTTATCACACTCATTTGACAGTCCTATGATACTAGTGTAACAAAAATCAAACAAAAAATTAAATAGACTGGAAGCTATTTTCCTTTCTCTTGAAAAAATCTTACAGTCGATAAATCAATAAGATAAGAAAACTAACCTAATTTTTAAATTTTATTAAAATAAAAGGACAAAAAAATGAAAAATAAGTATTTACATCTCTTAGATAATTTGATAAACTGAAATAGTTGTAACACAAATGAAATAAATGTAACTTAGCGGTCATGAAAATGGAGGTTTTTAATGGGTAGACATTTTTCTTATAAAATTGGCATTAGTGCTGAGGAGCATGATGCCTTTGTTAAAGTTAGTCATGCAACAAATTTACTTCAAAGTAGTACATGGGCTCAGGTCAAAGATAATTGGCATAATGAACGCATAGGCATTTATGACGGAAAGAAGCAGGTAGCTTCCTTGTCCCTCCTCATTAAACCTTTACCGTTAAAGCAAAGCATTGTCTATATTCCAAGAGGTCCAGTTCTAGATTATTTGGATAAAGAATTGGTTAGCTATACCTGTTCTATTTTAAAGCAAATAGGCAAAATGAAAAGGGCTATCTTTGTTAAATTTGATCCAGCAATACTCTATAAACAGTACGCAATTACTGAGGTGGGTAGTGTCAAAGAGCATGCTAAGGAAACCATTTATAATCTTATATCAGCAGGAGCCAAATGGACGGGTTTGACAAGTCAGATTGCAGAAAGTATCCAGCCTAGGTATCAAGCAATTGATGGCTAAATAAAGAGGGCAAAAGCAAGCAAGAAAAGGTTGAATTTCAGCTTATCAAAAGAATAGATTGCTAAAAAGCAATATAACTGGTATAATAATTAATGTTCTGCACGAAATAAAATTTTAAGGTACAGGACTGTATTTGAATCCAAAACATAAAGTAGGAGGAGGAATATGGCAGTTTCATATAGACCTATATGGGTAGAGTTAGCAAAGCGAGAGCTGATGAAAACCGAGTTTCAAAAAATAGCCGGAATATCCGGCAATGTCCTTGCCAAAATGGGTAATAACGAGTATATATCCATGAAAAATCTTGAGAGGATATGTATGGCTATGGATTTATCGCCGAGTGAAGTGATTGAGTTTAGAGAAGATGAGAAAAATGCAAAATAAAAGATTTCGTCAATTAATTTACTGCTTTGAAAAGGTTGATAAGTTTGAATAAAATTTTGATTATAGATGATGATAAAGAACTTTGCTCTTTAATAAAGAGGAGTGTTTTGCCTGTAAACATAGAATCTGATGTTTGCAATACAGGTAAAGATGGATTAAGAAAATTAGCGGAAAACGAGTATCAACTTGTCATACTTGATGTTATGATGCCGGGAATGGATGGATTTGAAACATTGGTTGAAATCAGAAAGACGAGTAGTTTACCCATCTTAATGCTCACAGCAAAGGATGACAATATTTCTAAAGTACATGGTTTAAGAGTTGGAGCAGATGACTACTTAACAAAACCTTTCAATATCGATGAACTTATAGCCCGTATTCATTCACTTATACGACGCTATACTCGTTTTAATCAAAAAGATGAAATACCTCAACAACTCGAATTTGATAGTCTTGAAATTGATTTGAATAATCGTTCAATTACTACAATTAACGGAATCTTTGAGTTACCACCCAAAGAATTTGACCTACTATTGTTTTGTGCAAGGAATCAAGGAAGAATTTTGACAAAAAAACAAATTTATGAAGAAGTTTGGGGAGAAGTGTATTGCTATGATGACAGCAATATTATGGCGATTATCAGTCGTCTTCGTAAAAAATTGGAAGCAAATCCCAAAGAATCGAAATATATTCAAACGATTAAAGGGGTCGGCTATCGTTTTAACAAGGAGGTCTAAGTTATATGGAAATAGCAATGATTATATCTGTTATAATCACAACCTTGTCTCTTTTAACTTCGTATCTCCGTATCAAACGAGCAAAGAAACAAATATCGGAAATGAAGGATATTTTAGTCGATATAAAAAACGGCAACAGCAACAGGCGTATTTTATCGACACCGAATGAACTTGTTGCCCCCATTGCCTATGAAATAAATGAAATTATCATCTCTTACGAAGATAAACTGTCCGAATTTCGCCAAACGGAAGATACCAACAAACAACTAATGACAAGCCTTTCTCATGATGTCAGAACACCGCTTACTACACTTATAGGCTATCTTGATGCAGCACATAAAGGAATTGTTACGGGAGAAGAAAGAGAGAATTATATAAGGATTGCCCGGCGAAAAGCATATGATTTAAAAGAGTATATAGATATGCTGTTTGATTGGTTTAAACTCAATTCCGATGAGTTTCCAATGGAGATGAATCGTGTTGAAATCGGGGAGCTTACAAGAAGCATACTTATTGATTGGATACCGATATTTGAAGATAAAAAAATAGATTACAGCGTTGAAATTCCGGAGCAAGCTCTTCAAGTAAAACTTGATACGGAAGCTTATATTAGAATACTCAGCAATCTTATTCAAAATGTAATCGCTCACAGCAGTGCAGATAAAATTGAAATAACATTATCAAAACAAGATAAAAATGTAAAAATTCTTTTAGCCGATAACGGTGTAGGAATTGAAGAAAAAGACTTGGCACATATTTTCGAAAGATTATACAAATGTGATAAAGGACGGTCTGAAAAAGGCAGTGGTCTTGGACTTTATATCGTATATCAACTTGTAAAGAGAATGAAAGGCAAGATAACGGTAGATAGTATTCGATGGAAAAAAACTGTATTTACTTTATGTTTTCCTCTGATTGATTAAGGCTCTCTCCATAATATGAAGGGAGCTTATTATTTTATCGACATATTTAATCTTATAATTGCAAGGTTAATGCAAGGTTGTGACAAGGTTAATGCAAGGTTGGTTTGATATAATTTCTCTTACAAGGAGGAGGATTAAATATGAGTGATTATATTATTAAAACAAAAAACCTTACAAAACAGTATGGTACACAAAAAAGTGTTGCTAACTTAAATATGAATATTCGTAAAGGGAGAATTTATGGTCTCCTCGGAAGAAATGGAGCCGGAAAGACCACGACTATGAAAATGTTGCTTGGTCTTACCGAACCCACTTCAGGAGAAATAGAAATCTGGGGAAAATCGCTACAAGGAAATGAAACAAAAATTTTACCACGAATAGGCAGTATGATTGAATCTCCCGGATTTTATCCAAATTTGACAGCAAGCGAAAACTTAACTATATTTGCGACACTTAGAGGAGTACCTAATCGTCACGCAATCAAAGACGCTTTAGATTTGGTAGGTTTACCGTACAAAGATAAAAAACTTTTTTCTCAATACTCTCTCGGTATGAAACAGCGATTAGCCATTGCTCTTGCGGTTATGCACGATCCTGAACTTTTGATTTTAGATGAACCTATAAACGGACTCGACCCTATAGGAATTGCAGAGATAAGAACATTTATACGAGAACTATGTGATAAAAAAGGGAAAACAATTCTACTTTCCAGCCACATACTTTCAGAAATTGCCTTATTGGCGGACGATATTGGAATTATTGATCATGGCGTTTTATTGGAAGAAGCAAGTCTTGCAGAATTGGAGAAGAAAAGCAGTCATCATATTCATTTTATTGTTTCAGATACAGCACAAGCCGCAAGAATTTTAGAGCGTACATTCTATGAGAATAATTTTTCAATACAAGATGACCATAATTTACACTTGTATAATCTTGATATGTCCGTGGGGAAAATTGTTACCGAATTTGTAAATAACGGATTGGAAGTATCCGAAGCCCACACTTGCGAAGAAACTCTTGAAGATTACTTCAAGCGAGTAACCGGAGGTGAAGGAATTGCTTAAACTTATAAAATGCGAATTTTTGAAATTGAAACGACTAAGGTTTATACAAATTACTTTGATATTAGCTGTATTATTTCCTATTGTGCTTACCATGTATGTTTTCAAAACAGGAAATAATTTTGAAATGCTTTATCGATTTGTATTTTTATATGGCGATTTACTTTTCAAACCTTGTGTACTTGGGATAATTGGGCTTATGCTTCTTTCGACAGAGGACGATAATGATACATTCAAGAATTTGTTGTCCATTCCAATTTCCGGGAGGAAGCTGTTTTATGCAAAAATATCTTTACTTTTATTGCTATCAATGTTGTACTCTTTTTTTGAATTATTAGCAACTTCTATAGGCGGGCTTTTTCTCGGGGGAATTCAGGACATTACAACATACGCATATCATAGTCTTATCAATGGAACTATGATATTCTTTGATGTTCTACCGCTTATTTTACTTTTTTGTATATTTCATAGAAATAAGATTTTTTCTATAATTTTAACTATTTTTTATGCGATTGCCGGATTTTTGTTGGTGAATGCATATGCTTCAGGCCTGAATGTTTCGAGTGGTTTTATCTCTTCTCTACCTCGTATTGTTGCATTTCGTTGGTTTTTGTATGTTTTTTCTTTAGGACAAAATTCTGCAACGCTTTTTGTTCCTGAACTTTCGACAGTGAAAGCTTTCCAAATCCTTATTTGCACCGGAGTGGTTTTTATAGCATTTGCATCCGGCTTGTATGGTAGAAAGGAGGTCGTATAATGATATACCGAATGTTACATTGTGAGTTTATTAAAATCAGAAGAAATCCAATTTTATTAGTCGGTTTTTTTGCAGTATTGATTTCGGTAGGGTATTCCGTCTTTCAAATGTATTTGGGCTATAATGCAGGCGAAGAAATGAGCTTTGAGATTCTGAATTATGTGCTGGTATTTAATAATACAACTTTGATATTTCCGGCTACATTTACTTTATTTGGTGGATATCTAATTAATCGAGAATATGAAGCAGATACGATGAAGTCCCTTTTGACAGTGCCGATATCCTTGAGAAAAATATTTATTATAAAAATATTAATAACAGGTATTTTTTCGGTGTTTTTCGGTCTGATAAGTTTCATCTTAGTAATGCTTTCAGGGCAATTTCTCCTACACTTTGACATTACATTGGAACAAACTCTTTTTTCGATTAAACAAGTATGTGGTATGGCATTATTTAACTATATAGCTGTCTCTCCGATAATAATATTATCTACAAGAAAACGAGGGTACTATATGGTCGGAGCAGGTATATCTTTTTTGCTTGGATTAATCAGCCTTTTTGTAGGGAAATCAAGCTTAACCAACTTTTTTCCAATTACTGCCGGATATAAGTTAGTTGATTATGCAGCTGCTTACGAAACCGCAAATCCTCTTGTATCAATTGCGGTTTATTTAGTAATCATTTTGATTTTAGCTATTTGTATTTACTATCTTCCGCCGTACGATGATTTGATGATTGTTAGCAAAAAAAAAGGTATAAAAAAGAGAGTATAAATCTTTTTAAATAATTGAAGGGATAATCATGGACAGACTAAAAGAACTTAAAGAAGCCAAAGTGGCGGCACAGGAAGTTATCGCAAGAATAGATAATGCAATATCTTCATTGAATAGTGCATCATCTTGGGGAATTGCAGACTTACTTGGAGGAGGAGCATTTTCAAGTTTTTTAAAAAGAGGCAAAATCAAAGAGGCAAATAGCGATATTAAAGAAATTTCTCGTTCATTGAATTTACTAAATAAAGAACTGGAAGATGTAAATATGCACTTACCTACAGAAGTTAGCGATACAATAAGTGACAATGTCTTTGATGTTTGTTTTGACAATATTTATACAGATTTTAAGGTACAGGAAGAAATAAAAGAAGGACTAAACGGATTAAAAGATTTCAGAACATATGTCGTTGAAATGATTGAAAAGTTGAATTACGAGATTGAAACTTTTAAATAACAAATCCCAATTTTTCAGATAGATAAAAATACCGCCTTGCCTAATAAAATCAAAAACCAAATACACACTAATATAAGCGATTAAGAGAAAAATCTTAGTTGCTTTTTTCATGCTTGAAAATTGAAAGGAGATGTATAAAATTGAAAGAATTAGAAAAGACAAGACAAAATATAAGAGTGTTGGAAGATGAGCTTGAGAAAACGGAAAAGCAGTTAAAACAGCTTGAAAATCAAGAGAAGAAAATTCTCAGGCAAGACAAATTGAGAGAGCAGAAAAAAAGAAATCATAGATTGATTACGAGAGGAGCAATGCTTGAAAGTTTTATTGAGAATGCGGAGGAATTGACAAATGAGGATATTAAAATCTTGCTTAAAGTTGCTTTTAATACTTCGGACATCAAAGAAACCTTGAGCATAATTCGAGAAAGTTGAGCGAGACGAAATAATATAATTGTCCCTTAGATTTTCTAAGGGCGCAATTATACACCCTAAAGGGTGATTGCGACCTGCGGTGCTTTTGCCCTACCGGGAGTAAAGAAAAAAGCTGAAGCATTTTTACTTTGATGTTATCCGAGGAGCTGAACGAAAAATAATCGTTCGCTTTTTCAATGTCAAGGGTAAAATGCACTTCGCTACCGCTCAGCCCTTGACATTAAAAATTTGAAATGTAATCAGACGGCAAGCCGACACACTGAAACAACAAGAGTTGAAAATTCAGTAGTCGGCTTTTTATATTTTAACATTTCAAATCGCTCACTTACGGAGCGAAGATACACAAATCTTTAAAGCCTCCACCTAAAACAACAAGAGAAAAAAACAGAAAGGAAGTGATGAGATGGCAGACAGTTTTCATTTCTCTGTGTCTATTATTTCAAGAGGAAAAGGAAAAAGTGCTGTTGAAAGTTCAGCATATATATCCGGAGAGAAAATAAAAAACGAATGGGACGGAGTAACTCACGACTATACAAAAAAGCAAGGAGTCATTCATAAAGAAATATTCCTACCCGAACACGCACCGCAAGAATTTACAGATAGGACTACTCTATGGAACTCTGTCGAACTCTTTGAGAAAAATTCAAATGCACAGCTTGCAAGAAATTTTATTATTGCCCTACCGAAAGAGTTAAGTCTTGAAGAAAACAAAAAGCTGATAAGCGAATTTATTGAAACTAACTTTACCAATGAGGGTATGATAGCAGATTTGGCAATCCATGATGAAAGTCAAGACGGAAATAATAATATCCACGCACATATTATGACTATAGTTAGACCGTTGAATGAAGATGGAACATGGGGACAGAAAAGCAAAAAGGAATATATGCTTGACGAGAATGGCAAAAAGATTTTAGGGAAAAACGGCAAACCCAAAACGAGAAAAGTCGAACTTACAAATTGGAATGACAGAGGTAATGTCGAAAAATGGAGAGAATCTTTTTCTAATCTCTGTAACCGATACTTACAAGAAAATGAAATTGATAAAAGAGTGGATCATCGTTCATTCAAAAGACAGGCTGTCAAACAAATACCGACTATACATTTAGGAGCAGCTGCAAGTGCATTGGAAAGAAAAGGCATCAGAACGGAAAAGGGAGATATCAATCGGGAGATTAAAAAACAGAATCAACTTTTGAAAGCAATTGGAGAAGAAATCAGGAAAATCACAGGATGGCTCAGTGATTTTAAGGACAGATTAAAGACCGCCTACCAAAAGCATAAGGAAGAAACAAAACTATCGGTGGAAAAAGAATCAGGACTTTTCAATCTCTATGAATACCTAAGTTTTTATCAGGAAATGCAAGAAATGAAAAGGACTGCCCTCTCCCCTTATGCCAAACGGAATAAAACTCTTTATGACCTTAAGAAATACGCAAACGGAGTTTTGTATCTCAGGAGCAATAACTTAAGAACTGTTTCAGAATTACAAAGCCACATCTCAGAGTTAAGAACGGATAATAATCAAATCTTTACATCCGTTAAAGAGAAAACTCAAAAGATAGAAAACTTAAACAAGTGCTTCGGATATGCGGAAACAATTAAGGCAACTCAAAAAACTTTCACAGAATGGCAGAATAAAAAAATCTTCAAGGATAACTTCTACAATGCCCATAAAAACGAAATCGACCAACACCAAAGAGCAAGAGCCATGCTTGAAAATTTATCCGGCAATAATAAAATACAGCCGAAGAAATGGACACAGGAAATCAGCACACTTGATAAAGAAATCGAAAAGCTGAACGGACAATCGGAGAGTATTAAAGAAAAATACAATCAGATAAACCATATCAAGTATGCGGTTGGTATCGTCAATGAGGAATACGGCATAGACCTATCAATCGAGATAGATAAGGCGATTAAGCGAGGGGAAAAGGAAAGTGTTATTAAAAAACTGCAAGAGTTTAAGAAAGACAGTGACAGCTACAACAGAAAAAGGCAAGCGACCAAAGATTATTATAAAAACAGGGATACAGAAAGATAGGAGGACTAAAAAATGATTAACGAAGAAATTAGTAGGGAGATAGTGCAAGGAACGAAAGATGGAATTACTATGGCAATTCAATTCTCCAAAGAGTATGGGCAGATCCAAGATTATTTTTCCGAGAAGTTCAAAGATAGTAATTTCAGCCTTAGTAAACTCATGCCGGAAAAGAACGAGATACAACTCAAAGACCTATACAAAAAAGGGCAACTCAAAGAAATAGATGTATCCAAAAAAGACCTTGCGGAGTTTAAAAAAGAGTTAAATCGGAACAGAGTTAAGTTTTCTCTTATGGAAGATAAGGCGACAAAGGACTATGTGGCATTCTTTCAAGCCGATAATGTGAAGATTGTCGAGGTAGCTTTAAGAAAAGCGGTTGATAAGTCCAATGCCAAAGAAAAAGGGAAAGAGAGTATCAAAAAGCAAATTGATAAATTCAAAAATCTTGCCAAAGAAAATCCGTTTAAGGATATCACAAAGGCAATGGACAAGAATATTGACCTTGGCGGATAAGGGAGTACCGAATCGTTACCCCCCCATGCTTATTCACTGAAATACTCAAGGAATATAAGGGCTGATAGAACGAATCGTTCTCCGAGGTCTGAACGCTTGGTTCACCCCCTTGAAATAAGGGAGTAGCGAAACACGACACCCTTAATGGAGGACGGAATCCCAATTTGGGAATATGATATAAGCTGATATCACAAAATAAGCTAATGCACTATTTCAGTGCGTGAGCTGATGTCGGAATACACGACGGCAGATTAGATGATACCCCGAAACAGGGCATCACATTAAAAAAATTAATATAATGCCTTGCACCGCATTTTAGGAGCGAGGACAAGGAAAATCTATTCAAAGGCAAAATAAAAGGCTAAAAACACCTTTCCACCGCCTCAGAATAGAAGTTACGAGGGAAGTAGTAAAAAGAAAACAGCTACTTCCCTTTTTTTAGTATGACGGGCATGTTCTAATGCTATGGTGAAAATCCCTAAGGAGCGTAGTTGTCGACGAATCTCATAGCGACTTGCAAGTTTCACATGGTGACATGTGGGAGAGAAGAAGCAATAGCGAAATCGTGGCTTGACGAACAGGAACAGAATATAAGGCGTAACAGGTGGGCAAGCTGGCTAAAAGTAGTAAAGACCCCAAAGACAACCGTAAACCCAAAGCGTAAATTCTGCAAGTAAACGACGAAAGTATTAGAACTTATCCCGTGAGGTCTCATAGACGACACAGTAGTAACAACGAACTATGAGAAGTCAGCAGAATCCATAGTAGCGAGGAAGTTTCTGTAATGGAAATGGAGCGAAGGGAGAAACAATATTTATTGTAATATTTGAAAAGGATGGTCTATGACTTGATGGAATACAAGGAATGACGTATTCAGTCCTCGAGGTTCGGATACAAAAAGAATAAAGTTAAATAGATACATCAGAAATATATAATATGATACAAGGAAATATTGAACCGCCGTATGCCGAACGGCACGTACGGGTGGTGTGAAAGGGGCTAGTTCTTAGCCCCTATTCGATTTTCAAAAATAGGAGGAATAACATGACAAAGAGCAAGAGATACTATTGGCTTAAACTGAAAGAGGACTTTTTCAACGATGTCCGTATGAAAAGACTTAGGAAGATTTCCGGCGGAGAAACTTACACCATCATCTATCTTAAATTACTTCTACTCAGCTTGAAAAATGAGGGAAACCTGTATTTTCAACAAGTAGATGAAACTTTTCCAAAGGAATTGGCACTTGTATTAGACGAAACGGAAGATGATATTGCTGTAACCCTTAATTATCTTCTCAAAGTGAATCTCATAGAAACGATTGAAACGGACGAGATTTTTATGACGGAAATACCGAGTTTAATCGGCTTTGAAACGGAATGGGCAAAGAAAAAAAGAGAGTACAGGGACAAATTAAAAGAGGACAATGTCCTCGATAAGTCCTTGCCTTGTCCTCCTGAAGTCCGACAAGAGATAGAGATAGAGAAAGAGATAGAGATAGAGTTAGAGAAAGAGGGAGATATAGAAATAGAAAAGGACAATGTCCTCCCCCACCCCCGTTTTTACGGAAAATATCAAAATGTGAAATTATCTGATAAAGAGTATGGAAGCCTTAAAGATAAGTTAGGTACTCATACTGAAACGATGATAGATAAGCTTTCAAGATATATAAAGAGTTCCGGCAGACACTATCAAGACCACTATGTGACAATCCTCAACTGGTATGAGCAAGACAAGGAAAAACTAACACAGAAAAAAGACGGTAGAAAAACCATACCCAACTATGATGACAGTCCGAGCATATAAAGCGGTGGAAACATCTTTTAAGGAGTTTTAATTAAAGTCAGGTATAAAACTATGCCAAGACGACAAAAGAGCCTTACGACTAAAATATACGGCAAAATTGGAAGGAGAATTAAACGAATGAAAAACAATGAGAATAATATCATAAGCATAAAGATACAAGGGCTTGACTACAGCTACAATACCGATACCCATTATGAAAAAGACGGTCATATCTACTGCAAGACCTGTAATGAACAAATAGATGGCGAGCCTGTCGAGTTAATCAATACAAAATTTATCTTCACCAAAGCCTGTAAATGCGATCAGGAAAGAAAGAGATTGGAAGAGGAAAGAGAAAGACAGAATAAGATAGCGGATATCAAGAGAAGATGTTTTGTAGAGAGAAATCAGGAAAACTTCACATTTGCAAACTGTGATAGTCATACGGATAAAGCCTTAATCGGAAAACTTAAAAAGTATGTGGAGGAATTTGAGGAGATGAAGAAAAACAATATAGGCTTGATTATCTATGGCGGTATCGGTACAGGAAAAACATTCCTATCTTGCAGTGTCCTAAATGACGTTATTGAGAAGTATCTCTATGAGTGCAAGATTATCAACTTCTCACAAATACTGAACGACCTACAAAAAGGCGGTTTCAATCTTGATAGGAACGAATATATCGGCAATCTCACAAGTAAAACACTGCTTGTATTTGACGACTTCGGTATCGAAAGAGATACGGAGTATGCCTTAGAGCAAATATACAATGTCATCAACGCAAGGTATCAGAAAGAAAAACCGACCATCATCACCACAAACTTGGACTATAAAGACCTTGAAAACGGAGGACAAGACCTTATGCTTTCAAGGATATATTCACGAATCATAGAAATGGGCGTACCCTTAAAGGTTGACGGTAGCGACAGACGAAAAGCAAAACGAATGCTGAAGATAGAAAAGGCAAAAAACTTAATGGATAAATAAGCTGCGTACCCGAATTGGGAACGGAGGTCAAATTAAAAACTTAAAAAATAGACACAGGAGGGATTTGTAACTGTAACCTACAACAACAAAACTCCTGAAATTAGGCAAAGCTTGATTTTTTGCAAAGGCTAAAACCCTTGCAAAGTCAGGCTTTTTTAGTTTTTACGGTCTTGATTTAAGAGGTTTTAAAACTTCGGTTACAAGTTACAAGGTTACAAAGTTACAATTTTCATTTCCCGGAAAGGAGCAGATATGAATAAAAAGAAAACGGAAATTATTGTTAAGAGAAAATATAGAAAAGGAAGAACACCGGCACAAGCCTTTGCTTCCTTGATACTGAAAGACAGTTATGTTTCTAATAAGAAAGATAGTATTGCAATAATAAAAGGAAAGGAGTATAATACAGATAATTCAACTCATTCTTGCTTGCTTAACCCTCCAAATAAGGAGGAATAGCAATGCAAAGTGATTTTCAAACCAATCGTGTGGCAATTTATTGCCGTCTTTCAAAAGACGATGAGTTTAAGAAAGGAGAGAGTGCCAGTATACAAAACCAAAGGGATATGCTCATTGATTACTGCAAGCAGAGAAATTGGACAATCGCTGATATCTATGTAGATGACGGCTATACAGGACTTAATATTGACAGACCCGACTTTCAGAGAATGCTTGTCGATATCAAGGCTAAAAAAATTGATACGGTCATCACTAAAGACTTATCAAGGCTTGGAAGAAATTATTTGCAAACAGGAAAGTTTACGGAAGAATTTTTCCCGAAAAACGGTGTCAGGTATATCGCTGTCAATGACGGTGTGGATACCAATCAGGATAACAATGAGATAGTCCCCTTTAAGAATGTTCTGAATGAATTTTATTCAAGAGATGTATCAAAGAAAATGAAATCTGCTTATTACACAAGGGCGAAACAAGGGAAGTTTACAGGTTGCCTTGCACCCTTCGGCTACAAGAAAGATGAAAACAATCCTCACCTTTTAGTGATTGATGAAGAAACATCATGGATAGTTGAAAAGATTTTTGACTATACTGCAAGAGGTTATGGAGTGCAATATATCAGAACTTTACTGAGAGAAGAAAAAATCCCTACCCCGACATGGTGGAACAGAAAAAAAGGCTTACGAAATGCCGTTACCAAATGGGAAAAGACTATGGAGGGTGGCGAATATGTATGGGATTGCACAACGCTCACAGAGATGATACAAAACCCTGTTTATTTAGGGCATATTGCATCACAGAAAGCCAATTATAAATTCAAAATCGGTTGGATATCCGATAAACCTCAAGAAGAATGGCTTGTAGTTGAAGATATGCACGAGGCTTTGATTGATGAAGATACCTTTGAGATAGCCAATGAAAAGCTGAAAAGCAGAAAAAGACCTTTTAAAACAGGAGAACTCAGCTTATTTGCCGGACTGATTAAATGCCCCGACTGTGGCAAGTCATTAAATCTTGCAAGGAATAACTCTAAGAAAAAGGAAAAACTCTTTACTTGCAACACATACAGAAGATACGGCAAAGACTTTTGCAGTCAACACCGCATTATGTATGATGAAGTCTACAGGGTAGTTTTGGAGGATATCAGGAGCAATGCAAAACTTGCCTTGAAAGATGAAAAAGAAGTCCTGAAGATATTAGAGTTAAACCAAGAAGAAGAATTAGACAGTCAGGTCGTGCTTGCCGGACAGATGATTGAAGAAGATAGCCTTAGATACAAGGAGCTTGAAACGAAAGTTGAAAGACTCTATGATGACTGGATTGACAAAAGGATCAATGAAACAAACTTCAATCGCTTGATGGAAAAAACGCAAAAAGAGCAAGATATTCTACTTGAACGAATAAAGGTCAATGAGAAAAAGATAAAAAATTCCGAAAGCAGAGATATCAACATCAGCAAATGGATAGAATCCATCAAAAAATATCAGAACATTAAAAAACTGGATAGACACATTCTCAACGAACTCATCGACAAAATTTTTGTCTATGAAAAAGAGATTATAGACGGTGAAGTCGTTCAAACCGTTGAAATCTTCTACAATTTTCTACTAAACACCAAAGAATTAAATATAAAATACCACCCCTAAGTAGGCATAAAGCAAATCGTTACCTAAATGAACAGGTAGAAAGCAGCTTCCCGAAACATACCAAGCGTTTAATGAAGGATGCTCAAAAACGAGGTGTCCGTGTTTATCGGTCTGATAGTAAGGATTTGGATGTTTTTGCCAATGTGGTTGCACTCACAGAAGATAGAAAGCAAATATCGCTACGCAACAAAGCGTATTTTAAAAAGCTGATGACGATTTATGGTGATGATGCTTATCTTCATTTGGCTTCTGTAAATATTGCAGAGCAACTAATCATATTTAAATCAGAGCTGGCGCGTGTTGAAAAAGAGTTAAGTGACACTTTAGATCATCAAGTGAAACGCATTAAAAAGTTAACTGACCAGAAAGCATCATTTAACACCTATATTTCAGAATTTGAAAACTATGCCATCAACTACCCAGAAGAAGTTGTCATTGCTGGCGTTTTATCAATCGGTTACGGATCAAGTATGGAGATGCTTTATGCAGGAATGAATGATGAGTTTAAAAAGTTCTATCCTCAGTACTTGCTTTATCCTAAGGTGTTTCAAGATGCTTATAAAAATGGCATTGCTTGGGCAAACATGGGAGGGATTGAAGGGAGTTTGGATGATGGCTTAACTAAATTTAAAGCCAATTTCAACCCAACGATTGAAGAATTTATTGGTGAGTTCAATATTCCGGTCAGTCTATTGTATTACCCAGTAAATCTACTTTATAAAGCACGAAAAAAATTACGTCATAGCCATTAATAAGGATAACAGGACAAAGAACACGAATAGGGGGATCATTAGCCGTCTATTGGTGTTTTTTGCTGTCAAAAGGAAGCATAAGAAGGTCATAAAATTTAGCTGTTTGCTGATGCTTAAGGGGAAGCAAGCTCTTTTAATAATCAATTTCTCTCAGGATATATACCAATGGATTAACTAATTACTGCTTATTCGACCATTTTTTATAGATAAGCTTATGGTACCTATTCAAAAAATCTGATACTTCTCAGATGAGTTTGTCAATGGTATATCAAGCCATGTCAGATGAGTTCGTTTTTTTGGCTTGAACATGGTATCCTAGTAGAAGAATCATTTCCTATTCATTGAAGGAGTTTACCATTGAAAAATGATAAAAATAGCTACATCAGTTATTTTCTCATGTATACCTTTTACTTTTTATCTTGGGCCATGTTTTCTACTTTGATATCAGTTTATCTCTTAGATCAAGGCTATAGACCAAGTCAAGTGTCACTCGTTGTATCTGTCTCTTTCTTTGCATCCATGATAGCTCAGCCATTTTTAGGAAAACTAAATGATAAATTTAATGCCAAGTCAGTTATCATTGTTTCATTTTTGATTAGTATCTTGGGTTCCCTTATCTTTCTCTTTGCTCATAATATCTGGGTGTATACCTTGTCCTATAGTTTGGTTCTTCTATTGATTAATGGTGCAAACCCTGTTTTGGAACAGATTGCAACCAGTGGTCCTTTCCCATATGGGAAAATTCGGATTTGGGGAACAATTGGTTTTGCTATTGGTACACAACTGGCAGGACTAATTTACGATAAGATTGCGCCTCAAGCTATCTATCTCTGCTTTATCATGACAATGGGTCTAGCCATATTAGGAGTTTTGGGGACATCTAATCAACCACGACCAGTTGTTATGCCAGATGAAGAGGATCTAGAAATTGGCTTTAAAGTACTCCTTAAAAATAGAAGCTTCATGCTCTATCTGATACTTGCAATGATTTACTCTGGTATTTTGAACACAGGACACACCTATATTCCAGCCATGTTAGAAGTAAGAGGACTCAGTGTAGGTCTGTCAACTAGTGTCGTTTCAATCTCTGTGATTTGTGAGGCACCATTAATCTACTTATCCTATCTTTTCATGGATAGGGTCAAAAGTAAACACTTGCTGTTATTATCAGTAGGCTGTGTTTGCTTCCAGTACCTTGTTTATGCCCTCAATATCAATCTGTTGAGTATCATCTTAGCTACTTTACTTGTCAAGCATACAACCGGAATGCTCTTTATCATGGTCAATATGAAAATTGTTTCCTCTTTGGTAAACCGACATGTCCTTATGTCAGCACTAGCCTTAGTTCAAGCCTCTCGCAGTTTAGCGTCCATTCTATTTCAGGCAATGGCAGGGCAGATACTAAATATTACAGGATATGCTAACCTGTGTTGGGTCCTCGTTTTCTTCCTTGGAGGCATATTTGTAGCAGTCTTCTTTTTAGAATTACCAAGTGGCAACCAAGAGAAATTATTTTCTCGCTGAGCCTTGTTTGAAACGAAAAAAGTTAGCATAAACAGCTTTAGCTTATAGGTAAAAGAAAGGAAAAAGAATGAAGAAGATTCTTATAACAGGTGGTAGTGGCTTTGTAGGACAAGAAGTCATCAAGAAAGCTTTGCAAGGTGGGTATTTGGTGACTTATTTATCTAGGCATGAAGGACGAGGAGAGATTTTTAAAAATCCTAAGCTGAAATATATTCAGGCTGACTTGCTTAGTGGACAATCTATTTATCTGTCTGAGACTGTTGATCTCATTATTCATCTGGTTGGGGCAATCAAAGTTCATGAGCTAGAACGCTTAAATTACCAGGCAATGCAAGGTGTTATCAGGCTGGCTAAAGACAATCAGATAGAGCGGATTCTGTATCTCACTGCCAAGGTAGGTTACCCCTCTTATCTAAAAAGCAAGAGACAGTCAGAAGAGTTGTTAATTTCCTCTGGGCTTTTTTATGGTATCCTTTCCTCAGGACTGATCTATGGGAGTAAGCGACCACTTGCTAATTTACTTGGTCAGTTGAGTTGTCAAATGATTCATTTTCCCTTCATTGATAACTTAGTCGTAAAGCTTGGAGCCATTCCGGTGGAAGAAGTAGCTATAAGTTTACTTGAACACGCAAAGAACGACTGTCAAAGTTATCAGGAGAATCTAAGGCCAGCTTATGCTATAAAAAAAGAATAACCTTTACAGGCTATTCTTTTTTTGTCCTTTTTGACGTCAGGCTGACTGATATCTAGGAATTGAAATACAACAGTATCTCACCATTTATTCTATGCTGTCGATTGGTCCATGGGATAAGATATCTCCAGGCTGACAATCTAATACAGTACAAATTTTTGCGAGGGTTTCAAAGCGAATCCCTTTTGCTTTGCCAGTCTTTAAGATAGAAAGGTTAGCTTGTGTTATTCCAATTGTTTCGGCTAATTCCTTGGAAGTCATTCTTCGTTTAAGAAGGACTTGATCAAGATTTACTGAAATCATTGCAATCCTCCTTTTATATAATGTGAACTGCAATCTCTCGAGATGTCAGTTTTCCTATACAGATAAGATATAGCTAATATAAACGATCCACGTAGATGTGATCGAAACATTAACGGTAACTATTATAATATAAAATCAGATGACAATAAAGAGTGGCAATAAAAATCTGAAACTCTTTCAAAGTAGTTCAGTGGTGTTAGCTATGTTTTTACTGGAAAAATTACCAATTAAATATTATCCAACCGATGTTGACAAAGGTAATTCCCATAGAAAGTGCAGACAAAAGGTGACTTTTCGTTTCTTTTAATAGAGTTTTAATAATGAATTACATTCGTTTCCTTTTGGATTTTGGCTACTATTGGTTGGGCTTGCGCTGATTTAAAGAACTGATAGGTGCTTTTGGGGACAAGTTTTTTAATAGCCTCTAAATTGTTCTCTTTAATGAATTGGCGCACAGTAGACGCACTGATGACCTGTTCACCTTGTTTGATTCTTGGAATGATGATACAGTCAATTCCTAATTGAGGTAGTTTTTCTTGCATGACAGTGTTGTAGATGTTTGTCACTCGACTATTTGGTTCTTCTCCAACATAACGTTTAGTGATGCCAAGTGTTTTTGCAATCTGTGAAAAAATCCTAATATCGACTTCGGCTTGACTTTGAATGATACTATTACTATCTTTTTGGAAGTAGGCTGGGAAAGTCGATTGGCTGATAATATAAGAACCAGTTTCGTGATAGGTAATATTTGTCAAGTGACTTGTTCCTGCTATGATGAGTTGTTTGCGGACGGCAAATGGAATTAAACTGGTATCTTCACTAACCATAAATAAATGGACATGAGCATTTTCCATCGCAGCTTTTTCTATCAGATGTAAATGTCCTAAGGTAAAGGGGTTGGCATTCATGACAATAGCGGCAGCTTCGGGAATGATTTGCTTGCCATCTACTGCTAGATTTCTGAGATAGTTACTAAAGCCCGCACGGCGATTTTCCATAAAAGTCACTAAATTTGGAATTTCTGCAATAGGATAGAAGCCTAGGTCTTTAAAGAATTTACTGGATTCGGGTTTAGTATAGACAAAAAGATGGGTGTTGCCTCTCTCAAATTGAACGGAAATGAGATGGGTGATAATCTGGTTCAGTAGTCCTTCACCAGTGTATCGTTTACAAACGGCGAAACAGCGAAGGGTGTCGGCAAAGAGACTGCCAGTTGCAATCAATGTACCATCTTCTTCAAAAATACCACAGGTATAATCAAGGTTAGAGTCGCGTGTGATGCCTGTATTTTCTAATAATTGAGTTACTTTTGTTTGGTTGATGTTATCAGCAGAAAAAATTTGTGAGACGGTAAATTCAGACACAATGTCTCCTTTCTTAGATAGCTAGGTTTGGTTGATAATTTTTTGATATTATGGAATTAGACTATGTCTTTATTATACACATCTGAAGATGAAAAATTGTGAATTAGTAAATAATAGTTAGCATAAAAACACCGAAAAAACAGTCGAGCTGATTAAGGGATGAATTAATGCTTGCAAGAATTTCTACCCCTATCGACTATAATGTATCTGTGCTTTTAAAGGGCTTTAGTGTATACTGATACTATTGTAAAACTTAGTGTCAAAATGAAAGGAAGGAAGAATGGCAGTTTTTTTAACCATATTAGTTGGTCTGGTGGGTGGTTTTCTGGCCAAAAGACTGACCTTTCCAGCACCTTTTATGATTGGCAGTATGCTGGCTGTGGCAATCTTATCTGTCACCACAGGACAGATGGGAACGATACATTCAATGAAATTGTTTGCTCAAATTATTAGTGGAGCCTATATAGGCCAAAATATTAGTCAGCAAGACCTGATTAACTTACCTAGATTAGGTAAGGCTATTGCAGGATTAATGGCTCTTTTTACTTTGAATATGATTGCTCTAGGAAGTATTCTAATAATCTTTTTCAAAATGGATGCAATGACAGCTTTTCTTTCTTGTTTACCAGGTGGGATCGTTGATGTTTCTCTCATGGCCATTGATATGGGAGCTAAGGCAGATACCGTCGCTACGATGCAGACAGTCAGACTTGTAGGCATACTTTTAATCTTGCCTAACTGGGTTGGATTTATTACGAATCGCTTTGCTCCAGAACTGAGACAGGTTCCTGTGGATAGAATTCAGAACAAAGAAGATAGGAACTATTCTAGCTTACGCGGGCAGAATCGGATAAAAAATGATGCTCTTATCTTGCTAATTGCCACACTTGGTGGACTAATTGGAGAATGGAGTGGCCTGCCGGTAGGTGCCTTGATAGTATCACTCATCTTTTCATCAGCATTGAAAATTAAAAATGAGACAAGGCAGATGCATCCCTATATCCGTTATATGGCTCAGATTTGTGCTGGCGCTTTAATTGGTTGCAATTTTACTCATAACAGTTTTTTACAAATGATTCATCTTTTTATCCCCATCCTACTTTTGCTATCTAGCTACATGCTAATCAATGGTTTATTTGGCTATCTCATGTACAAACGTGGCTTTTTGGATATTCAGTCGGCTTTATTTGCTTCCTCACCTGCGGGTGCAACGGATATTTCTCTGATGGCAGGAGAATTGGGTGGAGATATGCCTAAAATTGCTGGTATACAAATTAGTCGAACCCTTTACACCGTTATTGTCATGCCACTATTGATCAAAGTAATTACCTTATTTATCTAAAAAATGACTTGGTTTTCCAAGTCGTTTTTAAATAATATTTTCTAAAAATGCAAAATAAAGACTAAGTGCCAACAGGTCAGCACTGCCACCGGGGCTTAAGTGTAACCTGACTAAATGATCATTATAGTTTGTTAATTTCTGACACAGAGCAGAAGGAGACAAATTCTCTGCTTCTATCTCTTTTGTCTCTTTTTGGATTGCTCTAAGGGCACTCATTCCTCCGCGATGAATCAGATTAGCATCTTCAACAAAGGTCATTAAGTGAAGCAGGAGTTTCAATTGTAAATACTTATTATCTGAGGTTTTGGAGGCTTCTTCTCGGAGAAATGGAAGTGCATGCTGAGTTAAGCTCGGGTAACCAGATGCGGCTTCTCCTCTTGGTCCTTTTATTCCATATTTTAGAAAGAGCTCTTCACCATAAGTTAGATGTTCTTTTTTTGATAAATGATGTAAATCTTGATCGATTAGGTGTTTTGTCAGAGGTTTGACTAGCTTACAGATAGCAACTGTGTCATCAGCAGTAAAAATTGCTGTCTCACTTTTTTCGGGATGTTGTGCGAGGTAACTTCCAGTTGCCCCTAAAAGCAAAGCAAAGGAAAAGTTGACTCCTTTATGCGTGTTAATCCCTTTTGTCACCTCAAACATGGATTGCTCTGCTGCAATACCTTCTTGTCTGAGCAAGTTAAAAAGTAATTGTGGCTCCAGACTAGCATGATCATAGCCAATTCTTAAATAGCGATAAAAATGGGCTATTAATGCAGCTGTGGAGTCAATAAAGGTGGATAATGTCATATCTGAATGAGAGCCATCATTGGCACAGTCAACTAATCCTGGTTTAGGAGTCAGTGTTACTTCATAGAGTAAAGCTTTACAGGCAGCTTGACTGAAATAAAGTAAGGGATCTTTAGTCATGTGATTTGCTTTCTAAATCTTGTATAACAAAATCTAGGGAATGGTTTAGGTGTTCATGTGTAATGAGTGTGACCTGCTGATAATCTTTATTCTTCATACCGCGATAGATAAGTCAGTGTTCATCTAGTGCTTTTCGTCTTCTTTCAACTGAAGAAATAGAAATACGACGAAAATAAAGTAGATAGGCTTGTAGTTCAGAGACGATTTCTTTTAAACGGAGCATTTGGCTTTTTACATAGATGAGATTATTGAAATCATTGAAGTTATCAAGGACCTTATCCACTTGATTGTTAACTAAATAACCTTCACAAGTCTCTAACAGTTGACGCATTTCTTCAAAATCATCATCAGTCATTTTGATCATTGCTGTTGTTGAAGCTAAGGTATCTAAAGCCTTACGAATTTCAAAAATTTCATGTGCATCATCTAGACTGACACCTTTGACAATAATTCCTTTATTTGGAAGGTGTTCAACAAGTTTTTCTTCTTCAAGTACTCCTAAAGCATAACGAATAGGTGTTCGGCTGATATTTAATTCTGTTGAAAATTCTTTTTCATTAATCCTCGTTCCAGCAGGAATTTCTCTTAAGATAATTGTTTTTTTAAAGGCATCGTACAAGGCAATCTTTAAAGGTTTATTTTGTGAAAGTTCTAAATTATTTTTTACAACTTCTGTAATTGAGGTCATGTATGCTCCTTACAATTTGTTTTTTTATATTATATCTAAAATAATGCTAAGTTGTCATAAAAATTTTAGTAATCTCTATTGAGGTTATAGAATGTGATAAAAGAGTCTGGGAAATATTCTCAGACCCTCTTTTTATTAATGGCTTTACATTTTATTGTGGAATGTAGACAGGCATATGCCCCATTAATATAATTGTTAGAATGAAGATGATAAAGATACCTAAAGCATATTTACCAGCTGTTCTTTGCCATTCTCCCATGTCTAAGCCAGTTAAACGAAGAAGTAAGTAGATAAAGGCTACTAATGGACTTAACAAGTGGAATGCTTGCCCCATTAATGAAGCAAGTGCCATTGACATGTTATCAAAACCATAACGGGCTCCAGCTTGAGCAAGTACAGGCATAATACCATAATAGAAACCATCATTTGATAAGAAGAAGGTTCCTGGTGCAGATAAGAGTGCAATAATTAAGCCCCAGAAGCCGCCGAATTGTTTAGGAATGATAGTCGTAAAACTTTGTGCCAGAGCATTTGCCATTCCGGAACCTTGGAAAAGTCCCATAAAGATACCGGCAGCAAAAACTAAAATAACAACTTGTACAGCATCACCAGCATTGTCACCGATACGTTTAGATTGGTCTTTTAAGTTAGGATAATTAACCATTAAGGCGACAATTGTACCAACAGCAAATAGAAGAAGAGAAGGGATTGCTAAGGTTTTAATAAATGAACCGGCAACTAACCAAGCAATTAAAAGAATTGTTAAAATGCTATTGAAAAGAAAGAGACTAGGTCTTTTAATAGCATTTTTTTCACTGTCAGCGACAACTGTCAATTCTGCTAATTCTGCCTCTGATAACTCTTTAACTCCAAGACGTTGACGTTCTTTTTTACCCATACTAGGTGCGACGAAGAAAATTACATAAAGAAGAGATAATACCATACCAGGAGCAAGATAACCAAGGATTTCAGAGCCAACGTTTAAAACAGACATGGCACGTGCGGTAGGTCCGCCCCATGGAAGTAAGTTCATGATTGTATTTTGTAGGATAATCAAAACACCTAAGTTCATGACTTTCATATTTAATTTTTGATAGATTGGTAAAAAGGCAGAAACGACAATTAAGGTTGTAGTTGTACCATCACCATTCATTGATACGGCAGCTGAAACAATTGCTGTAGCCATCAATACTTTCATTGGATCGCCTTTTGCAAAACGGATCATTTTGGCTGTAATTGGATCAAATAAACCAGTGTCTAACATCAATGAGAAGTAAAGAATAGCAAACAATAACATGATACCTGTTTTTGCTGTCTGACTGATTCCATACATGACCATTGGGCCGATAGCTGTGAAATTATTGGCTATTTTTTGATCACCTAATGAGCCAACAAATGCTGGATCTGCTTTTAGGTCAGCTGATCCTGTCAGTATAGCAATTAATGCAAATACCAATGGAATCATCACCAAAGCAGATAAGGGAGACATTTTCTTGGTCATAACGACATACATGAAAATGATTATCATGGCATAAGCCAATACTGTGAGTAACATATGTTCCTCTCCTTTATATAAAATTATTTAGTAAACAAAATAAAAAAGATAGTTATACCTGTGTTTCATGAATAATAATTTATGATTTTCTGAAAAATGCTACACCATCAGTGTAAATGAAAGCGTTTAAAAAAGGAAGGCGTTTTTTCATAAAAAACACTAAAAAAACAAAATTCAAACAGTTTAATGTTTTTTCTAAACTGTTGTAAAAAATTATTAAATGGTAATTGGAAAGAACACTAAAAAGCCATTAGATGAGAAAAAATCATATTATAATAGTAAGCGAGCCGATAGTTTTAAAACTATTGTTGAGAAAGGAGGCACCTATGGGCTTATTTCAGCGACTATTTAGTAAGTCAGAAAAAAAGAATCACTCACCTAATATGGTTGATTCCAATGAAAGTCAGCACATAACTGATGAATGGGAAAAGTTACCTTCCTATATTGCAGTTAGTGAGGAAGAGTATTCGATTGTTAGTCTTATTGCCACTGCAATTGCAGCCGGTGACAAGCCTGATAGCCAATTTGTCATTAAAAAAATAATGAAGAGAAACCCAGAAGTTGTAAAGGTTTCACTGATTACTTCAAGCTTAGCAGCTAGTGAAGTAATGGATAGTCAATTTAAAATAAAAGCAATTTACCAAAAAGCATATTAAAAGGAGACATGACACATGTTACGTAAATTTAAGATTACAATTGATGGAAAAGAGTATCTAGTTGAAATGGAAGAGATTGGTGCAAGTCCAGCTCCGACACCTGTAGCACCTCTTGTAGTACCACCTATTGAAGCTCCAGTCGCTGTAACGCCAGAAGCAGAACCAACTCCAGCTCCTATATCCTTAGCACCAGCAGGTGGTGATGCGATACCATCACCAATGCCAGGTACTATTCTTAGAACCTTGGTTAATGTTGGTGACACAGTTGTAGAAAACCAACCACTCATGATTTTAGAAGCTATGAAGATGGAAAATGAAATTGTTGCAAGTAAAGCAGGGACAGTAGTGGCAATTCATGTTACACAAGGACAAGTTGTTAATGCTGGTGACGGCTTAATTACAATTCATTAATAAGTAAACTGTGAAAGGAAGTGTCAAGTGGAAACTTTAATTCAAGGAATTACATCAATTACCATCCCGCAAGTTGTGATGATGATTATTGGTGGTGTGTTAATGTATTTAGGCATTAAAAAAGAATATGAACCAACTTTACTCGTTCCAATGGGATTAGGAACCATCTTAGTAAATTTCCCAGGAACAGGAGTCTTAACACAGGTTGTTAATGGTGTCGAACAAGAAGGTGTCTTTGATGTCCTCTTTAATATTGGTATTGGGACAGAATTGTTTCCTCTGCTGATTTTTATTGGAATTGGGGCAATGATTGACTTTGGTCCGCTCTTACAAAATCCATTTATGTTGCTCTTTGGAGCGGCAGCTCAATTTGGTATTTTCTTTGTTGTTGTCGTTGCCGTTATGGCAGGTTTTGATATTAAAGAAGCAGCTTCTATTGGTATTATTGGAGCAGCAGATGGACCAACCTCTATCTTTGTCGCTAACCAATTGGCTCCGAAATTATTAGGACCAATTACGGTAGCTGCCTATTCTTATATGGCTTTGGTTCCAATTATTCAACCATTCGCGATTAAATTAGTAACTACTAAAAAAGAACGTAAAATTAGAATGCATTATAAAGCTGAGAGCGTTTCAAAATTAACTAAAATATTATTCCCAATTGTTATCACTTTTGTCGCTGGTTTTATTGCGCCAATTTCACTACCACTTGTTGGTTTCTTGATGTTTGGTAATTTACTACGTGAGTGTGGCGTTCTTGATCGTTTATCATTCACAGCACAAAATGAATTGGTTAATATTGTCTCAATTCTTCTTGGTTTGACTATTTCTGTTAAAATGCAAGCTGACTTGTTCTTAAACTTCCAAACATTAATGATTATCCTATTTGGTTTGGTAGCCTTTATTATGGACTCAATTGGGGGTGTCGTTTTTGCTAAGATTCTAAATATCTTCCGTAAGGAAAAAATTAATCCTATGATTGGTGCAGCAGGTATCTCTGCATTTCCGATGTCAAGTCGTGTGATTCAAAAAATGGCAACGGATGAAGACCCACAGAACTTTATCTTAATGTATGCTGTTGGAGCAAATGTTTCAGGACAGATTGCCTCTGTTATTGCAGGAGGCCTCTTACTAGCATTCTTTAGCTAAACAAATAGGAAGAGGAATAGATTATGAATATGGAACATTTAACCATGGCTTTTGAGCTCATGGGTGTTGGTATGGCAGGTGTCTTTATTGTATTAGGAATTTTATATGCTGTTGCAGAAATTCTAATCAAAGTCTTGCCCGCTGAAGATTAAAATAAGAAAAAAGACGACACTTCTTGATGTGAAGACAGTGCCGCCTACTGAATAACTAATGAGGTGAAATTATGGATATTAAGCAAACTGCAGTAGCAGGAAGCCTAGAATCTAGTGATATCATGGTAACAGTCAGTCCTGCTACTAGTGGCATCCAGATTGATTTAGAAAGTAGTGTTGAAAAACAATTCGGTCGTCGTATTCGTCAATTAATAGAGGAAACTATTAAAAACTTACAAGTTGAAAATATTGCTGTTCAAGCAGTAGATAAAGGAGCTTTAGATTGTACCATTCAAGCACGTACAATTGCAGCGGTTCACCGTGCAGCTGGTCTTGACCAATACAATTGGAAGGAGATTGATTCATGGAACGTTTAAGAAGAACAATGATGTTTGTCCCTGGAGCAAATGCAGCCATGCTTCGTGATGCCCCACTTTATGGAGCTGATTCAATCATGTTTGACTTAGAGGACTCGGTGTCATTAAAAGAAAAAGATACTTCTAGAACCTTAGTTCACTTTGCATTGAAAACTTTTGATTATAGCAATGTTGAAACGGTAGTTCGTGTTAACAGTCTTGATACAGTCGGAGCACTCGACATTGAAGCTGTTGTCCTTGCTGGTGTTAACGTTGTCCGCCTTCCAAAGACAGAAACAGCTCAAGATATTATTGATGTTGAAGCTGTTATTGAGCGTGTTGAACGTGACAATGGCATCGAAATTGGTCGTACCAAAATGATGGCCGCCATTGAATCAGCCGAAGGAGTTCTTAATGCAAGGGAAATTGCAAAAGCTTCAAACCGATTAATTGGTATTGCATTGGG
Source organism: Streptococcus hongkongensis (assembly GCF_053206145.1). NCBI lineage: Bacteria > Bacillati > Bacillota > Bacilli > Lactobacillales > Streptococcaceae > Streptococcus > Streptococcus hongkongensis. Next base: position 45,388 of record NZ_JBRUGD010000005.1, read on the forward strand.
TGCTGAGGACTATGTTACAAACATGAAAACACGTCGTTACCCTGATGGACAAGAGCTCTTCTTTGCCAGGAGTATGATTCTCCATGCAGCTCGCGCGGCTGGAATAGCGGCGATTGATACCGTATACTCAGATGTCAATAATCCAGAAGGGTTCCAAAATGAAGTGCGACTCATCAAACAATTAGGATTTGATGGTAAGTCTGTTATCAATCCTCGACAAATTCCGTTAGTTAATGAAATTTATGCACCAAGTGACAAAGAAATACAGAATGCTAAAGAAGTTATTTGGGCAATCCGTGAGGCTGAAAGCAAGGGCTCAGGTGTTATTTCACTAAAAGGGAAAATGGTTGACAAACCGATCGTTGAACGTGCTGAGCGTGTCATTATGTTAGCTAAGGCTGCAGGCTTAATGACTGAGGAGGAGTTATAATGGTTGACAATAAAGTAAAATGTGATATTCCTCAAAAATATGCTGATCAATATGGTGTGTTTGAAGGAGAATTAGCTCATATCAAAGATTATGTTGAAGCAAGTCGTCGGATTAAACCAGGTGATGAAAAGTTGCTTTTGTCGATTCGAGAAGCTATTGAAAAGACTGGTTTAACAGACGGAATGACAATTTCCTTTCATCATCATTTCCGTGAAGGTGATTATGTGATGAATATGGTCCTTGCAGAAATTGCTGCAATGGGGATAAAAAATATTTCAATTGCGCCAAGTTCGATTGCTAACGTTCACGAGCCTATAATTGAGCATATCAAAAATGGTGTTATCACAAACATTACATCATCAGGTTTACGTGATAAAGTCGGCGCAGCGATTTCCTCAGGAATTATGGAAAATCCGGTAGTCATTCGTTCTCATGGTGGTCGTGCCCGTGCAATTGCGACTGGAGATATTCATATTGACATCGCATTTTTAGGTGCTCCAAGTTCAGATGCTTATGGAAATGCAAATGGTACAAAAGGGAAGGCGACTTGTGGCTCCCTTGGTTATGCCATGATTGATGCCAAGTATGCTGATCAAGTCGTTATTATTACGGATACCTTGGTGCCCTATCCAAACACACCAATTTCAATTCCACAAACAGATGTTGATTATGTCGTTGTTGTTGATGCTATTGGCGACCCAGAAGGGATTGCAAAGGGGGCAACACGCTTCACTAAAAATCCGAAGGAACTGCTGATTGCACAATATGCTTCTGAAATCATTACAAACTCTCCTTATTATAAAGAAGGATTCTCTTTCCAAACAGGAACAGGTGGTGCTTCACTAGCTGTAACACGCTACATGCGTGAACAAATGATCAAAGATGGTATTAAAGCAAGTTTTGCACTTGGTGGGATTACTAATGCTATGGTTGAATTATTGGAAGAAGGCTTAGTTGAAAAAATTCTTGATGTGCAAGATTTTGACCATCCATCAGCAATTTCTTTAGATAAAAATAGTCAACATTATGAAATTGATGCCAATATGTATGCTTCACCATTGAGTAAGGGATCAGTTATCAATCAATTAGATACCTGTGTATTATCAGCATTAGAAGTAGATACAGACTTCAATGTCAATGTGATGACTGGTTCAGATGGTGTTATCCGTGGCGCATCTGGCGGTCACTGTGACACTGCCTTCGCTGCTAAGATGAGTTTAGTGATTGCCCCATTGATTCGAGGACGCATTCCTACCTTTGTTGATAAAGTAAATACAGTTATTACTCCGGGGACCAGTGTTGATGTCATTGTAACAGAGGTTGGGATAGCTATAAATCCTAATCGTCCAGACCTTGTTGACCACTTTAAATCATTGAAAGTTCCCCAATTTACTGTTGCCGAGTTAAAAGAAAAAGCTTACTCAATTGTGGGACAACCAGACGCTATTGAGTACGGTGATAAGGTAGTTGCCTTGATTGAATATCGTGATGGCAGTATCATTGATGTGGTACGAAATGTTTAAGGAAGAACTATTTAATGGGGAAAAAGTCAGCTTAGATGAGATGCTAAGGGCGCGTGAAATGAGAAGTTATCGACAATTCAGCCTGCTCAAAGATCATCCTAAAAAAAGTCTCTTATCAGTGACAATGAATATTCCTGGTGCTGTGAAAAGCTCTGACTTGCTAGAAAAAGCATTTCTAACAGTAGTCGATCAAATCCAAGATAGCTTGGGCTCTCAAGCCATTGGCTTTGAGAAAACTGTCTTTCAAAAAACTGGTCCTGAGTATTATTGTTTGACTGACTTAAGTGCTCAGCTATTAAAAGAAAAAATGATCGCCATTGAAATGGCTAGTCCAATTGGAAGGTTAATGGATCTTGATGTGCTTTGGTGGAATGAGGACCACCTGGCAACAATTAGTCGAAAAGACTTGGGGCTTGAGGCACGGCAATGTTTTATTTGTTCAGCTGACGCTAAGGCTTGCGGGCGATCTCGTAAACATAGTGTTTTAGAGATGCAAGAAAAAATTGCCCAACTGCTTGCCTCGCAATTATCTAATTTGAAGGAGGAATGAAATGGCAAAAATCCGTGTAACGGAAACTGTTCTTAGGGATGGCCAACAAAGTCAAATTGCTACTCGGATGACAACAGAACAAATGTTACCAGTTTTAGAGCAGCTTGATAATGCCGGCTACCATGCACTTGAAGTTTGGGGTGGTGCAACATTTGATGCTTGTTTGCGCTACCTTAATGAAGACCCATGGGAAAGATTACGTACCATTCGTAAAGCCGTCAAAAATACTAAGCTACAAATGTTATTACGTGGCCAGAATATTTTAGGTTACCGCAACTATGCTGATGATGTGGTTCGAGAATTTGTTCAAAAATCCATTGAGAATGGCATTGATATTATTCGCATCTTTGATGCTTTGAACGACCCAAGAAACTTACAAACAGCAGTAGCAGCAACTAAAGAATTTGGTGATCATGCACAAGTGGCCATATCTTATACTACTAGTCCTGTCCACACTGTTGACTATTTTGTGCAATTAGCAGAAGAATATGCAGAGCTTGGTGCAGATTCAATTTGTATCAAAGATATGGCTGGTGTATTAACACCACAAACAGGTTATGATTTAGTAAAAGGGATTAAAGCAAAAATTGATCTTCCCTTAGAAATTCATACCCATGCAACGGGTGGCATTTCAGAAATGACCTATTTGAAGGTAGCTGAGGCTGGTGCCGATATTATTGATACAGCAGTATCATCTTTTGCAGGTGGCACTAGCCAACCGGCGACGGAATCTGTCGTAATGGGTCTTGAAGACTTAGGTTTTGATACTGGACTTAATCTGAAAGAAGTTGAGGAGGTTGCTAGCCACCTCAATACTGTTCGTGATCATTTCCGTTCAGAAGGCTTACTTAATCCAAAAGTTAAAGATATTGAACCTAAAACCTTGATCTATCAAGTACCTGGTGGCATGTTATCGAATCTTCTTAGTCAATTATCCGAACAAGGTTTAGATGACAAGTACGAAGAAGTTTTAGCAGAAGTACCTCGTGTTCGTGCTGACCTAGGCTACCCACCATTAGTAACACCTTTATCGCAAATGGTTGGTACACAAGCCTTGATGAACATCATTTCTGGAGAACGTTATAAGATCGTTCCTAATGAAATCAAAGACTATGTTCGAGGCTTATATGGTGAATCACCGGCACCACTGGCAGAAGGAGTAAAAGAAAAAATTATTGGTGATGAGGAAGTGATGACAATCAGACCTGCTGATTTGATTGCACCGCAATTACCAAAATTACGTGAAGAGATTGCCCAATATGCAAGATCCGAAGAAGATGTCTTAAGCTATGCTTCATTCCCAAAACAAGCAAAAGATTTTTTGGGACGTCGTGAAGACCCATTCTACGATGTACCTGTTCAAGAAGTTAACGTCACAATTGATATTGACTAAAAAAACTTAGGTAGTTAATCTACCTAAGTTTTTTTGTCTTTAAGATAATTGCTTAATAATGGTTTCTAATTTGGAGATACTCTCAGCTAATAAGGAATTATCTTTTTCAGAAGTTTGAAATTCTTTGAGATAGTTCAATCGGAAAGCCATCCGATCTTTTAATAATGCTAAGTAGTGAGAATCCTTCTCATCAACAATAAAATCTTCTAAGTCAAGATAAGAGAATTCAGGTAGATGGGTAAACGCTTTAAAATTTGCCCTACCATCAACTAATTTTTCAATACAAGACAGAGTAACCTCTTTACTGATTTTAGTATTTAAATAAGAACCAGTATTGATGATATAGGCTTCAACCCCTGAGGCGAATAAGTCATGGAATTTCTCAAAATCTTCAATCAACGGATAAATCCGGAATGGGTTAGCATAAGGTTCAATGACTAGTTTTCCTAAATCGCCACTGGCGTTTTCAGCATTGGACCGTTTTGTCATCAGTGTGCAACCAAATGCTGAAGCAAGGGTTGGATGACTTATTTTTACAAGAGGAGGCAGTGATTCATCTTTCATAATCCAAAAGATGGCTGAGATTGGTTCGTGAATGGCATCAACACGATCAGGAGTAGAATAACGTGATTTAACGGTTCGGCCATTTCCGTTTCGGATATCCTCTGTAACTAGAACACGTTGTCCTTTTTTATTTAAAGTAACACCACAATTTTGGACAGTGAGAAAATAATCTTGTTCAGGATGGCCGACAGGATAGTCATTTGTTTTATCGAAGTAAGCAGGTTCCAAAGCAACAGCAGAACCATCTTTTGTTGAAATAACAAAGGCATCATCATGGAGAACTTGGATTTGATAGTTATTATCATGTTTAGCATGGGTTAGTGTAGATTTACCAGAACCAGATAAGCCAAAGAAGGAGGCTACATACAAGTTATCATCTTTTCTAAATTCTTTAAGGCCACCATGACAAGCTACGAAATTATTGCGAGCAGCAGTTGCCCAAGCTAAGGTCAGGGTTCCTTTTTTAATTTCTCCAAAATAATTCATCCCCAAAATTGCTGCTACGTTCTGCTTGGTATCAAAGTAAGCTAAGCCGTCTGGATAGTTTTCATTTTTCCAATCAGGATTGAAATAAATATAAATATCATTTTCGTCATAGGGCAGTGACTGATCCAAAATATCTTGATAACTTTCATTAAGTATTTGAAAATTTAGTAACCAAGAGTACATATTGTTAATTTCTGTTTCTGGCATCATAATATGTGCTTTAAGCATAAACTGCTTATCCAGTCCAACAAGTGATTGCCCTGAAATGAATGGTTTAAAACTAGACTGATAAATATCCTCACGAAGAAGTGTCTCAATGAAGGTATCTTCCTCAGGTGACTGCCCTTTTATACGTCTGGCCTTAGCTGTCCTTCCAACAACAGCTCCGCCATTTGCTACAATGACATGTGTATCCTCATCCAAATCTAACTCTTTAGCATGTTTGATTTTTTGATCCAAAACAATTGTATTTGGCGCAGAAGAAGCCAACTGATAAGCTTCTTTTAACGAACTTATAGCTTTTACGTTATTACCGAAAAAAGCCGTTTCAATAATGGTTTTACAAGATGAAAAATGGGGATTTTGTGCAGTTATCATCTCATTTTGATAGTATCCAATAGTTGCCATAGTATACCTCCTGTGTTTATAATTACCCTTATTCTAACAGATGTAAACGCATACAACAATAAAAATCTGTGAAAAAGAACACAAATAAACCAAACAATTTCTCTTGACAAGCAGACTAACTTGCAATACAATATAGTTAATTAAAGGTAACTTGTATTACAAGGTAGTAAAAGAGGTGTTTAACGTGATTCCGTCACAAATGTTAAAGGGCTTATTGGAAGGTGCCATATTGGAAATTATTAGGCAGGAAGAAACCTATGCTTATGAGATTTCGAAAAAATTAGAAGCCTATGGCTTCGGCACGGTTTCCGAAGGAACCATTTATCCGATTATTTTGAGATTGCAGAGCGGCAAGGCCATTGAAGGTATAGCTAAACCGTCTCCGCAAGGCCCAAAACGGAAATATTATAGTTTAACAGAGACTGGCTTACAGCAATTAGCAGACTTTAAAGATAATTGGCTGTCGCTTAGCTCTGCGATTAATCAACTCCTAAGTCATGAAAAAAGCGATTTGAGCGAGGTAGAATGAAGATGAACAAAGTCAAAGCACTACAAAAGGAAAATAATAAATTAGAAAAAGCTATTATGGAAGCCTATTCCCAAGATTACACCAATATGATTGTCTATCTGCGCGGGGCTAAAATAAATGAGTTTCATCAAGAGGAAATTCGTAATGATTTGATCACGTTACTCCTGGAAGGTCAAAAGCGTGGCGACAGTTTAGAAGATATTTTTGGTCAAGACAAACAGGCTTTTATTGATGATGTGATTGCTTCGGTGCCAAAAATGACAAGAAAAGAAAGCATTTTAAACACTCTCGATTTATTATTGTTGTTAGTTTTCATTTTCTTAGTAATTTTTTTAGCAGGAGATATCCTAACTTATATTTTAGAAGGTCTTGTCAACCATAACCATCCAACACTTAGGATGACCATTAGCTGGCTAGACTTAGCTACAATGTTACTAACCATTACTGTTTCAATTGCTATAGTAGAAATGATTGTCAAAGGAACCTATACCCTATCTGACAAGGTCATGAGAAGACGATTTATCTTCTTTTGCATTCTTAGCATTATTCCAATTTTTTGTCTTTCCTTCATCATGCCGTCGCTTAATAGAGATATTATTCAAGGCCCCATTTGGTATTACCTTCCGTTATGTGGATTGCTAGCGTTGGCTAAGTTTGCGGTCAGCTCATACCTTGATAAGACCTACAATAGACCATTATAAGAGAAAGCCCTAGCTTAAGCTCGTGTAAGCCGCATTATATGGCACGTGGCCATTGTCAAAGGCACCGTCCTTATCTCAGAATCCAACTGCATGGGCCTAGGCGTCATTTCCTACCACACCTTCACAGCAGCACAAGCCAGCCAACTGACATATGTGGTTGGGGAGAAGTAAGAAAAATAAAGCATTTCCTTTTGGCAGTGCTTTTTGACTGGTTTCTTGTCAGTTGAGGTGGAAGTTGGATTGTAATCTTTCTTAGAAGGTTTTTTTCTGCCCCAAATTGCCTTATTTTTTGCACAAAGTTTCGGAGATTCATTTTTTATTTAGGGTATACTGTTGTCAGGTAAGATAAGAAACTATAGGAAAAGAAGGCTTTCAAATGACAAAGCTAACAAGGGTTAAACTACTCTCCCTTGCGACACTCTTGTTCTTTACAGCACTAGACACTAGTTTTCGGGCACCTGTTGATGCTCAAGAAAGAGCAAAGACCACTGCTACTAGTCACCAGCAAACAAAGCAGTCAAGCTAAACAAACAATGGCTCAATAACTGGAAGAGGCAGATAAAGAAGCTCAGCCAATTTATAAAAACTACATAGCTTGTGAACTGAAATAAATCGTATCAAATCGACAAGATTTTCTGCTACAGAATCAACCTATCTCGTTAATCTCAGGAAATTGGAGAGTCGGAATAATGCTCTGTTGAAACGTTTTTATTTGGCTGGTAGCGACAAAAGTTGGTCTAGTACCGAGGAAGTCAAGGATTTGGTTCAGGCATGCCCCCTATCTAATGAGGTTAAAGTTTGTTTCATTTCTTATTTTAACTTGGCAAGTGCTTTTCAAGATAGATTGAATAGTAATTATGCAGCATTTTATCAGACAACGGTTGAACAAAATTTACAATTGAAAGTTTTGAACAGGAAAGCGAAAGCAATTTATAAAAAATTTGGCATTACTCAAGAAAAACTAACTGTCTATTATAGTCAACTTGATAAAAAAGCTGATAAAATGCTGATATACACACTTTTTCTATAGGACAAAAAAAGAGGACTAGCTCCTCTTTTGTTTACTCTGATTCTTGATTTTGTTTCTCTAATAATTCTTCTCCGTAATTCAATAGTTTTTGAAACAAAGGAGGTTCCAGTTGTTCTGAGATCATTTGAATGTCTTGAAGGTGTCGCTCGGGCAGGGGATAGTTTTGGCGAGCTTCTAAATCAATTGCCGTCAGTTCATCTAAAGTAACTTTGAAGAGACTGGCAATATTAAAAAGAATTTCTTGCTTTGGTGAGTATTTGCCTTTTTCCCATTCACTGATTGAGGAGGCACTTTTTCGGCCAAGGTACACAGCAAGTTCTAATTGATCCATATTATTTTTTAATCTAAGGTATTTTAAATTTCGAGCAAAGAGACTTTTTTGTCCTGACATTTTTGACCTCCAACTATTTCTAAAACATATCATATCATAAAGCACCTAGAATCGGAAGTTTTTGAAAAAAATTTCTAAAAAAGACTTGACTTCATAAAAACCGAAGTCTATAATATAGATATCATATTTTTTTAATAAATAACAAGTAGGAGGTCAACTATTGTCACAAATGTCTTTGAAATCCTTGCGATTAGCCAAAAAAATGACACAAGAAGAGTTAGCCCATCAAACTGACATATCAGTTAGAACGATCGCGCGCTATGAAAAAGATGTAGCTGTTCTCCGAAGAGCTAAGTATGAGAAGTTAAAAGCCATTGCGGAAGAGTTATCAGTTTGTGTTGATGATATTTTTTTAGGCTAAACTTCGGAATTTATGAAAAACTCTCTCTTTTCTTTATTATAATAAATCAGGTACCTCAATTGAGGTACCTGATTTTAGTTTAGTAGGCTATTTGCTAAGGAATGTTTCCAATCCTTGATTGCATCCCAGTTGAGTGCAAAATCAAAATCCTTTAAGTTAATCTGAGCATCAACTTGTTGATTGACAACTTTAATCATCAAAACTGTTTCTTCCAAACTTTGACCAAAATACCAAAAGTAGACTTGGTCGGTTTGAGCCTCTGATAAATCAGCAAGAATAACTTCTTTGACTTGCTCTAAACTGGCAAGGTCTGTATTGAAAATTTTTCCATAGTCATGGTCGGTCAATAAATCGACTTGGTACCAGAAGTGGAAGCTATTGCCATAATTTTCCTTTGCGACTTGTTTCATATCTCTCTCCACTATTTCTAAAATTATCTCGGTAAGCTTAGTTTAGAGGAAGCTAAGTCAACTGTCAACTGATAGTCATCGTTATCACGCACAGTGTGTTCAAAGTCTGTTGTATAAAGGATAAGACGTAACTGATTTCCTTTATGGAATTGGTAAATACTTGGTTGCAAAGCAAATTGGATAGTCATCCATTGATCAGGAACAATCTCCTCAATTTTCAAAAGGTCAGCCCTATTTTGCAAGTTGATAACCCCTTTAGAAACAACTCGATAATCAGTTGGGGCAAAAGGCAACTCCTTAAGATCTTCACGCGCAAAGTTTTGCCCATTATCTATGCTTCTGAGCTCTAAGACTGCTGGTAGATCACCATGGCGTTTTGCTTTTCCATAGTCCAATAGCTGAGCTGACAAAAGTCCTTTATTGGATGAAGATTTCAGTTTCAAGTCCAAAGTAACTGGACCATTCATCAGTAGATCCTCTTCCAAAGTGAGGTCAATGTGGACTTGATTGGTCTTCCCTAAGAATAAACGACTCTTAAAGGCTCTGAAATCCTTAGCATAGGCTGTAAATTCATCTTTTGGATAACTATTATCTATAGTAGCTAAATTGTCTCCCAGAGGTAACTGGAGCTTGTCTGAGCCACCAAATTGCTCCAAAGTCTGCCAACTTTGCTCTGACTTGTTATCTTGCCAAATAACTATTGGTAAGTGATAATCATTATTGACATCTAAAAGTTTTTGACAGAGTAAGGCATTCATACTTTCTTTAAAGTCGATGGATTGCCAATTATGCAAGTAAACATGTTGTCCCTGATGTAGGAAGAGGTGTTTCTGGACAGAAGCAGGAAGGGCATTGAAGATAGTGTAGACTTGTTTTGGTTTGACATTCCAGTCTTGTAAACCATGGGTATAAACTACGTCACACTTAGTCTTATGCGCATGTGGTAGGTAGTTGCGGTCATGCCAATATTGGTTGTAGTCGCCACTGGTGCGGTCTAAGGCTTGCGATTGCACGGCTAACATGGCTTGGTACTTGTCTTTCTGACGGAGGTAGTCGCCTGCCCAGAGGCTTCGGCTGTAGGTTAATTCTGTCAGGACATCTAAATCTTCCCCCGGGTAGCCGCCAGGGCTGCAAACCAAGCCATTTTCTCGATAGTAGTCATACCATGATGAGATGCCGGCCTCAGCTATGATAAGTTTCAATCCATCAATTCCGGTGGTTGCCAGCCCGGTAGACATGGTCCCCAGATAGGATTTACCAGTGGTTGCCACGTAACCATTTGACCAAGTGGCAAGGACATAGCTGTCTCGCTTGTGACTAGCAAAGGCCTTAGCTCTGCCATTTAGCCAATCAATAACGGCCTTAAAGCTTTCAATTTGTAGGTAATCACCACTTGTCATGAAGCCATCAGAACCGGCAGTGCCCACGCCTGAGACATAAATGTTAGCAAAGCCACGCGCCAGCATGTAGTCATTGAGAGTATAGGAATCAATGTAGGAGAAGCTTTCTTGACTGCCTGTGATTGGGAGGGCTTGGACTGAAATTGCGACCTTGTTAATTGGTTTGTCTTGACAAGTGATTTCCTTTGTTTCCTTGACAGTAAGTTGACCTTCCATTTTATAGAGTTTCTTGTCATTAGCGACCTCATTAATCCCTTGATGGTAAGGGCTGGCCGTCATCATGCTTGGGATTTTATGGTTGGTTTTAGGTCTGATAATGTTGACCTTGATTAAGTCTGTTTGACCGTCTTGGTCGGTATCAATCGGAGCTTCGACATAGACAATCTCACGAATTAAATCATTGGTATCAAAAGTAGCCAGTGATTTCCCGTTAAAGTAGTGGTAATCATTGTCCATTGGTAGAAAACCTTGACTAATCAACTGATCAATCAACGTCATCCCATTTTTTTGCCTTGTGGCCAATAGCTGGTGCAGATTGGTCAAAAATTGATCCTGCTTATAGGTGATTGGGAAGTCAAGCTGACTAAGGAATTGGTCCAAGACAGTGAAATCCATGCCAGGTACGAATTCAAGGACTTGCAGTGCCCCATAATAAAAAATGTCCGCAGTAAGCTCGGCATCTGATTGAAAGAATGATTGTAAATCAGTGTCTGAGTCTGCTAATAAGAGGGAAAATTGATAGTCTTTATCTGGTTGGTGACAATAGTAAGTTGCTAAAAAGACGTTGAAGGCTTCTTTATTTGACATTTCCTTAGTAATTGGAAATCCCAAGTCTGATAATTCTGACAAGGCCTGCTCATTTGTTACGGGAATATAAGAAAATTGATTATATTTCATGATTCTAGTCTACCTCCAAGTAAACGTTTTAATTACTTATACAAGCTTTACATTGTCTATTATACTTGATAAAATGGTACTTGTCTAAATTAATATAAATAGGAGGATTTTGTAACTAATGGAAATTACATGGGCTGTGAAGTACATCACAGAATTTCTTGCGACTGCTTTATTACTTATTCTTGGTAATGGATCTGTTGCAAATGTTGACTTAAAAGGAACTAAAGGCTATAATTCGGGTTGGATTATTATTGCTTTTGGTTATGGATTTGGGGTTATGATGCCTGCCTTAATGTTTGGTAATATTTCTGGTAACCACATTAACCCAGCCTTCACTTTTGCACTTGCTGTATCAGGGTTATTCCCTTGGGAACATGTTGCTCCTTATATCATTGCGCAATTTTTAGGTGCTATTTTTGGTCAATTAGTCGTTGTTGGTGTTTATGGTCCTTATTTCCGTAAAACTGAAAATCCAAATCCGATTTTGGGATCGTTCTCAACTATCTCAGCACTGGATGACGGATCTGTTGAAAGCCGCAAGCCATCACTTATAAACGGTTTTGCAAACGAGTTTGTTGGATCATTCGTTCTTTTCTTTGGAGCAATGGCCTTGACTAAAAACTTCTTTGGTTCAGAATTAGTCGGTAAACTAGTTGCCACTGGTTTTGATAAAACAGCAGCTGAAACACAAGTAGCCCCATTCATTTCAGGCTCACTTGCAGTAGCTCACCTAGGCATCGGTTTCTTGGTTATGACCTTGGTAGCGTCATTAGGTGGACCAACAGGTCCTGGTCTTAACCCTGCACGTGATCTAGGTCCACGTCTTGTTCATCATTTCTTACCAAAATCAGTTTTAGGTCAAGCAAAAGGTGATTCAAAATGGTGGTATGCATGGGTACCGGTTGTAGCTCCAATCCTAGCTGGTATTGTTGCAGTAGCACTATTCAAATATCTTTACATCAAATAATAAATCAAAAGAAGGCATCTTGTCTTCTTTTTTTGTATATAAAAAAAGTAGATCTGCCTAGCATTTCTACTTTTGAATATGTTATGACTCAACTTCAACTAATCCTTGAAGTTTTTCGTGTTTTCTAGAGGCAATTGATGACCGGATTAGCATAACTCCTGTAAAGATAACGATAATAACAACCAACTTTTTGAGATTGTTGATATCGAGATTGGTCAAGAAAAAGACAGCTAAGAGAACGCCGATACAGCCTCCGATGACCACACCAGCAAATCCAGTCCAGGAAACACGATCACCTTTGATAAATTGACGGCTTGAAGCAGTCATAATCATGGCAGCATCTAACATCATAACCGGCATAGCAACTGCAGGGCTAAGCCCCATTAGTGAGAAGAAAATTAACTCAGGAGCGTAATTGCCAAGCCCCATTGTCATTAGGACACCAATAGCAAAGTTAAAGGCGATACCAACAAAAAGCCAGATGCCATGAAGCCCATGTTGTGAATGGGCGATATCTGATCCGGGGTTGGTAATCATTCTAAAAGTCATAATGACGGATGCTAGGATCAGAAGGCTCCCTAGTATGGCCTGGACTGTCGGTGTATGCCAGTTTTTGGTGATTTTTGTGCCAAAGTAAGCCCCAAGAAAGGCTGCGCCAGCCATTGATACCAAAGTCAACACTTCAACTTTGATAACAAAGATAAAGCAAAGGGACTGAATCAAGACGGGTAAAACGTGGGCTGCGGTCATTGTGCCGGGAAGCTTGCTGTCGTCTTGGACCAATTTGGTCATTTTGAAGAGGGTCGTTGTTGTCGCAAAAGAGCCGATACCAAGTGTGTCCAGTGCATCTGTGACAAGGCCAATCCAAAAACCAGTAAAAAATCGTTTGAAAGGATTGATGTGATATGCTTTCAGGTGATGGCCAAGGGTGACAAAAATAAAAAGCATTGCTAGAATTAGCAAAACTTGAATTAGATGGAGAATTAAGTTTTCATTCATGAGTAATAGTTTACAAAAAAAAATCAGTTTGGTCAATTGGCTAATTAGCGCATAATTTCTTGTCAAATGACCATTTTTTGTCTATAATAACAGAGGATTAGGAGGATTTCATGACATTATTAAAGAATGTAAGCTTTATTACTCCGGTAGTTAGAGTCAATAATCGTCAAGTTAATATCGATTTTTATAAAGAAAGTTTAGGCATGCGATTGGTTTCTGAAGAAAACGCAATTGCTATTTTTTCATCATATGGACAAGGCAAGGAACGCTTTGTCATTGAAGAATCACCATCAGTTCGTACACGCGCCGTTGTTGGACCAAAGAAACTGAACACAATTGTGATTAAAACTAGTGATGCCAGTGCTATTCAAAGCCTTTTGGCAAATGGAGCTAGTGTTGATACCTTATTTAAAGGAACAAATGGCTACGCCTTTGAGACAGTTTCCCCAGAAGGAGACCGTTATTTGTTGCACTCTGAAAATGATATCAGCCAATTAGAAGTTGCTGACATGCCAGAATTAACAGCAGATGCCAGCTTTAAAGGATTACCAGATTTCACCTTTGAAACAATTGTTTTAAATGTAGCGGATCAAGATAAGGCAAAGGCATTCTATCAAGAGACCTTCCAAGGGCAATTACCAATTGATATTCAATTTATGGCTGCTGAAGGTCCCGATCTAGCAATTGAACCACAAATTGCTTGGGATCTAGAAATTATTGAAATGGCAGTGCCAGCTGAGATGGATTTGGCAGCTTACAAAGAAGAACTTGAAGCAAAAGGCCTTGACGTTTATCTTGATAAAAAAGAAAAAATATTAGTTGTTAGTGATTTAAGTAAAATTGAATTATGGTTTACCAAATGAGAAAAGAACTGTTTCAATTAATTGAGCAACAGATTCAAGCAAAAGAATATCATGGGGCTACTTTAGCCCTTTTTGAGCAGGGAAAATGGCAAGAGTACTACATTGGTACCACTGATGGGGAATACCCTACAAAGCCCGGCTTAGTCTATGATTTAGCCAGTGTTTCTAAGGTTGTTGGTGTCGGGACTATTTGCATTGTGATGATTAATAGCGGAGCTTTGGACTTAGATGCTTCTTTAACCACTTACTATCCTGCATTTCATGATAAGTGTGTGACGCTGCGCCAGCTATTGACTCATACCAGTGGACTAGATCCCTACATCCCAAATCGGGACCAACTGGATGCTACCCAATTAAAAGAAGCTATGAATCAGTTGACTGTTACTGAGGATAAGACTTTTCGTTATACGGATGTCAACTTCCTATTACTTGGCTTTATGCTGGAAGAAGTGACAGGGAAAAGTTTGGATCAGCTTTTTGCGGAAGACATTTTTGAGCCTTTTGGGATGACTGAAACGACCTTTGGACCAAGAGCAGAAGCAGTTCCAACAGTTAATGGCGTCCATGATGGTCTGGTTCATGATCCTAAAGCAAGAGTTTTAGGGAAGCATTCAGGATCTGCGGGTCTTTTTTCTACTGTAAATGATATGAAGCAGTTGCTCAACCACTATATGGCAGATGACTTTGCTTCTCAATTGTTTTGTAATTATAGCCAGCAAAAAAAAGAACGCTCGATTGCATGGCGTTTGGAAAAAGATAATTGGCTAGACCACACAGGCTATACTGGTCCTTTCATTATGTTTAATGATAAAAAGCAAGCCGCCATCTTTTTAACCAATCGCACCTATGATAAAGATGACCGAGCGCATTGGATTCAAGTCCGTGATTTGGTTATGCAGGCCATTAAAGATAGTTTTAAATAAGCCTTCCTGCTTAGGAAGGCTTATTTGTTTGTTGCGGTCTCACACCATTCAAAGCTATCAGATGTAGTAACTGGAGCATAACAAAACATAAATTGCAATAAAAGTAGACATCGTAGGGATGCGGAGAGGAAAACATTAATATCAGGCAAGGAATGATAAAAAGGAGCAATAACTTATATTGCCTTTTCAAGTGAGCTCGCATAATTTGACTGATTTGATGGTAATTTGTAGGCTTATTTTTATAATGAACTGTTCCAAAATAAACAATCATATAAAAGATGCCCGTCATGAATTGCAAGAGAAAAATAGAAACTAGAGATACCTTAAGGTAAAAGCCAATCAAGGTAGTAATACTAATGGTGATAAGGGTTGATAGTAATGCTTTTTGTGATGTTTTCATGACTGCTCCTTTTTAATCTTTTTTGCTACTGGAGCTTTGTACCCATTGATGGCCATAATGTGGATGAATTGGAATAATGCTAGAGAAAAAGTACAAATGCTATAAGTATCGTAGGGCTGATAAGGACGGCCGATATGAAAAAAGATCTGGACAACTATTAGGACTATTATTATTTTGTATGGCATTTTTAGGTGAGTTGCCATGTTGGTCAATATAGCTTTCACATTGGTTGGTTTGCTTTTATTGTCAACCGTGCAATAATAAACAATAATATATAGAAAGATTGTCATGGCTTGTAAAAACAATGCAGAAAATAGGTAAATATGGAGACTTGTAGCTATTATCAGATTACAAGCTATTACAAAAAGTGATGACATAATGGTTCTAGTAGAATGTGACATCATTTCTCCTGTTTAATCTTTTTCTTCTTATTATACCATCTTTATGATATTACATTAATATTATTTTGGAAATTAGTGATATGATAAGCCGGTCTTTACTTCATAAAAAAGCTCATCTTCATTTGAAAAGATGAGTTGTTGTTTTTAGAGATTTTTTGTCATGGTTTGATGATCAATTCCTGCTTCTTGGAAAATATCTCCTTGCGAGATAAATCCTAGTTTATCATAGAAGGGTTTGGCACTTAGTTGTGCATGTAGTTCCATCGTTTTGAAGCCTTGCTTTTTGCAGTAGGTCATGGTTTCTTGCATGAGGAATTGGCCCAATTTTTGACCTCTGTAGTTGTCGAGCACAGCCATTCGTTGTAGGGTGACTTGTTTCATCTGCTTGTCTGGGAGAATGCGGCAAGTTGCGCAAGCTATGTCTTTGTCGTCGTAGGCGACAAAGTGTAGGCAGAGTGCCTCCTTGTCATCAATTTCAATGTCCAGGGGAACGCCTTGTTCTTGAACGAAGACTTTTTCTCTAATTTGTATGGCATCAATATAGGTTGGTGAGAGGGTATCTCGGCTTTGTCTTATTATCATACCTTTATTTTAACGAAAAAAAAGACATTGTCAATTGACAACATCTTTTTGTGAGTGATTATTTGCTTCTAACTTCTGTTACAGCATCATCCATTGACAGAACTTCGTGGAAGACACGGTGAGTTAATTCAGCTTTTTGTTCAGGTGTAAGGTATTTAGTATTTACGCAGTATCCAGAGATACGAACGATAACATCTTCGCCACTCATGATTTTGTCGTAAACTTCTTTAAGGTCCATTACGTTCAAGTTAACGTGTTGTCCACCGTTTTCGAAGTAGCCATCAAGAACAGTTACTAAGTTATCAACTTGTTCGTCAAATGTTTTACCAAGTGCGCGTGGTGAAACTTGAGTAGTCAATGAGATACCATCGTTAGCGTGTGAAAAGTCAAGTTTAGCTAATGAGTTCAAGTTTTGTAACCAACCACCTTTGGCTTTGTTAGATGGGTTAGCACCTGGTGAGAAGAATTCAACTTTACTTGTGTTAGTTGTTCCATCTTCATTTAAGAATACACCACGGTGAACTGGAGAGTTACCAGTTTGTTTAGAGTAAGCAACGTTTGATGTGATTGTAAGAAGTGAAACTGAAGCTTCTGCGTTCTTGTAAAGTTTGTGGCTTGCTAGACGTGAATGGTAAGCTTCCATCAACCATTTAGCGATATCATCAACACGGTCATCATCTTCACCGAAGCGTGGGAATTCACCAGTTACTTCATAGTCGTAGATGTAGCCATTTTCGTCGCGGATAGTTTTAACTGTAGCATATTTGATTGCTGACAACGTATCAACAGTATTTGCGAAACCACAGATACCGAATCCCATGTTAGCACGTTGTTTACTTGGCAAGAAAGCCATTTGAACCGCTTCGTAGTTATATTTATCAGTCATGTAGTGGATGATATTAAGGGCATCTACATAAGTGTCTGTCAACCAGTCAAGGGATTTTTCGAAGTTAGCCATAACGTCATCGTAGTTAAGGATTTCAGAAGTGATTGGTTCAACAACATTAAATACTTTGTAGTCTCTATGAACATCGTCGTAACCACCGTTAAGGCCTGTAAGTAGAGCTTTAAGAACGTTAACACGTGCACCGAAGTATTGGATGTTATGACGTTGGTCTTCGTTTTCTGGGTCAAGTGGAGATACACAACATGAGATACATGACATTTCGCCGTATCCCTCTTTAGCCATAGTTGTAACACCTTCATATTGGATTGAAGAGTGTTTATGACTCATTGTCATACAATAGCGACGGAAAGTATGTGGTAATTGGTCAGTCCAAAGAACTGTTAAGTTTGGTTCTGGGGAGTTACCGATGTTATCAAGAGTGTTCAAGAAACGGTAGTCCATTTTAGTAACACGGTGACGACCGTCGTTACCCATACCAGCCATAGATGTTGTGATAAATGTCGGGTCACCTGAGTAAAGTGCATCGTAAGCTTTTGTACGACCAAATTTAACAGTACGTAATTTAAGAACGAAATCATCTACAAATTCTTGGATTTCTGATTCAGTAAATGTTCCACGTGCTAAGTCGCGTTCTGCAAAGATATCAAGAACGATTGGCACCCGTCCAAGAGATGTAGCAGCACCATTGATGACACGACATACAGCCATGAATGCAATGTTAACCCATTGGATGGCTTCTTTAACATTTTCAGCAGGACGACGAACATCAACTCCGTAAAGATCACCAAGTTTAGCAACTTCACCAAGTGCTTGGTATTGTAAATTAATTTCTTCGCGTAAACGGATTGACTCTTCATCAATTTCAGTGATTGAGTTCCAGTCGTTTACTTTTTCTTGCATCAAGTAGTCTGCACCGTAAACAGCAAGACGAGCATAAACACCGATGATACGTCCACGTGAGTAGGCATCTGGAAGACCGGTTACAGTGTGAGCGTGACGTGCGCGACGAATGTTTGAAGTATAGGCCCGGAAGATACCATCATTAACTGTTGTTACATATTTTGTGAAGATTTCATGTACAGCTGGGTCAGGTTCATAGCCATTTTCTTTAAGAGTAGTTTCCGCCATACGGATACCACCTTTTGGCATGAAGTTTAATTTGAACAATTCATCATTTTGGATACCGTAAATAACTTCATTTTCTTTGTCGATATATCCAGCAGGAATCCCAGCGATTGATGAAGGACGAGTATCATACGGGAAGCGAGTTGCTTCATAATTTGCTTTAGTTTCTTCGATTACTTTTTTAATGTGAAGTGAACGTTCAGTTGCTCCAGCTAAGAAAGTTTCGTCACCATCATAAGGTGTGTAGTTAGCTTGAACGAAACGAGAGACACTTGCTTTTTCTTTCCAGTCTGTTCCTTTAAAGCCTTCCCAAGCCTTTTCAAAAACATCTGAGTTAGTTTTTACAGTTGCCATTTATTTTCTCCTTTAAATTCTAGTAACAGTATCTGTTACACTTACAAACATAGTTTATCATACAGGAAACGGTTTCCCAAGCAAATTTCTTGACAAATCTTCAATTCTTTTATAATACAGTTCGAAATAGTCCAAAAATCTGTATTATATGATTAAAATTGAACAGTTTAGTCAATAAAGGTATAATGGTGACAGAGGTATATTATGCTTATTTTCCCACTAATAAATGACACATCACGCAAAATAATCCATATTGACATGGATGCTTTTTTTGCTGCTGTGGAAATTCGTGATAATCCTAGTTTGCATGGGAAAGCAGTTATTATTGCCAGGGACCCTCGTGAAACTGGTGGCCGTGGTGTAGTCTCCACCTGTAGTTATGAAGCAAGGGAGTTTGGTATTCACTCAGCAATGAGTTCAAAGGAAGCTTATGAGCGGTGTCCGCAGGCGGTCTTCATTTCTGGTAATTATGCTAAATATAGGGAAGTTGGTGCTCAGATTCGTCAGATTTTTAAACGGTATACGGACTTAGTAGAACCTATGTCAATTGATGAAGCCTACCTTGATGTGACCGAAAACAAATTAGGTATTAAATCTGCTTTGAAAATAGCAAAGCTGATTCAGCATGATATTTGGACAGAATTGCATTTGACCTGTTCAGCGGGTGTTTCCTACAATAAGTTTCTCGCCAAATTAGCTAGTGATTATAAAAAACCGCATGGTTTAACACTTATTCTTCCTGAGGATGCGCAGCGCTTTCTTTCGGACTTACCAATTGAAAAATTCCACGGTGTAGGTAAAAAGTCAGTAGAAAAACTGCATGAAATGGGTGTATACAAAGGGGAAGAGTTGCTACTTCTGACAGAGATGACCTTAATCGACCAATTTGGTCGTTTTGGATTTGACCTCTACCGCAAAGCCAGAGGGATTAGTCAATCACCAGTGAAACCTAATCGGATTCGAAAATCAATTGGTAGTGAACGCACTTATGCAAAGCTCTTATATAATGAGGGGGATATAAAAGCTGAAATTAGCAAAAATAGTAAACGCGTAGCTGATTTAATGGAAAAAAATGATAAGCTCGGAAAGATAGTTATTTTGAAGGTTCGTTACTCTGATTTTTCAACCTTGACCAAGCGTCTTAGTCTAGAAGAATTGACCCGTGATTTTGATGTTATTAATCAAAAAGCGCTTGATATTTTTGATAGTCTTGATGAAAATGACAGCGGCGTGCGTTTATTAGGAGTAACCATGTCAGGACTTGATGATAAGCAACTTGATATTTCTTTAGAGATATAAAAAACGCCACGTGGGCGTTTTTTTATGCGTCTATTTCTTCGCTATTGTCATCAGTTTCTTTGTTGTTTAATGTTTTTGCTTTTGAAAAAGCAAAGTAATAAAGAGTCAAGAAGATTATTTGGATGACTATAGCAACTATTGAAGGTTGCGCAGTAAGGATTGAAATCAAGTTTACAGTTACCAAGCCGAATCCTAATAGGTAGGGTAAAAGTGAAATTTCTAAACGATTTTTAATTTTCTTGTGATTGAGGATACAAAAAACAATGATACCAATTGTTAAAAGTATAGAAAGTACGGAAATGAAGATTGCAAATGGTGACATGGCTTGTTCAATAACGGCAAGTTTCTCAGTGGGAATAGATGATTTGAATTCGTCATTTCCTAGGAAGAGAATCATTAATACCAATCCAATGACTGATAAAATCGCTAGAATGGTATTAAGGACAATAATAAAAATATTTAGTGTTTTAAGTGACTGACGCACTTTTTCATAAGATATCATAAAACCTCCAAAATTTGTATGCAATTAATAATACAACACAAGTATAGCATAGTTTTGCCACTTACAACATAGCAATTACTTATTTTTTAAAAAATTTTTCAAAATCTGCTTCTGTCAGACCGATTAAGGGGTCAATAGTCATCAAATTGTCTAAACTTAAAATAGATGTTTGAGCTATATCAGTAGGGGGCTTGGATGAGGTAGAGGTAACTTCACTTGTAGAACCCACGTCATCAGCAGTAGAACTGATAGATAAAGAGTCTTCACTTTCAGTTTTTTTAGAATTTTCGTGTATTAAGTCTTCTGTTTTGTTTGTGAATCGTTGCACGAGAAAGGTTTTGCGTTTGTCACCTTCATTTTTGATGGCAAAGTCAAAAGCTGAGTACTCTCCCAGTAAAATCAATTTACTCTTAGATCTTGTGACAGCCGTATAAATTAGATTCCGTTGAAGCATCCGCCCACTTTGACGAGTTATAGGTAAAATGACGACTTGGAATTCACTCCCTTGCGATTTATGGATACTCATGGCATAAGCTAACGTGATTTTTAACCATTCGTTTCGAGGATAAGTTACCTCGGAACCATCAAAGTCCATCACAATTTCATCTTGTTTTGATTCGGTGTACTTTGCTGGAACTAGGTCGATAATATAACCGATATCTCCATTAAAAACGTTTAACTGAGTATCGTTAACTAAATGTAAAATTTTGTCCCCTTTTCTGAAACGCATGTCATTAAAGAGAAACTCTGTACGATTGTCTAAAGGATTGAGTAAGTCCTGCATTAATTGGTTGAGATTAGTGATGCCGGCTTGGCCTTTATACATTGGAGCTAAGATTTGAATTTCATCAGCTGGGATACCACTCTTGACTGCTGATGCAACAATTTTGGTGACCATGGTGGGTATGTGTTGTGGCATAGCCTCAAAGTAAGAGCGGTCAGCTTTTTTATCGCGAAAGTCGACTGGTAGTAAGCCTTGTCGCATTTGGTTTGCTAAATTAACAATGGTTGAATCTGTAGACTGTCGGAAAATTTTACGGAGGGCGATTTGTGGTAGACTGCTAATTTTTAATAAGTCAGCTAAGACTTGCCCTGGCCCCACAGAAGGTAATTGATCACTGTCGCCGACTATGACGATTTGTGTGTTAGACGAAATGGCGCCTAATAATTGATTGGCTAACCAAGTGTCAACCATGGAGAACTCATCAACAACAAGTAACTTGCAATCTAAATAATCTTCCATGGCTTGGTAATCATTGTCACCATTTAGTCCAAGGTGTCGGTGGATGGTTGCACTTGGTAAGCCAGTCAGTTCATTAATTCGTCTGGCAGCCCGACCAGTCGGTGCTGCTAAAACAATTGGTAAATCCTTTTTATTTAAATCAATTTGATTGATGCGAGCGTAGGCTTCTAAAATGCCTCTGATAACAGTTGTTTTACCTGTTCCTGGCCCGCCAGTTAGAATGAAAACCTTACTTGTTAAAGCTCGATAAATTGCATCCTTTTGGATTTGATCGTAAGTAATAGCAAAGTCATTTTCGATGGCTTTGATTTCTTTGGCAATCGTTTCTTGCGATGTTTGATTCTCAAAAGGGGTATCAAGCAATCGTTGTAGATGTGACTTGATTCCCTCTTCAGCAGAATATAAGGAGGCATCAAAAATCTTTGTTCCAGCATTATAAACTTTTTGATCAGTAATTAGTTGGCTTAATTCTTGGGCAACTTGTGCAGGATCGCATGCAATTTGGCGAGAATCTTCTAATAAATCAATGGCATAGGCCAGCAAATCACGAGCTTCAATATAGGTATCGCCTTGATTGATAGATTGCTCTAATAAACTGTGGAGAAGTGCAGCTCGGAAGCGTTCGGGTGCAGTATCAGCAATGCCTATTTCTTGAGCTAACTTGTCGGCCATTTTAAAGCCAATTCCTTGAATATCCTCAACAAGTTGATAGGGATTGGATTTAACGCGTTCAACGGCTTCTTCTTTATACTGATCATAAATTTGGAAGGCCATCCGATTAGATAAGCCTAGTTCTACCAGGGCTGCGATAATTTGCTCTGTCCCATAATTGATTCTTAGCTTGGCAACAAAAGCTTCTCGGTTAGCTTTGGAAAATCCATTAATCGTTTCTAATTGGCTTGGGTCTTCTAGAATTTTATCAATGGTATTATCGCCGTACAAGCTGATAATTTTTTCAGCGGTTTTTTTACCAATTCCTTTAAAGTGATCACTTGCAAAGTATTTGATTAATCCTGATCTACTCGGTTTAGCGCGCTGGTAACGGCTAAGTTGAAGTTGTTGCCCATACTTTGGGTGTTGGCTTAGTTGGCCCCAGAATGTGTAATCCTCACCTTCCATGATGTCTGCCATAGTGCCCGTGATGATAATCTCAAACTCATCAAAATCACTATCAGTGTCTTCAATCATAAGCGTTAATATTTTAAAAAAATTGCTACTATTTTCAAAGATGATGCGGTCCACGGTTCCGGAAAAGAAATATTCCATGTCATATCCTTTCTAAGGAAATGCCTAATTTAGAGAGTGGGACAAAAATCAGTAATTTCTTAGAAATTTGATTTTGTCGTCCCACCTCCGCAAAGTTTAGTAGAGCTGTAAAAGTTGATTTTCAACGTATTAGAACCCACTCAACCACTGCCTTACATACATAAATCTATAAAAAAATTGAGACTGAGAACATTTTGTCCCAGACTCCTGACTTATTTTAAAAAATTGATACGGTTAAATGGCCAAAAACGGAATTTAACTTCGCCGATTAAATTTTTGGCTTTAAAGGTTCCTACTTCTCGACTATCCTTTGAGACGATACGGTCATCACCTAGTAGGAAGTATTCTCCTTTAGGAACAGATACTGAAAAACTAGTTTGCCCTTGGCTATCCGTTGTAAAGGCATTTGAGTTTCTTGCCAATTCTTGGAATAGACTACTGTAAGAATAGGTTTTTTGAAGTTTATCTTTCTTGAATAGCGCAATAAATTTTTCCAGATAGCTCTCTTTGGTCTGTTTGCCATTGATATAGAGGGTATCGTTTTTGTATTCAATTGTGTCACCAGGTAATCCGATAACACGTTTGACAATTTCTTTTTTAACACCATTTTCTGTTTCTTGAGCAACGACAATGTCAAAACGGTCAATTTTAGCTTGGTTAAAGACAATTAATCGTTCCCCATGAGCAAGTGTTGGGTCCATTGAATGCCCATCTACTTTTACAGGTTGCCAAATGAAAAGGCGGCTAAGTCCAAAAATAAGCATAAACAGGGTGAATAACCCCCATTCTTTAATAAATTTTTTCATGATACTCCTTATGGTAATTTCTTAGCTAGACCAAGAGCTTTCTTGGTATTTGCAAAATGTAATTTGGCACTAAATTCTAAGGCTGCCATGCCATAGGCTTCAAGCAATTTAGAAGCGACTTGGTCAGACCGTTTGCCAGCACCACTTGGTAATTGATAACCTAATTCTGCACCTAAATCCTTTAAATTTTCTAAAAAAAGATTTCTAGCAATAATCGAACTGACTGCAACGGCAAGGTAATCACTTTCAGCTTTCTCTTGGAAAGTTAATGGATTCCTAAACTGATTTTTTTCTTTTTTTAAGTGTTTTTGGTAATTGGCTTGACTGGTGAAGGCGTCAATGACAATTTTATCGGCTGTCACGCCCTCTTTTAGCAGTAAAAAGATAGCTTGATTATGGAGTGCCACTTTGACAGACACGGCATTATAAGGCTTGTCTGGTCCAACCATTTGATTATATTTTTTAGGGGACAATAGCAGAGCTTTGTGAGGTATTCTTGCTTCCAATAGTGGTGCAATGTGTTGAATTTTTGGATCTGTTAAGTTTTTTGAGTCATCAACTCCTAATTCTTTCAGATAGGGATGGTCTTCTGGGGTAACAAAGCTAGCTACTACGGCAATGCCCCCAAAATAAGAGCCGTTGCCTACCTCATCGCTTCCTATCAGGGCAAGGTTTTGGTTTTTAGAGCTATCCATTCCCCCAAGAGAAGAAGTAGGAGTTTGATAACCAAACTCAGTAGCAACATCCTGCGATGCAGTTCCTTGAAAAACCAGCTTGCCTGAGGTATATAATAATATAGTGACCCCTTGGTACTTTGCGCAAAAGGCTACATAGGGATTGTTATTAGCGGTTTGATAGGCATTCAGACGATTTAAAAGCTCTGCTTTTTGAGGACCGTCTATTTTCATCACAATGGTTTCCATAGAAGATATTCTATCATAAATTAGTTTGTCCTGGGTAGTTTATCTTCTTACAATCTGATTAAGTTTGTTATTTTACGAAAGTTTGAAATTAAGGTATAATGCTATAAGAGGTATCCTATGAATAGTAAGAATCGTTACAAGTTCACATTTGGTGAAAAGACATTAACCTTAACGACTGACAAAGACAATCTCTTTATGGAAGAAGTTGAACGTGTTGCCACAGAGAAGTATAAAGCAATCAAAGATAAGTTGCCAGAGGCTGACAGTGAAACAGTAGCTATATTGATGGCCATCAACTCCTTATCAACGCAGTTGAAACGTGAGATTGAAGTTGAAAAAATTGAGCAAGAGATTAGCCAATTACGTCAAAAAACCTTAGAGGGTATACAAGAAAAAGCTAATCAAGCTGATTTAGGTGAGGAGTAGTTATGCTGTCACTTCTCATTCTTTTGGTGGTGCTTTGGAATTTTTATATTGGTTACCATCGAGGCATTATTTTACAATCTTTCTATGTTATTGGTATTGTGCTTTCTCTTTTTGTTGCTAGTCAGCATTACCAAAGTTTAGCTAATAACATTGCTTTATGGGTTCCCTATTCAAATCCTACTGAAGGTGTCACTGTTTATTTCTTCAAAGATGTTTCTCTTTTTGATTTGAGCAAAGTCTATTATGCAGGTATTGCATTCTTTATTATTTTTCTGGCTTGTTATGCCCTTATTCGTTTGATAGGCATCTTAACTTATTTTTTCCCTATTGACTATTTTGATAATATAAAGACCAATATTATTGCGGGTATCATCGCTAGTTTAGTGATTCTACTTGTTTGTGCAATGGGGTTGAGTATCCTTGCAACAGTTCCGTCGGAAACTGTCCAATCACAATTACATCATCATTTTTTAACGCGATTTTTAATTGAACATTTTCCGCCAGTGACAACGATGATTAGAGAGTTGTGGATAACAAAAGTATTATAGAAGTTGGGACAGACACCCATGAGGACTTTGTCCTCATGGGTGTCTGTCCTACTCACTTTAGTCATTCATTTTAACGCGAATTTAGGGTATAATGATGTCTATGGATATAAAAATTTTAGAACAGTTAGAATTTCAAAAGGTCAAGGAGCAATTCCAGGCCTATCTTCAAACTGAACAGGGGAAAGTGGAACTGCAACAATTAGTTCCTACGACTAACCCGGATAAAATCAACGATTATTTTACAGAAATCTCCGAAATGGAAGGGATTTTTATTGAACATCATCATTTTGCTTTGGGATCGCTCCGTGATGTCAATGATAGCCTTCACCGTCTAGAATTGGACGCTGACCTAAATATCTCAGAGCTTTTAGACATAAAAAAACTCTTACTTGTTTCTGCAGAAGCCAGTCGTTTTTACATGGATTTAGAAAATGTCGAATTGGTGGCCCTGAAAAGACTTTTTGAGAAAATAGAAATTTTCCCTCAGTTGCAGGGAAGCCTACAAGCCATCAATGATGGAGGCTTCTTAGAGAATTTTGCCAGTCCAGAATTGGAAGCAATCCGTCGTAAGATTTCAAATAGCGAACACCAAATTCGACAGTCGCTACAAGATGTGCTCAAGAAGCATGCTGATTATCTGTCAGAATCCTTAATTGCTAGTCGAAACGGCCGTAGCGTGCTTCCTGTGAAAAATACCTTTAGGAATAAAATCGCAGGGGTTGTTCATGATATTTCTGCTTCAGGGAATACAGTCTATATTGAACCGCGTGCCTTGGTGCAATTGAATGAAGAAATAACGCAATTACATGCCGATGAACGTCATGAGATGGCACGAATTCTCAAAGAATTATCAGCCATGGTTCGACCACATAGTCGGGCGCTCACTAATAATGCTTGGTTACTGGGACATCTCGACTTTGTCCGTGCTAAGTACCTCTTTATGAAGGAGAAGAAGGCGACTATTCCAACTGTTACTGCTGATAAATCAGTGCAATTGTTGAACGTCCGTCATCCACTCTTGCAAAAAGCTATTCCTAATGACTTGCATTTTTCTAAGGATCTAACCGTTATTGTTATAACGGGTCCTAATACGGGTGGTAAGACAATTATGTTAAAAACCCTCGGTTTAGCACAATTGATGGGGCAGTCAGGATTGCCTATTCTAGCTGACTTCGGATCCCAAATTGCTGTTTTTGATGGGATTTTTGCAGATATTGGCGATGAGCAATCAATTGAGCAAAGCCTCTCAACATTTTCTAGTCATATGACCCACATTGTGTCAATTCTTGACCAAGCGTCAGCTGATAGCCTCGTTCTCTTTGATGAACTTGGTGCTGGTACTGATCCTCAAGAGGGTGCTAGCTTAGCTATGGCGATTTTAGAAGAGCTTAGATTAAAAGAAATAAAAACAATGGCAACGACGCATTATCCGGAGTTGAAGGCTTATGGTATTGACTCTGCTTTTGTGGAAAATGCAAGTATGGAGTTTGACAGTAATAGTCTGAAACCGACTTATCGGTTTATGCAGGGGGTCCCTGGTCGTTCAAATGCTTTTGAAATTGCTAGGCGTTTAGGTTTGGCAAGTCATATTGTGATGGATGCTCAGCACTTTACGGATACGGATTCTGATGTGAATCGGATTATTGAAGAACTGGAAAGACAGACCTTAGAGAGTCGTAAGAGACTGGATCATATCAAGGAAGTTGAGCAAGAAAACCTCAAATTTAATCGGGCAGTTAAAAAGCTTTATAATGAATTTTCTCATGAACGTGATAAGGAAATGGAGAAGGTTATCAAAGAGGCGCAAGAAATTGTTAATCTGGCTTTGGCAGAGAGTGAGTCAATTCTTGCCAAACTGCATGATAAATCTCAATTAAAGCCACATGAAGTGATTGAGGCTAAGACACAGTTGAAAAAATTAGTACCTCAATCTGACTTGTCACAAAATAAGGTTTTGAAAAAAGCTAAAAAGCTACGTGCTGCAAGGGTTGGTGACGATATTATTGTGACAGCTTATGGGCAACGTGGAACCTTGACCAGCCAACTAAAAGATAAGAAGTGGGAAGCTCAAGTTGGATTAATCAAGATGACTTTGAAAGAGGATGAATTTACCTTGGTTAAGGCAGCTGAAGAAAGTCAGAAACCTAAGAAGCAACTGGTTAATGTCATTAAAAAAGCTGCAACTGGCTCTGGCCCCCGTGCCCGTCTTGATTTACGAGGCAAGCGGTATGAGGAAGCGATGCAAGAGTTAGATGCTTTCATTGATCAAGCTTTGGTTAACAATATGAGCCAAGTTGATATTATTCATGGTATTGGGACGGGGGTTATTCGTGAAGCGGTCACCAAGTATTTAAGACGCAATAAACATGTTAAGAGTTTTGCTTATGCCCCGCAAAATGCAGGTGGTTCAGGTTGCACCATTGCGACCTTGGGTTAATAGTTGCAAAAGACATTTTTTAAAGTGAAGGTAATAAAAAAGCTTAGTCAGTCTCAATTGCATGAGATGACTAAGCTTTTTTGATACCACCTAAATGGCTTGTCTTAGAAATTGAAAACGTCGTTTAGGTTTTCGACCATTGATGGGTGAGTGAAGACCTGATTTTTCAAGTAAGTGTATGGGATATTATTATCCATTGCCATTTTGATTACATTAATATATTCCTGTGATTGACTGGCGAATAAGGTAGCTCCTAGTATCAGGTTAGTTTGGGTATGGACAATAACCTTGAAACTACCACGTAAATCATTATTTACATGGGCCCGTGGCATATTAGCTACGAGTAATTCGTTGGCTTTGTATGGGATATTTTTTTCTTGAGCTTCTTTTTCAGTCAGTCCAACTTGTGATAATGGTGGTTCAAGGAAAGCAGTAGTTGGAAGGTTCAGGCGTTCTTTGTGACTGTAGTTACTATTTCCTGTTAACTGACCATAGACAATACGAAAATCATCAAGTGATGTATAGGTAAATTGAGGGCCTCCGTTAACATCACCAACGGCATAGATACCGTCAACTGCCGTTTGACAAAAGTCATTAACTGAAATGGCACCACGGTCAGTGACACTAATATCTGTATTTTCTAAACCTAAACCTTCTGTTGCAGGTTTGCGACCCATGGCATAAAGGACGAGATCAAAGGTCTCGTCTTGGTCATCCGCAGTTACACTAACGCGGTCATCGGCTGTATTTTGAATGTTTGCTACTTTTGCATCTAGTTTAAAGCTAATGCCATCTTCTTCCATATAGCTTTTGGCTAGTTTAGCAATACTTTCCTCGTAACGTCCGAGAATTGTGGGAGCAGCTTCGTATACCACGACTTGACTGCCGAGTTTAGCATATAAACTAGCAAATTCTAAACCAATATTTCCGCCTCCAATAACTGCAAGTCGTTCTGGTTTTTTATCAATGGCTAAGATACCTGTACTATCAACAACATGACGACTTGTCATTAAGCCAGGGATTGGGAAGTGATTAGATACTGCACCAGTATTAATAACAATTGTTTCTGCTGAGACATTGACTTGTTCTTCGCCAGCTGAGATTTGGATGATTTTGTTTTCTAAGAAGGTTGCTTTACCATTGTAGAGCGTAACCCCAGATGAGCGAAGACCATTTTCATTTTTTTGTCGCAGACGTGTCACAACTGTTTCTTTATGTGTCATGGCTTCTTCGAAGTTGGCGTTTTTTTCTGTAGCAAGTATTAAAGCTTTAGTGGGAATACAACCAATATTGATGCATGTTCCACCAAACATCTCCTTAGATTGTTCAATCAGTGCAACTTTTTGGCCTTCTTGTGCCATTTTGCCAGCTAGAGTTTTTCCTGCTTTACCGAAACCAACGACAATGAGATCATAATTTTCCATCGCAAACTCCTTGTATTATATTATTGTAGTTGTTATTTTAGCAAATGATTGGGTACCTGTCTGAAATCTGCTACGCTTTTTATATTTTTTGTTATCAATTTTTTTATTGACAGATCAACGTAGTAGATTCTTGCCATATCAAATGATTTGACTTAAAATAAGGATATAAACTAGAAGAAAGTGAGAATATCAGATGACACAGATTGTAACAGATGCAACATTTGAATCAGAAACTAAAGAAGGCTTGGTCTTAGTTGACTTTTGGGCAACATGGTGTGGTCCATGTTTAATGCAAGCACCCATCTTAGAACAATTATCTGAAGAGCTAGATGAAGATGAATTGAAAATTGTAAAAATGGATGTTGATGAAAACCCAAACACAGCACAAGCATTTGGGATTATGTCTATTCCAACCCTATTATTTAAAAAAGACGGTCAAGTTGTAAAACAGGTAGCTGGTGTACATACCAAAAGTCAAATCAAAGCTATCATTGCTGAATTAAGTTAAGACAAAAAGCCCTAAGTAGGGCTTTTTTGCTACTTCAACAATTGTGCCATCATTTTTTTCTGTGGTGTGGCCATTGGGAGATTATCAAAATCTTCTAAGTGAAGCCATTGCAGTTCTAAATGATTGGGCAATTTATCATCACTGACGGAGCCTTCTAAGAGCTCGATGGACCACTTTTGATGACTGAAAGTGTGAGTAAGCTTTTTATGAACGGTCTCATGCCAGGTCGGCTGTAGTTGATAGTGTTCAGAAAAAGCATCCTTCTGTGATAAGGTCTCAAGAATTTCCTGTGACTGACCAAAAAGATCCATTTGTTGACTCTGAAAATTAGTCTCAATAATTGGAAAAGTCCAAAAACCGCCAAGAAGAGGTCCAGCATTATTCTTTTCAATCAGGTATTTACCTTCCGCATTTCTAATCACAAAAGCCTGAATTTCCATGGGACGCGGCTTTTTCTTAGGTAACTTAATGGGATATTTGTCGTAAGTTCCATGGAGATAGGCTGCGCAGAAAAACTTAATTGGGGAGTCATCTGGTCTGGGATTTTTAGCAGATTCGATATCAGTGCCCAGATCCATTAGTGCTTGGTTGAAATCTCCGGGGCGATCTGGATCAATTAGTTTTTCCATGATTGCCTGAAAAATTTTTCGATTCTTAGGATTTCCAATATCATAATCAACCTCAAATAATCTAGCCATCACACGCATGACATTGCCGTCAACAGCAGGCTCAGGTAAATTAAAAGCAATACTTGAGATTGCACCAGCGGTATATGGGCCAATCCCTTTTAATTCTGATATGTCTTCAAAGCGTGATGGGAAAGTCCCATCAAAATCGGTCATGATTTGTTGCGCAGCCTTCTGCATATTTCTTACGCGTGAGTAGTAACCAAGCCCTTCCCAGGCTTTTAACAGTTTTTCTTCAGGGGCGTTAGCCAATTTTTCAATAGTCGGAAACCACTCAAGAAAACGCTGATAGTAAGGAATGACAGTTTGAACTTGAGTTTGCTGGAGCATAATCTCAGAAACCCAAATGAAATAAGGATTTGTTGTACGTCTCCAAGGGAGATCTCGTTTTTCTTGGTCGTACCAGTTTAGGAGAGTACGACGAAAGGAATCAATTTTTTCGGGATTCCACATGTCAATACCATAATCTTTTAAATCTAACATGTCCATATTGTAGCAAATATTGACTAGTTGTGGAAAGGAAAAGATAGTTTTTTGTGATGCATAAAATGTAATTTTATAAAAAAGAGGAGTTTTATATTGACAAAAGGAAACGCTTACATTATAATAAAAGTATAAAGAAGGATGACATAATGACACAGATTTATAGGAGGTTTTCTTATGATGAAACTACATGTCGCACGGTACAAAAACGGAGACTAAGTAGCTCTAACTG
Organism: Streptococcus hongkongensis; assembly: GCF_053206145.1. Taxonomy (NCBI): domain Bacteria; kingdom Bacillati; phylum Bacillota; class Bacilli; order Lactobacillales; family Streptococcaceae; genus Streptococcus; species Streptococcus hongkongensis. The sequence continues at coordinate 76,984 of NZ_JBRUGD010000005.1, forward strand.
CGGTAGGCAAACCCAATTTTACGTATGTTAACAAAGTGATCACGCTGTTAAACTTATTCTAAGCTCGAGAGATTTGGCCAAAGGAGCGCTCTATACAGTATAAGTTGTAGCTTTTATGTTTTAAGAAGTGTCAAACACTTTTTAGAATTAGCATATACAAGTAATGAGGTTTTTCTAGATAAGACTTTCAAAAATTGTATAGTTTGTTATTGTCACTCAGGGAAAACGTTAAAAATTATTATTGTTATTGTCGCACAGGGAAATGAGTTTTTCTTTATTAGGAGGATCTTATGAATCTTGCAAGATACAAAAACGGAGACACAGTTGGCTATTGCAAAAAATAGCCAAAGAAGTGAAACCAATGTAAAATTTACAACATCATCATTATAGATTATGTGAAAACTAAATAGTATATATTTTAAAGCATTTCATAGAAAGAGAGGAGAATAAACCCTATCAGAAAAATAATAAGATTTATTTCCTTTTATATAGGAAAGTTTGCAGATAACTCCTTATGAAATGAATGAGAAAGGAATATATTCTATAAGAAAGAATTAAATGAAAAAGGCATCCAAAAGTGTGCATTGGGTGTCTTTATTTTTTTAAAATTTTTCCTTGCTTATAGCTTAAATTTAGAGTATAATAGTAGTCTGTGAGAATACCTCACTTACCTACAAAAAAGTTGTAGGTCATTAGTCCAAAAGGAGGAAAAAATCAATGGCAAAATACGAAATTCTTTATATTATTCGTCCAAACATTGAAGAAGAAGCTAAAAACGCTTTGGTATCACGCTTTGACTCTATCTTAACTGACAACGGTGCTACAATCGTTGAATCAAAAGATTGGGAAAAACGTCGTCTTGCATATGAAATCAATGATTTCCGCGAAGGTCTTTACCATATCGTTAACGTTGAAGCAACTGATGCTGTCGCTCTTAATGAGTTTGACCGTTTATCAAAAATCAACGGTGACATTCTTCGTCACATGATCGTTAAACTTGACGCTTAAGACTTATAAGAAGGTAGTTTATGATTAATAATGTAGTACTAGTTGGTCGTATGACCAAAGATGCAGAACTTCGTTACACACCAAGTCAAGTGGCTGTTGCTACTTTTACACTTGCTGTTAACCGTACATTCAAAAGTCAAAATGGGGAGCGCGAAGCAGATTTCATTAACTGTGTTATCTGGCGTCAACCAGCTGAGAACTTAGCGAATTGGGCTAAAAAGGGTGCTCTAGTTGGTATTACTGGTCGTATTCAGACTCGTAATTACGAAAATCAACAAGGGCAACGTGTCTATGTAACTGAAGTGGTTGCGGATAATTTCCAAATGTTGGAAAGCCGTGCTACACGTGAAGGTGGTTCATCTAACTCTTATAATGGCGGTGGATTCAATAACAATTCATCATCATCAAACAATAGTTACTCAGCCCCTACTCAGCAAACACCTAACTTTGGTCGCGATGATAGCCCGTTTGGTAATTCAAATCCAATGGATATCTCAGATGACGATCTACCATTCTAATAGAGTGGGTTTGGGAAAATGAACTCTTCAGAGTTCAGATACTGATAATTTATCAGGTCAAAAAGATAATATAAAAGGAGAAAACACATGGCTCAACAACGTCGTGGCGGATTCAAACGCCGTAAAAAAGTTGACTTTATCGCAGCTAATAAAATTGAATATGTTGATTACAAAGACACTGAACTTTTAGGCCGTTTCGTTTCAGAACGTGGAAAAATCTTACCTCGTCGCGTAACAGGAACATCAGCTAAAAATCAACGTAAAGTAACAGCAGCGATCAAACGCGCACGTGTTATGGCATTAATGCCTTACGTAAACGAAGACTAAATTAAAGAAGAGCGTAAGCTCTTTTTTTATTTGGGATCATTGCCCTTGTTTATTTTAACAATAACTATTTGTCTTGATTTTTGGGTAATAGTGGAACGGTCTAGGCAGTGTAACTATGGGAAAACAGACTAAGAACAAAAGCACCGACAATTTAATGTCGGTGCTTTTGTTAGTCATAATTAAATTTCTATCTTAGCGTTGTTGTGCAGCCATTGCATTTTGAACATTGTATTTGCGTTTCAAATAGTAACGTAAAGCAAAAGCTATGCCTCCGATGATAACAAGTGGAAATGGTGGAAGAAGTGGATTTATAGATCTTGGTAAGAAAGCTGTTGCAGAATAAATCCCAAACCAACCTAGCATCGCAAGAGATAAGGCACCGAAAGTTTTTATCCAATTTGGGCGTTGGCTTTTCTCTTTGCCTAAATGGCGATAGATAAAGTAGTAAGTGGCATACATTGATGCTCCGCCCCCAAATCCTAGTGCTAGAAGGGATACAAGTCCAGTTACTGTTGCATTGGGATTAAAGAAAGTCATCATTCCATTTAACAAGGAAACAACTCCGATGAAGAGAAAAGATGTATCTAACCACATTAACCAAGGATTAGTGTTTTTTGGTTTGTCATTGGCTTTTCCATTTGTTCCATCTTTTTTCTCAGTAAATGATGCAGCCCAAGCTGTAGGTGCTCCAAGAAAAGATCGTGCAGGAATACCTTGTCTTTGTTTTTCGAGGATAGTTGGGACTGTTTCTTCAAGAATGTCTTTAATTTCTTGATCAGTTTTACCATCTTCAATTAGACGGTTAGTAGCAATATGAATAAATTCTTGGTTTTTCTTTGTTAAGTATTGAAAATCCATTGTTTCTCCTTAAAATATATCTTTTTTATAGTAGTTTGTTTTACAGATTAACAGGTCAATTATCGTTTTTGATATACTTAGAACCATTTTTTTCGAATAAAATAGAAAACAATGAATGACGATAAGAGGCTTGCTAGTAATACGACGACCCAAAAACCGTGTTCTAAATCATTTAGTGGTAGCCAATTGTTTTGGAAGTTCATACCATAGGCAGAAAAGATAACTGTTGGGATATCTAAAGTCATCGTCATCAAGGCCAAAGTTTTCATGATCGTATTCTGATTATTATTAATGATTGACGCAGTCGTATCAGTCATAGCATTCAAGACATTTTCATAGATGCCAGCCATCTCGATGGCCTGTTGCGTTTCAATCAGCGTGTCTTCTAAAAGGTCTTCATCTTCGATGTATTTTTTTAATGAGCTAGTGCTGCTAGACAATTTCTTAACAATTCGTTCGTTGAATTTCAAGGAAGCTTTCAGGTAGACAATAGACTTTTCAAGTTCCATCATGTCAATTAGCTCTTCATTACGAGTGGCAGCCTCTAGCTGGGCTTCCAATCGATCGCTTTGTCTGTCGATAGTGCGAAGGGCAGTAAGAAATAGCTCAGCGTTGCGGTAGAGCAACTGGAAGACGAAGCGGGTCTTCATAAAAGTATAAAAGTTTTTAACCCGTTTATTATGAAAATGCTCAAAGAGTGTTAAGTCATTCAAACAAGTCGTGATTACAGCATTTTCTGTAACAATAATACCAAGCGGAACAGTCACATAATAGCTTTTGTTATTGCGTTCTTCATAGGCTGGAACGTCGACAATGATCAATGTATAATCATCTTCAACTGTTATACGAGATGTTTCTTCAATATCGAGTGGCGCACGTAAGTCAGAAAGATCGATGTTAAATTGATCAGCAACTTCAATCGACTCTTCCTGGGAAGGGTTGACCAATTTAATCCAAGCCCCTGGCTCGAATGTTTCTATTTCTTTGAATTCAATTGCCGATGAAAGAAACATTTGTTTCATGACAAGCCCTCCTTTTTCTGAAAAATTCATGTATAACATTAGCCATTTTATAGTAGGAAAATTTTTGAAAAATTACTAAAAAGGCAATAATACCTTACTATTATACTACAAAAAGTAAAATTTTGGGGTAGTATAAAATGATAAAATTTTCATATTGTCCTAGAAAACGTTTTAATGAATTTTTGTATTATTTTTCAACTAACATCAAACTCCATTTTCTTTCAAGCTAATTTGATAGGTTAAAGTAAAAGAGAATAAAATTTCTAATTTTGCACAAAGTATAGGCAATCTTTTCAGTCAGCTATCTCTTAAAATTTTGGTATAATATAAGAAATTTCAAGGGAGGTGTGCTGACAAGCACTATCACATGCAAGATAAATTAATTATTCATGGAGCTAGGGCTCACAATTTAAAAAATATAGATGTCGAGATTCCTCGGGATAAGCTGGTTGTTGTGACGGGGTTATCTGGTTCTGGGAAGTCTAGTTTGGCTTTTGATACCATCTATGCTGAGGGACAACGCCGTTATGTGGAGAGTCTTTCGGCTTATGCACGCCAATTTTTAGGTAACATGGAGAAACCTGATGTTGACTCAATTGATGGCTTAAGCCCAGCTATTTCCATTGACCAAAAAACAACCAGTAAAAATCCACGCTCAACCGTGGGGACTGTGACGGAAATCAATGACTATTTGCGCCTACTTTATGCGCGTGTTGGCACGCCATACTGTATCAATGGGCATGGAGCTATTACGGCTTCATCTGTTGAACAGATTGTTGAGCAGGTTTTAGAATTGCCAGAACGGACAAGAATGCAGATTTTGTCACCAATTGTACGTCGTAAGAAGGGGCAACATAAGTCGATTTTTGAAAAAATTCAAAAAGATGGTTATGTGCGTGTTCGGGTTGATGGGGATATCTATGATATTTCAGAAGTTCCGGAATTATCTAAGAGTAAAATGCATGATATCGAAGTGGTTATTGACCGTTTGGTCAATAAAGATGGCATCAGAAGTCGTCTTTTTGACTCAGTAGAAGCAGCCCTTCGTTTAGGGGATGGCTATCTGGTAATTGATACTATGGATGGCAATGAAATGCTCTTTTCAGAACATTACTCTTGTCCTGTCTGTGGTTTTACTGTTCCAGAATTGGAACCTCGTCTCTTTTCATTTAATGCACCGTTTGGTTCATGTCCGACCTGTGATGGTTTGGGAATTAAGTTGGAAGTCGATTTAGATCTCGTTATTCCTGATCCTAGTTTGACGCTAGCGCAAGGAGTCTTAGCACCTTGGAATCCCATTTCTTCCAATTACTATCCAACCATGCTTGAACAAGCCATGAAAGCTTTTGGGATTAGCATGGATACGCCTTATCAAGAGCTTTCAGATGAGGAAAAAGAGATTATCCTTTATGGTTCAGGTGATAAGGAATTCCATTTCCACTATGTCAATGATTTTGGTGGTGAACGTAATATTGATATTGCTTTTGAAGGTGTTATTACCAATATCAACCGTCGCTATCATGAAACTAATAGTGAGTATACACGTAATGTCATGCGTGCTTATATGAATGCTCTTAAATGCACAACCTGTCACGGTTACCGTCTCAATGACCAAGCTCTTTGCGTGCATGTCGGCGGTGAAGACGGTTTAAATATTGGGAAATTGTCAGAATTATCAATTGCTGATCATCTTGAGTATATTGAACAATTACAATTGACGGAAAATGAGTCAACCATTGCTAAGCCAATTGTCAAAGAAATTCATGATCGTCTGACCTTCTTAAATAATGTTGGTCTTAATTATCTGACCCTTTCTCGTGCTTCGGGAACCCTGTCTGGTGGGGAGAGTCAGCGGATTCGACTAGCAACGCAAATCGGTTCTAACCTATCGGGAGTGCTCTACATTCTGGATGAGCCATCGATTGGTCTCCACCAAAGAGACAACGATCGCCTCATTGATAGCTTAAAGAAAATGCGTGATTTGGGGAATACCTTGATTGTTGTTGAACACGATGAAGATACCATGATGCAGGCTGATTGGTTGATCGACGTCGGTCCAGGGGCCGGTGAGTTCGGTGGTCAAATCATTGCTTCAGGTACGCCAAAACAAGTAGCTCGCAATCGAAAATCGATTACAGGTCAGTATTTGTCTGGTAAGAAATCAATTCCTGTACCTTTAGAACGTCGTAAGGGCAATGGTCGTTTTATTGAAATAAAGGGGGCCAGTGAAAATAACTTGCAAAACCTTGATGTTCGATTCCCTTTAGGCAAATTTATTGCTGTGACCGGTGTCTCCGGATCAGGAAAATCTACGCTAATTAATTCCATTCTGAAAAAGGCGCTGGCGCAAAAACTCAATCGTAATTCTGAGAAGCCGGGTAAGCACAAATCCATTGAAGGAACGGAACATATTGAACGCTTGATTGATATTGATCAAAGTCCAATTGGTCGGACGCCACGTTCAAATCCGGCCACTTATACGGGGGTCTTTGATGATATCCGTGATCTGTTTGCACAGACCAATGAAGCTAAGATCCGTGGCTACAAGAAGGGGCGCTTTTCCTTCAATGTCAAAGGCGGACGTTGTGAAGCCTGTTCTGGTGATGGGATTATCAAGATTGAAATGCATTTCCTACCTGATGTCTATGTTCCGTGTGAAGTTTGCCATGGCCGACGTTATAATTCAGAGACTTTAGAAGTTCATTATAAAGAGAAAAATATTGCTCAAATCCTAGATATGACTGTTGATGATGCTCTGCCATTCTTCTCAGCTATTCCGAAGATTGCTCGTAAGATTCAAACGATTAAGGATGTTGGTCTAGGTTATGTTACTCTTGGTCAACCAGCGACAACCCTTTCTGGTGGTGAAGCGCAACGGATGAAGTTGGCTTCAGAGTTACACAAACGGTCAACAGGTAAGAGTCTTTATATCTTAGATGAGCCAACAACTGGTCTTCACACTGACGACATTGCACGTCTCTTGACTGTTTTAGAACGCTTTGTTGATGAAGGCAATACTGTTCTTGTGATTGAACATAATCTTGATGTCATTAAATCAGCGGACCATATTATTGACCTTGGTCCGGAAGGTGGTGTTGGCGGTGGACAGATTATTGCGACTGGTACGCCAGAAGATATTGCCAAAGTTAAAGAGAGCTATACAGGTTATTATTTGAAAGAAAAATTGGATTTGAAGTAAATAACTAGAAATTGATAATTCATATACTTTTCTTATGTGATGAGGGAAGGCAACGACTTTCGAAGAAATTCTATGCCTAATTTTTTAGCCTAGGTCTAAAAAATTCCCCGTACTTGAAAACAAGAGTTTTCAAGTACTAACACCACATTGAGAAGTATTTTTTGTTAACCCAAATAATGATGAAACATATATTATATAAAAGGATTGACGATAACTTTCAAATGCCCATAAATCATGGTAAACTAGAGGGAAGTAATGTGTACAGGAGAATAAAAATGGAAAACTTTTTAAGTAGTCGTTTAGCGACTTTACAAAATCGTTTAGTAAGTGATCAGTTAGAAGCTATCTTGATTACAAATCTCAAAAATATTTATTATTTAACTGGCTTTTCTGGAACAGCGGCGACGCTTTTGATTACCCCAAAAAGAAGCATTTTTATTACTGATGCTAGATATACATTGATAGCTAAAGACAAGGTTAAGCATTTTGATATTATTGAAAGCCGGACACCCTTAAAAGAGATATTAGCCATTTTACAGGCAGATAAGTGCCAAAACTTAGCCTTTGAAGATGATATTAGTTTTCTTTTTTACCAACAACTTCAAGAGGTCTTTCACAACATAACTTTACAGCATCAGTCAGGATTTATTGAAGAGCAACGCTTGATCAAAGATAGCAGTGAAATTGCGACAATTGCCAAAGCTTGTTCCATCTCAGACAAAGCCTTTAGTGATGTACTTGATTATATCAAACCAGGTAAAACGAGAGAAGTGGACGTGGCAAACTTCCTTGATTTTCGGATGCGTCATTATGGGGCTTCAGGAACTTCCTTTGAGACGATTGCAGCCTCTGGCCCGCGTTCTGCGATGCCACATGGTCGTGCTAGCAATAAAGTGATTGAAAGTGGCGACAGTTTGACCATGGATTTTGGGTGTTACTACGACCATTACGTCAGTGATATGACCCGGACAATTCATATTGGGCAAACAACAGACCAAGAAAAAGAAATTTACCAGATTACTTTAGAGGCTAATAAGGCTTTAATTGATAAAGCGCGTGCTGGCATGACATACACGGACTTCGACCGGATACCACGTGAGATAATTACAAGTGCTGGCTATGGTCCCAACTTCACACACGGGATTGGACATGGCATTGGTCTTGACATTCACGAGAATCCATTTTTTGCCAAAAGCGATAAGGTCTTGCAAGCAGGAATGGTAGTCACTGACGAGCCTGGTATCTATCTAGATAATCTCTACGGTGTACGGATTGAGGATGATTTAGTGCTAACTGAAGATGGTTGCCAAGTTTTAACACTAGCACCAAAGGAATTGATTGTGATAAACTAATCAGCTCTGCAATGTGAAAGAGGAAAAAGATGGAAAAAAGATTATCATGGCAAGATTACTTTATGGCTAATGCTGAACTTATTTCAAAGCGATCAACCTGTGACAGAGCATTTGTCGGGGCTGTTTTGGTTAAGGATAATAGAATCATCGCAACTGGCTATAACGGTGGTGTCTCAGCAACAGATAATTGCAGTGAAGCAGGTCATTATATGGAGGATGGTCATTGTATACGGACTGTTCATGCTGAAATGAATGCCTTAATTCAGTGTGCTAAGGAAGGGATTTCAACCGATGGGACGGAGCTTTATGTGACTCATTTTCCGTGCATTAATTGTACCAAAGCACTGCTACAAGCAGGAGTCAAAACGATTACTTATAAAGCTCACTATAGACCGCACCCTTTTGCAATTGAGTTGATGGAGAAAAAAGGTGTTATCTATCAGCAACATGATGTGCCAGAAATCACTTTGGGTGGTCAAGAGATAAAATAATCGGAGAAGTCATTCTACCTTAGTTAACCTAGGGCTAGACATAAACTGAAGTAGGCATAAAAGATTTGAGAATAGTCTGTTTTTGTGTTAAAATGGGTTGATAAATATTTTAGTAAGAGGTAATAATAATGATTGAAGCAAGTAAGCTTAGAGCAGGTATGACTTTTGAGGCTGAAGGTAAATTGATTCGTGTTCTTGATGCAAGTCACCACAAACCAGGTAAAGGTAATACAATCATGCGTATGAAATTACGTGATGTACGTACAGGATCAACTTTTGATACAACTTACCGTCCTGATGAAAAATTCGAACAAGCAATTATTGAAACTGTCCCAGCTCAATATTTATATAAAATGGATGATACAGCTTACTTCATGAATACAGATACATATGATCAATATGAAATTCCTGTAGCAAATGTTGAGCAAGAATTGCTTTACATTCTTGAAAATTCAGATGTAAAAATTCAATTCTACGGAGATGAAGTAATCGGTGTAACGGTACCAACTACAGTTGAATTAACAGTTGCTGAAACGCAACCATCTATTAAAGGTGCAACAGTTACTGGATCAGGTAAACCTGCAACTCTTGAAACAGGACTTGTGGTTAACGTTCCAGACTTTATCGAAGCTGGACAAAAACTTGTTATCAACACAACAGAAGGTACATACGTTTCTCGTGCCTAATAGCTTGTCAACCATTAGTTGAGAACAGAAAGGAAATGCTATGATTAGTGAAAATATTGGTGAAATTGTTATTTCACCACGCGTTCTAGAAGTGATTACTGGGATTGCTACAACACAAGTTGATGGCGTTCATTCACTACATAACAAAAAAATGGCAGATAGTTTTAATAAAGCTAGCCTTGGTAAAGGTGTTTATCTCCGTACAGAAGAAGACGGAACTGTTACTGCAGATATCTATGTGTATCTACAATATGGTGTGAAAGTGCCAACGGTTTCAGTTGCTATTCAAAAAGCAGTTAAAGCTGCTGTATATGATATGGCAGAAGTGATACTTTCAGCTGTTAACATTCATGTAGAAGGTATTGTTCCAGAAAAAACACCAAAACCGGATATGAAATCATTATTCGATGAGGATTTTTTGGATGACTAAGAGTTTTCAAAATTCGAGACGTGATTTACGGGAGCGCGCTTTTCAAGCTTTGTTTAATATGGAACTTGGTGGAGAATTCTTAGAAGCCTCTCAATTTGCCTATGATTATGATAAGGTTATTGAAGAAGACGAGAAATCTGATATTCCAGCCTTCTTATTAAACTTAGTAAATGGTGTTAATGACCATAAAGCAGAATTGGATCAATTAATCACAGAAAACCTTAAAACAGGTTGGTCAATTGAACGACTTACTTTATCAGATAAAACAATGTTACGTTTAGGTCTTTATGAAATCAAATATTTTGATGAAACACCAGACCGGGTTGCTTTGAATGAAATCATTGAGATTGCCAAAAAATATTCTGATGAAACATCTGCAAAATTTGTAAATGGCTTACTCAGCCAATTTGTGACTGAAACAGATGATACTAAAAAAGACTAAAGCATTAGCTTCAGTCTTTTTTAGATGCTTGATCCAGGTAGAAGAGTAATCGGTAAGATGTAATCTTTACTGGTTTTTTCTTGCTTTATTTTTTTGATTAAAATCTCAATGGATAATTTAGCAATTTCTTCAATGGGTTGCTTGATAGTGGTTAATTGTGGGAAATAATTTTCAATAAAAGCAGTTCCATCATAGCCGATTAATTTAACATTTTCGGGGACTGCTAAACCTAGTTTTTTGGCAACTTTCATAATTAAAATAGCTGTCAAATCATCAGAAGCAAAGATGCCATCTGGCTGTCTAGTGGATAAGATTGATCGGATTTCCATTTCTCGTCGGATAGTCGATAAATTGTTAGGTAATCTGATGATTTCAGCACTCTTTTTCAATTGGTATGAAAAACCTAATTGTCTCAGACCAGTTGGTGAGTCAGAATTATCATTACCTGTAATCATAATCATTTTTTGGCAGTTATACTTTTGCAGAGTTTGGGCGGCTAAGATTCCGCCTTGAAAATTATCAGATGAAATAATTGGGATTTTGGGAGCTAAATTTCGGTCAAAAGCAACAATAGGAGCTTCAACACGTTCGTAGTCTTCAATACCCAAATTATGACTAGAAGAAATAATACCGTCTACTTGATTTGCAGCCAACATTTCTAGGTATTCTTTTTCTTTTTGAGGATTGCTTTGGCTATTACAAATAATTGCTTTATAACCATGATTAAACAGTTCGATTTCCAGATATTCAATTAGCTCTGCGTAAAAAATATTACTGATATTGGGAAAAATTAAACCAACTAATTGGGCTGATTTTCCTTGTAAACTTCTAGCTAGATTATTAGGTTGGTAGCCTAATTCTTTCATAGCTTCTTTTACCTTATCAACGGTTTTTTGAGAAAGATAGCCTTTTTTATTGATGACACGTGAGACAGTTGTTGGACTAACACCTGCTAATTCTGCAACATCAGTTAATTTTGCAACCAAAATTATTTCCTCATTTCATAGTAATTACCTGAAACTTGACCTTTGATAATTGAAATGCCAGATTCCTCTTTTGAAGGGAAGACGCGACTTGTTAAAACTTGATTTCCTTGATTAACAAAAATTTCAATTGTCGACTTGTCAAGATAGATATTAAGTGTAACATCTTCTTGAGGGATTTGGCAAGTTCTGATCGTCCCAAAATCAGTAGCATATTGTTGGCCAACCTGACTTCTATCCAGGCTTAATTGACCAGACTTGGTATCAATTGTTAGCACTAAGCCGCGTCCTTTTCCATCTGAAAAAACCTTTAACTCAGTCACTTGATTTGCAGGAACTTGCAGTTCTAATTCATAAGTATTTGAACTACTGGCTTTATCGGCAAAAGCTTGTGCCTCCCCTCTAAGGGATGTGATGGCATCAACAGGTGTCTGATAAAGTTGTCCATCTTTGATATGTAACTCTTTGACTAAACTTAGAGCGCCCTGGTAATCAAATTGATCACTTGGATAATTGATATCAGGTAAGCCAATCCAGGAAATAGCTAATGCTTTCCCATCAGGATTATTAAAAGCCTGGGTAGCATATGCTTCAAAACCGAAATCTAAGTTTTCAAGTTTTCTTGGACCAATTAATTTTCCATTTTCAGGGTCGAATGACTCGAAGATTTGATAAGTATTAGGGTAGATGTTGGCGTAGTTTAACACCTGTCGTGATAAGCCCTGTGGACTAAAGATGAGCACTGGCTTACCATCGACAAAAACTAAGTTTGGGCACTCAATCATATAGGCTGTTCCACTATTATCAAAATTCAAGTCAGCGACGAATTTCCAGCTGTCGACTTGGTTGTTAACAGCTTTGTAGAGTTTAATAATGCCTTTTTTGTTGAGGTTTTGACCACCGATAATGGCATAAAACTGCTCTTGATATTGGAAAATCTGAGGATCACGAAAATGATCAGTAGTGTCTTCTGGTTGCTCAATCAAAGCATGGTTAAATTTCTCGATTTTTCCATTTTTATCCATGAAGGCTCCGATTTGTAAGGGGTGGCGTACCCAATCTTGATCCCGCACATTACCTGTATAAAAGAGGAAAAGTTTTTCGTCAATAGCGTAGGCTGAACCTGAGTATGCACCATGACTATCATTTGCATGGTCTGGTAACAATTTGGTTCCTGTCTCGGTAAAGTTTACGAGATCCTTCGATACCATGTGAACCCACTGTTTTAATCCATGAGCTGCGCCAAATGGCCAATTTTGATAGAAAAGATGATATTGGCCATCAAAATAAGAAAAGCCATTAGGATCATTTAATAAGCCTGTTTTTGCTTCAATATGATAGTTGCAGTGCCAAGGAGATTGACTGATACGTTCTTCTATTTTTTCAATTTCCGCTTTTGTCCATTGATCATAAGTTTTATAACGGACTTCTTTTGGTAATTCCATTTGAGGCTCTCTTTCGTTTTACTCTACACTATTATATTAAACGTTTTCCTTTGTAAAATCAACAATAAATAGAGAAATAAAAAAATATATGTCAAACGCTTGACATGTATTTTTGACATGCTAAAATATTAAGCAAGAGGTGAAACGGTTTCACTTAAAAATAAAAGGAGATTTTTGCAGAATGGACAATAAACAAATTGCAAAAGAAGTCATTGATGCAATTGGTGGTCGTGAAAATGTAAAAAGTGTCGCACACTGTGCAACGCGTTTACGTGTCATGGTTATTGATGAAAACAAGATTGATAAAGAGAAAGCTGAAAACATTGAAAAAGTTAAAGGTGCCTTTTTCAACTCAGGTCAATATCAAATGATTTTTGGTACTGGTACGGTCAATAAAATTTATGATGAAGTAGTGGCTCTTGGTTTACCGACAGCATCAACTGGCGAACAAAAAGCAGAAGCTGCTCAACAAGGTAACATGTTCCAACGCGCTGTCCGTACTTTTGGTGACGTTTTTGTTCCAATTATTCCTGCAATTGTAGCGACTGGTTTGTTCATGGGGGTTCGTGGTTTAGTTACACAACCTACTATTATGGAACTGTTCGGTATTCATCATTACGGTGAAAACTTCTTAATGTATACACGTATCCTTACTGATACAGCTTTTGTTTATTTGCCTGCATTAGTTGCTTGGTCAGCCTTCCGCGTTTTTGGTGGAAATCCTCTGATTGGTATTGTTCTCGGTTTGATGCTTGTTTCAAATGAGTTGCCAAATGCTTGGGTTGTTGCTTCAGGTGGGGATGTTAAACCTTTAACCTTCTTTGGTTTTATTCCAGTTGTTGGTTACCAAGGGACAGTGCTTCCAGCTTTCTTTGTTGGTTTGGTTGGGGCTAAATTTGAAAAATGGTTGCATAAAAAAGTACCAGAAGCTTTGGACTTATTAGCTACGCCATTCTTAACCTTTGCTATTATGAGTGCCCTAGGACTCTTTGTCATCGGTCCAGTTTTCCATTCTCTTGAAAATGTTGTTTTAGCTGGTACGCAAGCAGTATTACATTTACCATTTGGTATTGCTGGTTTGATTGTCGGTGGTATCCAACAATTAATCGTTGTAACTGGTATTCACCATATCTTTAACTTTCTCGAAGCACAATTAATTGCTAATACAGGAAAAGATCCATTTAATGCTTACTTAACAGCAGCAACTGCAGCACAAGCAGGAGCAACATTAGCTGTTGGTGTTAAAACAAAATCTCTTAAACTTAAAGGGTTAGCTTTCCCTTCAACACTTTCTGCTTTACTAGGGATTACAGAGCCAGCTATCTTTGGGGTTAACTTACGTTATCCAAAAGTATTTGTCTCGGGTTTACTCGGTGGTGCCGTAGCTGGTTGGGTTGCTGGTCTCTTCAAAATTGCCGGTACTGGTTTTGGTATCACTGTATTACCAGGTACATTACTTTACTTAAACGGACAATTAGTTCCATATATTATTACGCTTTTGACAGGCTTATCAGTAGCCTTTGCGATTTCATATGTTTGGGGTTACAAAGAAGAGGAAGCAACAGAAATTGTTGCGTTATCATCTGAAACACAAGCTCCAATTGCTGAGAGTGCACAATCAAGTTTAAAAGAAGAAACAATTGTTAGTCCACTTTCAGGTACTTACCAAGCGCTTGATCAAGTGTCTGATCCAGTATTCTCATCTGGTGCAATGGGTAAAGGTATTGCAGTGAAACCAAGTGGTAATGCAGTTTATTCTCCAGTTGATGGAACAGTTGAAGTTGCTTTTGAAACTGGTCACGCTTTTGCTATCAAATCTGATTTAGGTGCTGAAGTACTTATTCATATTGGTATTGATACAGTCTCAATGGCTGGCGATGGCTTTAAACCAGCTGTTAAAGTTGGTCAAAAGGTTCAAAAAGGCGCCTTGTTAGGTCATTTTGATTCGGCTCGAATTGCTTCAGCAGGTCTTGATGATACAACAATGGTCATTGTAACTAATACGGCAGATTATTCAGATGTGAATATCCTTGCTACATATGCTCTGACGACAAGTCAAAAAATCTTGACTGTAAAATAATAAGTGGGCTAGGAGACTAGCCTTTTATTATTATTAAAACTAAGATTGTATCTTAAGAAAAGTAAATAATAGCTTGATTAACCTATTTGAAACACCTATAATATAAAGAAGAAAACGCTTTACAGAAGGAGAAAAAATGGCAAATTTATATGGTAGTCTAGAGGCTGGCGGAACAAAATTTATTTGTGCCGTTGGTAATGATGACTTAGAAATTGTTGCTAAAAGCCAATTTCCGACAACTAGTCCAGAAGAGACAATTGCTGCAACCATTGCTTTTTTCCAAGACTTTAAAGAAGACTTGGTAGGACTTGCTATTGGTTCTTTTGGGCCAATTGATATAGATGACAACTCAGAAACTTATGGTTACATCACAACAACCCCGAAACCAAACTGGGCTAATGTCGATTTACTTGGTAAAATTAAAGAAGCCTTGCAAGTTCCTGTTTATTTTACAACTGATGTTAACAGTTCGGCATATGGTGAAATGCTGGTACGTAATGGTGTTGATAGCTTAGTTTACTATACCATTGGAACTGGTATTGGTGCCGGAGCTATTCAGGATGGCCATTTCATCGGGGGCCTTGGCCACACCGAAGCTGGTCATACCTACGTCATGGCTCATTCTAATGATATTGAAACTAACTTTACTGGCGTATGCCCATTCCACAAAGGTTGCTTAGAAGGCATGGCCGCAGGTCCAAGTTTGAAAGCAAGAACTGGCATTCGTGGCGAGCTGATTGAGGAAAATTCAGCTGTTTGGGATGTTCAGGCTTTCTACATTGCTCAGGCCGCACTGCAGGCAACCATGCTCTACCGTCCGCAAATCATCGTTTTTGGTGGTGGTGTAATGGCCCAGTCCCATATGGTGACTCGGGTTCATCAGGCTTTTGAGGAATTAATGCAGGGCTACCTACCAGTCCCAGACTTGAAAGGTTACATTGTCACACCAGCAATTGCGGAAAATGGCTCCGCTACTCTAGGAAATTTTGCTTTAGCTAAATTAGTAGCTGGTCAATAATCAGAAAAACCACTTAAACAGTATTTTAAGTGGTTTTTTCCTTTCTTTTACTTCCAAGAGATGATACTATTTTAGTATCAAATGACTACGGAGAAGACATGGACTTTAAAGAACGTATATCTGTTCAATTTACAAATCTGACGAAAACAGATAAGAAAATATCTAATTATTTAATACAAAATCCTGAGTTTTTAACGGAAAATAGTGTACAAGGCGCAGCTAAGCTAATGAATACCTCACCAGCTGCTTTGGTTCGTCTTGCTCAAAAAATTGGCTATAAAGGCTTAGCCGATTTCAAAATGGACTTGGAAAATTATGCCAAGGATAAACCAGGTAAGGAGCAAGCAGAAGGCGCGACGGTTCGTGATCAAGTTTTATCTAACTATCGTGATACACTTGACATCATACAAGGACATCTAAGAGAAGAGGATTTACTGCAAGTGGTACGAATTATTCTTGAAGCCAGTCGGGTCAGAATTCTCGGAATAGGGAGTTCAGGATTGCGGGCTGAGGAGATGGTTTATCTTTTGCTTTACCAGGATGTCTATACAGAAAGTATCACCAGTAAGACCAAGATGCTTTATCTGGCTCGCAATTTAAGGCCAGATGATGTTTTGATATTCTATACGGTTTCTGGAAATAAAGATTTTCAAGAATTATTTATTGCAGCTAAAAAAGTTGGTGCGAAAATTATTATCTTAACTATGGTTGATAATCCCTATGTTCGTGACTATGCTGACCATTTATTTGTTTTGCCTTCAAATTTACAACAATTAACCAATACCAGTGGTGAATTCTATCAGATGGATAACCGGCTGCAGTTTTCAATTTTCTCTGAAATATTAGCAGCTTATGTCAATCAAGAGTTAAAATAAATTTCAAAGTTAAAATTATAGTTGAAATAAATTTCAAACGTGGTATAATAACCTTACATAAAAAATACTATTCACTAGTTAAAAGGAGATTACCATGAATAAATTTATGGATATGCTTAGTGAAAAGGTCTTGCCTGTAGCAACTCTTTTAGGAAATAATAAATATTTATTAGTCCTTCGCGATGCTTTCATGCTTTCTTTTCCTTTGACAATGTTTGGTTCTTTGATTGTAGTTTTCAATAATCTACCATTTTGGCCTGATAGTTTAAAAGCCCAATTTTCAACGCTTTTTGGAAATGGTCAAAGTGCAACCATGTCGATAATGACAGTTTTCGTGTCATTAGGAATTGGTTATTACATGGGTAAAGCAGAAGAAATGGAAGAAGGCATTTATGCCGCGGTCGTTTCTCTAGCTTCATTCCTAGTCTTAACACCATTCTTTTTTGATGTTTTAGGTGAAGATGGCAAAGTTGCAGCAACTGCAAATGGTGCACTGAGCCTTGACCGTCTTGGTGCTAAAGGAATGTTTCTTGGTATTATTGCTTCATTCTTAGCAGCAAAATTATTTGTCTACTTAACAAAACGTGGCTTTACCATTAAAATGCCGGAAAGTGTTCCACCAGCAGTTTCAAAATCTTTCTCAGCTTTGATTCCTGCCATTGGGACCTTATTATCATTCTTAATTGTTAATGCTATTATGGTTGGTTTATTTAAAACTAATTTACATGATGTGATTTATAACCTAATTCAAAAACCATTAACTGGTTTAGGGACAAGTTTACCTGCCACAATTGTTGCCCTCTTCTTTGTTCAATTTTTATGGTTCTTTGGTTTACATGGACAAGTTATTGTCAATTCTGTATTTGAACCTTTCTGGCAAACAAATATGTTAGATAATGCTCAATTAACCCAACAAGGAGCAGATGCCTTAGCAAAACATGGTCATATTGTAACTAAATCATTCATGGATACCTTTACAGTTGGTTTGGGTGGTTCTGGTTCAACTTTAATTGTTGTTTTAATCATGGCATTCTTTATGAAACATAAACAATATAAAGAAGTTGGTCGCTTTGCTTTAGGACCTGGTATCTTCAACGTAAATGAACCTGTTATCTTTGGTTTACCAATTGTTATGAATGCTAGTATCTTTATTCCATGGCTGTTAGCTCCAATTGTCTCAGTCATTATTGCTTACTTAGGATTTGCTAGTGGTTTGGTACCATTAACTACAGGTGCCCAAGTACCATGGACTATGCCAATCTTTATTTCCGGATTCTTAGCAACTAACTCAATTATGGGCTCATTATTGCAATTGGTTCAAGTTGTTGTGATCGGACTTATTTGGTTCCCATTCCTCAAAATGATTGACCGTGATGACCAATCATTATAATATAAATCAGGAGGAAGTTGACATGACATCGACTTCCTTTTTTAAGGAGAAATTATGAAAACATTACAATTCCCAGAAACTTTTTGGTGGGGAGCAGCGACAAGTGGTCCTCAGTCAGAAGGTAATTTCAAGAAAAAACATCAAAATGTGATGGACTACTGGTATGCGACTAGTCCCCAAGATTTTTACAATCAGGTTGGTCCTGATACAGCTTCTGATTTCTACCATGACTATAAATCGGATATCAAATTAATGAAAGATTGTGGTCTTAATACGGTTCGTACCTCTATTCAATGGTCTCGCTTGATTGATGATCTGGAAACAAACACCGTTAACCAAGAAGCAGTTGATTTCTATAATGCTGTTATTGATGAGTTCATAGCCCAAGGCATAACACCATTCATGAACTTGCACCATTTTGACTTACCTGTTGAATTATTGCACACCTACGGAGGCTGGGAAAACAAGCACGTTGTTGATTTATTTGCAGACTTTGCAGAAAAATGTTTCCAGCTTTTTGGTGATCGTGTTAAATACTGGTTTACGCATAATGAACCTTTAGTTGTTGTAGAAGGTGGGTACTATGAGCAGTTCCATTACCCTAAAAAAGTCGATGGCAAAGCTGCTGTCCAAGTTGCCTACAATCTCCAGCTTGCAAGCAGCAAAGCAATTGCCAAGTATCGTCAATTGCAATTAGATGGACAAATTGGAATCATTCTTAACTTGACACCGGCTTATCCAGCTAGCCAAGACACAGAAGACTTAAAAGCTGCACACATTGCTGATTTATGGTATAACCGCCTCTTCATGGATGCCAGTAGCAAGGGGCAATTTCCCCAAGAGTTAGTGGAAATCCTATCGCAAGAAGGAGTTCTTTGGCAAGCAAATGATGAGGAGTTGACTCTTATCAAAGAAAATACCATTGATTTGCTCGGTGTGAATTTTTATCATCCAAATCGTGTTCAAAGACCTAAATATTCGTCAAATAGTTTAGCAGTCGATTTTTTACCAACAAAATTTTGGCAGGCTTATGACATGCCAATGGCTAGGATGAATGTTGATAAGGGGTGGGAAATTTATCCACAGGCAGTTTACGATATTGCAAAGGACATTCAGAAAAACTATGCTAATTTAGACTGGTTTATCAGTGAAAATGGTATGGGTGTCTCTCGTGAAGAACGTTACCTTAACGAGGAAGGAATGATTGAAGATGATTATCGGATCCAATTTATCCAAGAGCACCTTTACTGGCTCCACAAAGGCATGGAAGAAGGCAGTAACTGTCTGGGTTATCATCTGTGGACCCCGATTGATTGTTGGAGTTGGGCCAATGCTTACAAAAATCGTTATGGACTTGTGACAAATAACATACATACCCAGGTTAAATCTTTGAAAAAATCAGGTTACTGGATGAGTGAGCTAGCAGATAACAATAGTTTTACAGTTGATGAAACGATTTTGGAACACTAATGTGCTCATATATTTAGCTGATTTTAGGAGTTAAGCATGTTCTGGAATAATTATCGTCCTGAAATAATTGTTATTATGATATTTTTTGAAAAAATAACCTTAAAAAGCTAATTTCCACTTAACAAAAGCTCGTTTTTAGGATATCATTAATTTGTATAAGAAATTTCTGGAGAGAGTATATTCTTATACATACCAAACAAGACGAGGGGTAACGCCGCGTTACTCCTTTTAGATTTTTAAATACCAATAGATTTTTGGATTAAAAAATCACTTACTGGTCTAGCTTTTAAAAACGATTAATGATTGAATAAAATGCTACTAAAAGATAGTTAGCTTGACTACCTAAAAAATGCTATAATAAATTTAAAAGTGATAACAGTGAATAGAGGTATATTATGTCAGAACCATTTTTTCTTAACGCTAGCATGCATGATAAAATTTGGGGTGGAACTAAATTAAGAGACATTTTTAATTATGATATTCCAACAGAAACAACAGGTGAATATTGGGCAATTTCGGCTCATCCAAATGGAGTTTCAACGATTGCAAATGGCAAATTTAAAGGGCAAGGATTAGATCGGGTTTATTCTGAAAATCCTGATTTATTTGGTAACCCTACTGAAAAAGTTTTTCCGCTTTTAACAAAAATCCTGGATGCCAATGACTGGCTTAGTGTTCAGGTTCATCCAGATGATGCTTATGGATTAGAGCATGAAGGTGAACTTGGCAAAACAGAATGCTGGTATATCATTTCTGCGGATCCCGGTTCAGAAATTATTTATGGTCATAATGCTAAATCAAAAGAAGAGTTAGCTCAGTTGATTGAGGCAGGTGATTGGGAGAATTTGTTGACACGTATCCCTGTTCAAGCTGGAGACTTTTTCTATGTGCCAAGTGGAACAATGCATGCTATTGGGAATGGTATCTTGATACTTGAAACACAACAATCAAGTGATACAACCTACCGTGTTTATGACTTTGACCGTAAGGATGCAGAAGGGAAATTAAGAGATTTACATATTAAGGAATCAATTGATGTCTTAACAATTGGTCAACCAGAAAACAGTGTTCCAGCCACAATGGTAATGGATAATATTGTTACAACAACTTTGGTGTCAAATCCATTTTTTACTGTTTATAAATGGTCTATCAATCAGATTGTTAGCATGAAGCAAACTGCGCCTTATTTGTTGGTTTCTGTTTTATCTGGTCAAGGGCAATTGGCTGTGGGAGATAAGGCTTATGCACTTGAAAAAGGAATGCATTTTATCTTGCCAAACGATGTTAAAACGTGGTCCTTAGAAGGACAAATTGAGATGATTGTTAGTCATCCGAATCAGAAATAAGTATTAAATTTTTTAGAAATAGAAAAAAGATGAGAAAAGAGCTAGGAATAAGCTTCTTTTCTCTTTTCATTTGGGGGGATTTCTTGAACTGAGTGCTCAATTGTGTTAGAATGAACTGATAAGAAGACTCGAAAGGAACTAGAATGGCCAATATTCTACGCAAAGTCATTGAAAATGACAAAGGCGAAATAAGAAAACTAGAAAAATTAGCAAAAAAAGTAGAAGCTTATGCTGATCAAATGGAAGCTCTATCTGACTCAGAATTACAAGCTAAGACACCTGAATTCAAACAACGCTACCAAAATGGAGAAAGTTTAGAAGATTTATTACCAGAAGCATTTGCAGTTGTCCGTGAAGCTTCTAAGCGTGTTTTAGGTCTTTTCCCATATCGTGTTCAAATTATGGGGGGGATTGTTCTTCACAATGGTGACGTTCCTGAAATGCGTACTGGTGAGGGGAAAACTTTAACAGCGACCATGCCTGTTTACCTCAATGCTCTTGCAGGTGAAGGTGTTCATGTCATCACTGTTAATGAATACCTTTCAACACGTGATGCAACTGAAATGGGTGAAGTCTATAGTTGGTTAGGTTTATCTGTTGGGATTAACTTAGCAGCCAAATCACCAGCTGAAAAACGGGAAGCTTACCTTTGTGATATTACTTACTCAACCAACTCAGAAGTAGGTTTTGACTATCTCCGTGATAATATGGTTGTCCGTCAAGAAGATATGGTTCAAAGACCACTTAGCTATGCTTTGGTCGATGAAGTTGATTCAGTTTTAATTGATGAAGCTAGAACGCCATTAATTGTTTCAGGTGCTGTTAGCTCAGAAACCAACCAATTATATATGCGTGCCGATATGTTTGTTAAAACATTATCTAAAGATGACTATATTATTGACGTTCCAACGAAAACAATTGGTTTAAGTGATTCAGGTATTGATAAGGCTGAGAGTTATTTCAATCTCAATAATTTATATGACATTGAAAATGTTGCCCTTACTCACTTCGTCGATAATGCCTTACGTGCAAACTACATCATGCTTTTAGATATTGATTATGTGGTCAGTGAAGATGGTGAAATTCTAATTGTCGATCAATTTACGGGACGCACTATGGAAGGGCGTCGTTTCTCAGACGGCCTTCACCAAGCAATTGAAGCCAAAGAGGGCGTACGTATTCAAGAAGAATCTAAAACGAGTGCATCAATTACCTACCAAAATATGTTCCGGATGTACAAAAAATTGGCGGGGATGACTGGTACAGCTAAAACGGAAGAAGAAGAATTCCGCGAAGTTTATAACATGCGGATTATTCCAATTCCGACAAACCGTCCAGTAGCTCGTCTTGACCATACAGACCTTTTATACCCAACCTTGGAATCTAAGTTTAGAGCTGTTATTGCTGATGTTAAAGAGCGCCATACTAAAGGCCAACCAGTCCTTGTTGGTACGGTTGCCGTTGAAACCAGTGATTACATTTCTAAAAAATTAGTTGAAGCTGGCGTTCCTCACGAAGTTCTTAATGCCAAAAACCACTTTAAAGAAGCCCAAATTATCATGAATGCGGGGCAACGTGGCGCTGTTACCATTGCGACCAACATGGCTGGACGTGGAACAGATATTAAACTTGGTGAAGGTGTTCGTGAACTCGGTGGTCTATGTGTTGTCGGGACAGAGCGTCACGAAAGTCGCCGCATTGATAATCAGCTGCGCGGACGTTCAGGGCGTCAAGGTGATCCAGGTGAGTCTCAGTTCTACTTATCACTTGAAGATGATTTAATGAGACGTTTTGGTTCTGATAGAATTAAATCAGTACTTGACCGCATGCGCTTGGATGAAGAAGATACTGTAATCAAATCAGGCATGTTAGCTCGTCAAGTTGAATCAGCACAAAAACGTGTTGAAGGTAACAACTATGATACACGTAAACAAGTCCTTCAATATGACGATGTTATGCGTGAACAACGTGAAATCATTTATGCTAACCGTCGTGATGTTATTACAGCAAATCGTGATCTTGGTCCAGAAATCAAAGCAATGATTAAACGTACAATTAAACGTACCTTAGAAGCTCATTCACGTAGCAATCGAAAGGATGCCTTGGACGCCATTGTTGCTTTTGCACGAACAAATATTGTTCCTGAAGAAAGTATTTCCGTCAAAGATATCCGTGACATGAAAGATGAGCAAATCAAAGACTATCTTTATGAGAAAGCCTTAGCTATCTATGAAAGTCAAATTGCTAAATTACATGATCAAGATGCTATCTTAGAGTTCCAAAAAGTCTTGTTATTAATGATAGTTGATAACAAATGGACAGAACATATTGATGCTCTGGATCAATTACGTAATGCAGTTGGTTTACGTGGTTATGCACAAAATAACCCTGTTGTTGAATATCAAGCTGAAGGCTTCATGATGTTCCAAGCGATGATTGGTGCAATTGAGTTTGATGTAACGCGTACTATGATGAAAGCTCAAATTCATGAACAAGAACGTGAACGCTCAACTCACCATGCAACAACGACAGCAGCACATAATATTGCTGCGCAAGGAAGTGGCCAAGAATCTGATGGTGCACTTGATTTTTCAGGTGTTAAACGTAATGAGCTTTGCCCATGTGGTTCAGGTAAGAAATTTAAAAATTGTCATGGAAGAAAAACCTACTAAGACAAGTCAGATTTTTTCTAACACATAAGACAAAGGAAGCTGAGAAAATTCTCAGCTTCCGAGGTTTATGATCACAAAATACATTGATTTAGGATAAGAAATGATTATTGGACATGGTATTGATTTACAAGAGATTTCAGCTGTTGAAAAAGCTTATCAACGCAATGAACGTTTTGCTCAAAAAGTTTTAACCAGTAAGGAATTGGCTGTTTTTAATAGTTTAACTGGGAAACGCCAGATTACCTATCTAGCAGGTCGATGGTCAGCTAAAGAAGCCTTTGCTAAGGCGATGGGAACTGGAATTGGTAAGTTAACTTTTCATCATATTGAAGTCTTGTCAGATGAAAAAGGGCGGCCCTACATTAGCCAGTCTCCTTTTACTGGCAACAGTTTTATCAGTATTTCTCACAGTGGGAACTATGTTCAAACAAGTGTGATTTTGGAGGAAAACAAATGATTTCAAGTTTACATCGCCCAACAGTGGCAACCGTCAATTTAGATGCCATCAGAGATAATATAAAACAAGTACAAGCTCATATCCCAACAGGTAAAAAGACTTATGCAGTTGTAAAAGCTAACGCCTATGGTCATGGGGCAGTTCAAGTTGCTAAGGCTATTGATGCAGAAGTAGATGCTTACTGTGTCTCAAATCTTGATGAAGCCATTGAATTACGCCAAGCAGGCATCACCAAAGAAATTCTCATTTTAGGGATTATTTTAGCAGATCAAGTAGCTTTAGCTATTGAAAATCAGGTAACCCTTACCGTTTCTAGTCTGGAATGGTTGAATACCCTAAAAGCAAGTAGTATTGATGTAAGTAATCTCCATGTCCATATAAAAGTCGATTCTGGCATGGGTCGAATTGGTGTCCGTAGTCTTTCTGAGGCTAAGGCCTTGATTGCTGCGCTCTTAGCTCAAGATATCCATGTTGACGGGATTTTCACCCATTTTGCAACGGCAGATGAAGCTAATGCGGACAAGTTTAATCAACAACTAAGATTCTTTACAGACCTGGTAGAATCATTGGACTACAAGCCTGCGCTTGTTCATGCTAGTAATTCGGCAACCAGTCTTTGGCATAGTGAAACCATTTTTAATGCTGTGCGTTTAGGTATTGTTATCTATGGATTAAACCCAAGCGGAACAGATTTGGATCTACCCTACCCATTGACTGCAGCGCTATCTTTGGAAAGTAAGCTTGTTCATGTTAAAACAATTGCAGCTGGACAAACTGTTGGTTATGGGGCTACCTATCAAGCAACCGAAGAAGTAGTCGTTGGTACGATTCCAATTGGTTATGCAGATGGTTGGACGAGAGATATGCAAGGTTTCTCTCTTTTGGTTGATGGGAAAACTTGTGAGATTATTGGACGGGTATCGATGGATCAGGTGACGATTAGGTTACCAAAGGTTTATCCGATTGGGACGACGGTAACCTTGATTGGTCAGAATGGAGATCATATCATTTCAGCGACGGACGTTGCCACTAAACGAGGAACAATCAATTATGAAGTGCTTTGTGTCTTGAGTGACCGGGTTCCACGTTTTTACAGTAATTAGAAATGACAATATATAAAGATAATGGCTTACAATTAAGCATTTTCATACAAATAAAAGATTTTGTCACCTTCAGTGCTGAGATGACCATAAGAGAACTGGAGAGGATATGATCATCCTCTCCTTTTTGCAAGTCAAAAGTTACTTGTTGGTTTTTTATTGATGTCATAAAAGAATAAAAATAGAAAGAATATGAGGTCTATGATCGAAAAGAATACATCATTAACAAGGCAAAAGAAGAAAGCCTTATTAGGTCGTCTAAAAAAAGAAGTCGCTTCTAAAATGCCATTGATTTATCTAGCGGCATTCCTATCTTGGTTGCAATTTCTAACACGGATTATTAGTTTTTATCTGATTGCACAGATGGCTTATCGGATTTATCAAGGGTATCCAATAAACTTAGGGAATTTGCTCTTAGCACTTCTTGGATTAAATGGGCTAGGATTTGGTTTAGCCTACTTTGCTAAAAAATTACAGGGTATTGCGTCACAGTTTGCTAGAGACAATCTCAAGAAGGCTTTTTTTGAAGCATTTATTAAACAAGATGGTCATTTTGAGCAAGATGTTAGTTTGGCAGATACCTTTATGGTAGCATCACAAGGGATTGATAGTTTGGATACCTATTATTCACACTACCTATCATTGTCATTTAGGACTTTGTTTAATTGTAGTAGTGTTTTAGCCTTAGTTCTAGCTGTCTTTCCAAAAGGAGCGTTGGTTTTTCTACTAACTCTTCCCTTGATTCCACTTTCAATTATTCTGATGCAAAATCGATCTAAAAAAATAATGGCTCATTATTGGGGTACTTACATGGATGTAGGTAATTTATTTTTAGATCATTTAAAGGGGTTGAATACACTATATTCCTATCAGGTTGATCAAGCCTATGAAGACAATTTTTTAAAAAAGGCTGAGTCTTTTCGAGTGGCCACAATGAACTTGTTGGCATTTCAATTACAGGCTGTGGGTTATATGGATGTCGTCATGTATCTTGGGGTTGGTATATCAGGCTTATTATCAGTGAATGCTATGGCACTAGGGCAGTTGAATCTTGCATCCTTTCTCTTTTTTATCTTAATCGCAACAGAATTTTTTGTTCCCATTAGAGAGCAAGGATATGGTATGCATCTGGTTATGATGAATACTAAAATGGCAGATCGTATTTTTAGCTTTTTAGATAGTATTACTACTGATAATGAGCTTTTAGCTTATCAGTCTGAAACGATGCCTGCTTTTGATCAAGTTAGTGTTAGAAACTTGTCATTTTCTTATGACCAAAAGCCCTTACTATCAAACATCACAATTGATTTACAAAAGGGGCAATTGACTGCTCTTGCAGGTGTTTCTGGTCGAGGGAAAACAAGTCTAGCTCAGCTTTTTTTGAAACGATTCCTAGCTGATAGTGGAAATATCTTTTTTGGGAAACAAAGTATTCGAGACCTTAGTCAAAAAGCAATTAACACAGAAGTAATGTATATATCTAATCAGTCTTATTTGTTGAATCAATCTATTTATGATAATTTAGCAATGGCGACGGACATGTCCAAGGAAGACTTGCAGATCTGGCTGAAGAAGACTGATTGTCTAAATTTTATTGATAAATTACCAGATGGACTTGATACCTTGGTGGGGTCTGATGGTGATTATTTATCACCTGGACAACGACAACAAGTTATCTGTACCAGGGCTATTTTGGCTAAACGCTCATTTTATATTTTTGACGAGATAACGGCTAGTGTTGATCAAGATAATGAAAAAGTGATTATGGAATTAATAAAACATTTAGCAAGCGAAGCTATTGTCTTGATGATTACCCATAAAATGAAACAAGTGGCTCTTGCCGACCAAGTTTTATTTTTGGAAGCTAAGCAAATAGCTAGGGTCGCTGATCCAGTCAGTCTTTATCAGCAAAACAAGATATATCGTAACTTAGTTGATACACAAACTGGATTGGAGGAAAGTCAATATGCTTAAGTCAGTTATTCCTAGCTATAAGATGGCCAAGCGGTTACTTAGCTTAATGAAAGAATTGCTACCTTTTATTGCCTTAGCAGTTATTTTTGCTGTGATGGGTTTTGTGGTGACACTCACTATTCCTGTTGCCTTAGTTCGTTTGGGCTTAGCTTCTGTTAATGGTCAGTTTATTCCCGTATATTATTATGCTGTTTTTATAGGGTTAGCATTGCTGAGGGGCCTTTGCCGCTATGGAGAACATTACTTTGGTCATTATGTTGCCTTTCATACCTTAGCAAAATGTAGAGGTCTTCTTTATCAGAAGTTACGTCGATTAACACCACAAGCTCTTGATCAGAAAGACAGTGGTCAGTTGTTAAAAATGATTGGGGAGGATATTGAAGCTCTTGAAATTTTCTTTGCTCATACCATTGCCCCAATTTGTACAGGTCTTCTGTCAGCTCTGTTGATTTTTATTGTTTTTGCTTCGTTTAATATCCTTTTAGCAATTATTGCCTTGTTTACTTATTCATTACTGGCTCTTGTTATTCCTTATTATTTTGCGGATGCTTTGGAACTGTTATTAGCAGAACAGACAAAAAATCGTAAGCGTTACGCTTCCTTTTTTATTGAAAGTTTACAGGCAATGAAAGACTTATTGCAATTTCAACTGGTTAATAAACGCTTTTTAGCCTTGAATCAATTGAGTCAAAGCGTTAATGGTTCCGAAAGAAAGATTGCCCAAAAGCAATATATGCAATTTACTGTTACATTCTTTGTCCTTGGTTTAGGACTTACCTTATTTACCTTTATTGATTTTTATTTGATGAGAAGACAAGCTCTATCTTTTCAAGAAGGCATTCCATTACTAGTTGCTTTTTCAGCGTCATTTGCCCCCTTTTTGGAACTGGGCAGATTACCTTTAGGTTTTAAACGAGCCATGCATGCTGGGGATCACTTGTTCTCTATATTAGATGAAAGGGAGCCAGAATTATCTGGCAACAAGCAACTGGAGAGGCTTGATACTGTATCTATTGATAATTTAAATTTTACCTATCCCAATTCGGAACGAGTTCTCTATTACAATTTATCGGGAACTTTTTCAAAAAATGGTATAATAGCTATTCAAGGAGAGTCTGGCTCCGGCAAATCAACTCTAATGAAGTTGATTATGCGCTGGTATGCTTTTCAATCAGGACATATTTACTTGCAAAATCAAACTATCCAGGAACTCAATCCTTCTGAGTTACAAAATACGATTGCTTACCTTCCACAACATGCACAATTATTTTATCAAAGTATCAGAGATAACTTGACGTTAGGGCGGGAAGATATTAGCGATGAGGCTATTTGGAACTTGGCTGAAAGATGTGGATTGAAAAAGAGACTCTTATCTTGTCCACAAGGTCTAGATACGATCATTTCAGATCCAAATATGTTCTCAGCAGGTGAACGACAACGGCTTGAATTAATGCGCGCACTCTTAAAAGAAGCAGAATGCTATATCTTTGATGAGCCGACCTCGCATCTAGATTCTCTTAACGAAAGCTTATTATTATCAATTATAAAAAAAGAATGTCATGGTTTAGTCTTTTTAATCTCACACCGCCGGTCAACTCTTGCCTATGCGGATCAGATTTTTCAATTAGATCAGGGGCAATTAAAGGAGATACAAAAAAATGAATAGTTTGAAACTAAAAGATATTATTTTGACAGGTGCTTTTTCAGCACTCTACTTTATCTGTGTTGGTCTAGGAACCTTAATTGGGATATTATTTGATAAGTCAGGAAATATGATTTATGCACCTGCTTTTTCAGCACTTTTAGGGGGAACTGTTTACTTTCTTTTAGCTACTAAAATTCAGAAATTTGGAGCTATTACTTTACTAGGTGCCATCATGGGGTTCTTCTACTTTTTATCAGGTCATTTCTTGGCAGCGTTATTACCAGCACTTATTTTTGGTGTTGCAGCTGATGCCATTGCCTATTTGGGCTGTTATAAAAAACAGAGTTTCAACTTGCTTTCTTATATTATTTTTTCGTTTGTTAATACAGGGCCGATTCTTTTAATGTGGTTTGTACGTGATACCTATATCCAAAATTTACTAGCGCGTGGCAAAGATATGGCTTATGTTAATCGTGTCATGGTGGACTTAACTTTAGGCAATGTTTCATGGTTTGTCTTCACTGTTTTATTAGGTGCCTTTTTAGGTGGGTTGTTTGGCCTAAGTCTTTTGAAAAAGCACTTCCTCAAATCTGGTATTTTGTCATGACATTAGATGTCAGAACAAAAATGCTTTTGTTGCTGTTGGCCAATGTGACTTTATTGAGCAGGACACAGGGGTGGCAGGAAATGATGATTGTCATGGTTTTCATTCTTATCTTATATTTACTGGGGAAGAAACTACTAGCTAAGCATTATTTTCTCGCTTTTTTGTTTTTACTTGCCTTGGATAAGCTTCCGTTAGAGGTTTTACCAAACTATCTCTTTCATCTTTTATCTTTAATTTTAGTTCTTGCTAAATTTCTCTTGCCAACTTGTTTAGCGGCAACTATTTTATTGCGTACTAGTAGTGTTTATGAACTGGTTCATGGACTTAGAAAGTGGCATTTTCCTGAGGTCCTCTTGTTGACTTTTGCGGTCATGATGCGGTTTTTACCACAAATTAAGATAGAGGCTACTACGATTCAAGCAGCATTAAAGCTAAGAGGTATCTTGTTGAGGAAAGCTGATTTATTCAGGCATCCTAAACGTTACTTTGAATATTTTTTAGTGCCTTTAATGATGTCGTTATTACGAAGTAGTCAAGACCTAACACTAGCGACTCTAACAAAAGGTTTGGCTATAAAAATGAGAGCTACTGAATGCTTTCAATCACGTTTAACTATTTTAGATTGGGGGATTCAAATTTGGGCTCTGATAAGTATGATTTACATGGTGATAGTATAATAAAAGCTAAAGATTTGACGTTTACTTATGCGGCAAGAAAAGCTTTTTCTTGTCAGGTAGAAAATCTTGACATTAAAAACGGCGAGTTGATTGTCTTATGTGGAAAATCTGGCTCCGGAAAATCGACTTTTTTAAAATTACTAAATGGTTTGGTCCCTGATTATTTTCCTGGTCATTTAGAAGGTCAATTAACAATTGGTGAGCAGATAATCGGACAGGTTAGTGTTGAAGACTTATCGCGTCGTGTTGCATCTGTCTTTCAGAACCCGTCAAGTCAATTTTTTTATAAAGAGGTAAAACATGAGTTGGTCTTCCCATGTGAAAACCAAGGGTTAGAGCCTGAAAAAATTCAAAAAAAATTAGCACAAGTGGCTCATGATTTTACATTTTCTGACTTGTTAGAGCGGGATATGTTTAGTTTATCAGGTGGTCAAAAACAAAGAGTTGCAATTGCTAGTGCTATTATGCAAGGGCCAGATATTATTTTATTTGATGAACCAACGGCCAATTTGGATAGTCAAGGAATTGCTAGTGTAACTAGCTATCTTCATGCCTTGAAAAAGGCAGGTAAAACAGTTATTGTTGCTGAACACCGTTTAAGCTATTTGAAAGATTTAGCTGATCGTTATTTATATTTTAGAGATGGGGCCTTGGTTGAAACGTTTACTAATTTAGAAATGCTCCAAATGACAAGTGACCTAAGAGAAATTTATGGCTTGCGTTGTCTTGACGTAATCCCAGTCCAAGAAAAGCTGGAAAATCTAATGGTGACTAGAACTTTTGATGCCCAAAATCAGTTGGTCATCAGAGACCTTCAAGTAAAAGCTGGGAAAAAAAAATTAGCGTTCATTGATTACTTAACTTTTGAACGAGGAGTAATCACAGGTATAGTGGGACCAAATGGTATTGGGAAATCTCGATTTGCTACTTATTTAGCAGGATTATATGAAGATAAAAAGGCGACATTTACTCTGGATAAGCAGCCGTTACTAGTTAATGACCGTCTGGCTAAATCGGCCATTGTTATGCAGGATGTCCGTTTGCAGTTGTTTGCTGATACAGTTTATAAAGAGCTTACCCTTGGTCGAACTATGAAAGAAAGTGAAGCCTTAGCTATACAGTCAGTCTGTCAGGAATTGGGGTTGAATCATCTATTAGATAAACATCCAATGAGTTTATCAGGGGGAGAGCAACAGCGTCTAATGATAGCTTCCTGCCTACTCTCTGATAAGGATATCTTAATTTTTGATGAACCGACGAGTGGTCTCGATTTGGAACACATGATAGCAGTTTCGCGTTTACTCAAACAATTAAAAGCAAAAGGTAAACTGATTGTGCTTATTTCACATGATGAAGAATTGTTGTCTGATACATGTGATCGCATTTATAAGATGCCAAGCTAATTTTTTTGTTGATAATGGATGAACTAGACACTTTACCGTGCTAAAGCTAAAAAACTCTTGTATAATAGGTACAAGAGTTTTACTTATGATGAGGGGTATTATCGAAATATGAATAGACAATCACCAATTTCAGAATTGAAAGGGCTTGGCCCCAAGTCTGCAGAAAAGTTTCACCAATTAGATATTTATACTATTGAGGATTTATTGCTCTATTATCCTTTTCGCTATGAGGATTTCAAGAGTAAGTCAGTCTTTGATTTACAAGATGGTGAAAAAGCTGTTTTAACAGGACAAGTGGTGACACCGGCTAATGTTCAATATTATGGCTTTAAACGCAACCGACTTTCCTTCAAAATCAAGCAAGATGAGTTGGTCATTGCAGTCAATTTCTTTAATCAGCCTTATTTGGCTGATAAGGTTGGATTAGATAAAGAAGTTGCTATTTTTGGTAAATGGGACCAGAAAAAAACTGCCCTCACTGGCATGAAATTTTTGATGTCCTTAGAAGATGATTTACAACCAGTTTATCATACTGTCCAAGGTGTCAATCAAACAGCTTTGATTAAAGCTATTAAATCGGCCTTTGAGACAAATGTTTTACAAGAAATTACTGAAAATATCCCAGACATCTTACTCAAAAAATATAAGCTGATGCCAAGACAAGCGGCTATTAGAGCTATGCATTTTCCGAAGGATCTGACAGAGTATAAATTAGCTTTACGCCGTATAAAATTTGAAGAACTCTTTTATTTTCAAATGCACTTGCAATTGCTAAAAGTGGCTAATAAGTCAGAAAGTTCTGGTTTAGCTATCAACTTTTCACAAGAATCTGTCAATACTGTCATTAGCAGTCTTCCCTTCCCTTTGACTGATGCACAAAGCAAGAGCCTGACCGAAATCTTAGCCGATATGAAATCAGGCCAACATATGAACCGCCTTTTACAAGGGGATGTTGGTTCAGGGAAAACAGTTATTGCTAGTCTAGCCATGTATGCCGCCTGTACTGCTGGCTTTCAGTCAGCACTGATGGTTCCAACTGAAATTCTCGCTGAGCAGCATTATGACAGTCTCAGTCAACTATTTCCTGACCTGTCCATAGCTCTCTTAAAATCGGGAATGAAGGCAGCTGAGAGACGAACTGCCTTAGCAGCAATTGCTGATGGCTCTGTAGATATGATTGTTGGGACTCATGCCTTAATTCAAGATACCGTCCAGTACCATCATTTGGGGCTTGTTATTACAGATGAACAGCACCGCTTTGGGGTTAAGCAACGACGGATTTTTAGAGAAAAAGGTGACAATCCTGACGTCTTAATGATGACGGCTACGCCCATTCCTCGTACACTGGCCATTACCGCCTACGGCGAGATGGACGTGTCAATCATTGATGAACTGCCTGCAGGGCGTAAGCCCATTGTGACCCGTTGGGTCAAACACCAAGAGCTAGATAAGGTTTTGCCTTGGATTAAGGAGGAAATTGCCCAAGGCGCCCAAGTTTATGTCATTTCTCCCTTGATCGAAGAGTCTGAGGCACTTGATTTGAAAAACGCTGTTGCTTTAGAAGAAGAGTTGAAAGATTACTTTAAAGAGTCTGCCAGAATTGCTTTGATGCACGGCAAAATGAAAAATGACGACAAAGATGCCATCATGCAAGCCTTCAAAAATAAGAAGACTGATTTGTTGGTATCAACTACTGTTATTGAAGTCGGGGTTAATGTCCCTAACGCGACCATTATGTTGATTATGGATGCGGATCGCTTTGGACTTAGTCAATTGCATCAGCTTCGTGGTCGGGTTGGTCGTGGACATAAGCAATCTTATGCTATTTTAGTAGCTAATCCAAAGACGAATTCTGGGAAAGAACGGATGAAAATCATGACAGAAACCACTGATGGCTTTGTTCTAGCTGAAGCTGATTTGAAGATGCGTGGTTCTGGGGAAATTTTTGGAACACGCCAGTCTGGTATTCCAGAATTTAAAACAGCAGATATTGTTGAAGACTACAATATTTTAGAAGAAGCTAGACGCATTGCTAGTGAAATTGTTTCGCAAGTAGCTTGGCAAGAAGATGATCGCTGGCAAGTGATTCTATCACACTTGAGTGAAAAAGGTAATTTTGATTAACTGACATGAGCACATTCAAAGTCAGAAATCGATTACAAAAAATGGTATACTGAACTGATAAGCTAAATCAAAGGAGAGTATTATGAGCAATCAATTAATTGGGCAGACAGGCATTGAAGGGTCACGTATTGCATTAGGCTGTATGCGAATGGCATCTTTAGAAGTTGCTGAGGCAGAGAAAGTTATTGCAACGGCACTTGATGAAGGGATTACTTTTATCGATCATGCTGACATCTATGGAGGTGGAGAATCTGAAATTCGTTTTAGAGATGCGGCTAAAAATCTCGGCTTATCTCGAGACCACTATCTTTTGCAATCAAAATGTGGGATTCGTAAAGGATTCTTTGATTTTTCAAAAGATTATATCTTAGAGTCAGTCGATGGTATTCTAGACCGTCTTGACACCGACTATTTGGACTTTTTAGTTTTACACCGTCCAGATGTACTGGTTGAACCTGAGGAGGTTGCAGAAGCTTTCCATCAACTCGAAAAAGCTGGGAAGGTGAAGCATTTTGGTGTCAGCAATCAAAATCCCCATCAAATGGCATTGCTTCAGTCCTACCTTGATAAACCATTAGCAGTTAATCAAATGCAATTGTCACCTGCGCATACACCGATGTTTGATGCTGGTTTCAATGTCAACATGCGAAACCAAGCTTCAATTGATCATGACAACGGTGTTGTTGATTATTGTCGTCTTAATAAAATAACTATTCAGGCATGGTCGCCTTTCCAAATTGATTTGGACAAAGGGCTATTTACTGGTAACCCAGATTATGAAGACTTAAATCAAACCATTGCTAATTTGGCAGATCATTACAATGTTTCTGATGAGGCAATTATTATGGCATGGATTCTGCGTCACCCAGCTAAGATGCAAGCTATTGCTGGTTCAATGAATCCAGAACGGTTGAAGAGAATTACACAAGCTTACCAAGTCGAATTAACACGTCAAGAATGGTACGACATCTACCGTAGTGCAGGTAACGTTTTGCCATAGCCAAAAAGAATGTTTCCTGAAATAAGCATTCTCAGCAGCAAGACACGAGTCTGGAACAACTGTTCTCAGACTCTATTTTTTTATAAATTTATGTATATAAGGCAGTGGCCACAAACAGTTTTATTTCTTTGTCTGAGTAGTGTGTCAAGAAAAGCTGATTTGGCACTGTTTTCAAGCCATGTTTTAATCTTATTTTTCAACTTAAATTAAAACATGGCTTGAAAAAAATGTGATTATAATATAAAATTAGTTTAATTAACTCAACTATTGATAAGAATAAAAAAATATCAAAAGCATGAGAAAAGTTTGAAAAAAACTGCCTTCTTAATTACATATGTTGCTTGGAAATAGATTAAAAAGCAGTTTTGGGGTCTTTTTTGGACTGTTAAGGACATATGCCTTATGTTTCGTTGGCTAATAGTGTTATTTGGAGGTATTTTTTTAGGGAATCGTAAGCATGTCGCTTCGTAAATATTAAAAAATTAAGGATTTTTCGCAGATTAAGGCAATAGTTCGAAATAGAAGCTTCTAATTTTAATGAGGTGTTGTGTGAATAGCTACCAGAAAAAGACATTAATAGTCAGCTACAGAGGAGATGGAGGTATATGAAAGTAACAAAGATTAAGAAAAAGTTAATGCTTGTTTTGGGATGTGCAACAATTCAATGCTTTGCGATTTCGACAGTAGATACTGTTAGTAGTGACCAAATAACAAGTGATTTTAGCTCGTTTGAAAAATATAGAAGTGATAATAAGCAGAGATTAGTTGATGAATCTATGGGTTCAAACCAACACGTTCATTTTAATCGTAGTACCGTTGAATTAAAGGTCGGTGATGTGTTTGACTTGGATTTGGGTGAAGGGAACCGGAAAATTGATGATAGTCAAATTCAGTGGATTGGTTACCAACCCTATGGATATCCGACCCTCATCTCAAAAAAATTCTCTATTGAGAAGAGTCCTAGTTACAAAGAAACTAATGAACACTTTGCCCAATTAGATATAAAAAATGGGAAAATCACTGCCAACTTGCCAGGAGAGTACGAAGTTTATGCTAAGTACAAAGATCAGACTTTCCTTGCACGTGTCTATATTCTTGATAATGCAGAATTAGAGACTCGCTTAAAGGCTCGAAAGGTTTCAGCTGTTACAAAGGAAATTGCAGATTACATTAAATCTCAAACGTCAGATATCTATGAACAAGTCAAGATGGTACATGATTATATTTGTTTATCCGTATCTTATAGTGAACGAAATTGGACAAATCCGGCATATAATTCACTGATTGAAGGAAGAGCAATCTGTGTAGGCTATACTGAAGGAACCAAATTGCTCTTAGATGAATTAGGTATTCCAAATGCTGTTCAAAGAGGAACGATTAATAATTATGGTCATAGATGGAACCTGGTGCAAATTGATGGTATCTGGTACAACCTTGATACCACATGGGACAGCCTTGGCGGAAGAGTCCGGTATCAGTATTTTTTAGTTGAAAAAGAAGCTTTTGGGACAAATCGAAAAGTCAATGAGAACACGATTGCTAAAGCGGAATACCAATTAAATGGCAACTCAACGATTGGAAATAACAAATATAGTCAACTTCAGACTAGTGGGCAATTGAAGTTACAAGCAAATGAAGCTATTAAAGCTTTAGTTGACAAAAAGACTATAAAAACTCAGGCAATGGACAAATATGACTTCAATGAGATGCTGCTAAATAAAAAGGAATTTGGTAAAGGGAACCTGGATCCATTTGGTATTAAGGTAGAGGATGTTATTTTTGAAGAACCTGATCCAAAAGTGTTAGAAGCAGAAAAGCAAGCCGAGCAAGAGCGCCAGGCTAAAGCAGAAGCAGAAAAGCAAGCCGAGCAAGAACGTCAAGCAAAAGCGGAAGCAGAAAAGCAATCCGAGCAAGAACGTCAAGCCCAAGCAGAAGCAGAAAAGCAAGCTGAGCAAGAACGTCAAGCAAAAGTGGAAGCAGAAAAGCAATCCGAGCAAGAGCGCCAGGCTAAAGCAGAAGCAGAAAAGCAATCCGAGCAAGAGCGCCAGGCTAAAGCAGAAGCAGAAAAGCAATCCGAGC
Source organism: Streptococcus hongkongensis (assembly GCF_053206145.1). NCBI lineage: Bacteria > Bacillati > Bacillota > Bacilli > Lactobacillales > Streptococcaceae > Streptococcus > Streptococcus hongkongensis. The sequence continues at coordinate 113,662 of NZ_JBRUGD010000005.1, forward strand.
AAGAACGTCAAGCCCAAGCAGAAGCAGAAAAGCAAGCTGAGCAAGAACGTCAAGCCAAAGTGGAAGCAGAAGCAGAAAAGCAATCCGAGCAAGAACGTCAAGCCAAAGTGGAAGCAGAAAAGCAAGCCGAGCAAGAGCGCCAGGCTAAAGCAGAAGCTGAAAGGCAAGTCGAGCAAGAGCGCCAAGCCAAAGTGGAAGCTGAAAGGCAAGCCGAGCAAGAGCGCCAAGCCCAAGCAGAAGCAGAAAAGCAATCCGAGCAAGAACGTCAAGCAAAAGCGGAAGCAGAAAAGCAAGCCGAGCAAGAACGTCAAGCCAAAGTGGAAGCAGAAAAGCAATCCGAGCAAGAACGTCAAGCAAAAGTGGAAGCAGAAAAGCAATCCGAGCAAGAACGTCAAGCAAAAGTGGAAGCAGAAAAGCAATCCGAGCAAGAGCGCCAGGCTAAAGCAGAAGCAGAAAAGCAAGCCGAGCAAGAGCATCAAGCCCAAGCAGAAGCAGAAAAGCAATCCGAGCAAGAACGCCAAGCCAAAGTGGAAGCAGAAAAAGAAGCTAAACAAACAAAGGTTCTGGTAGATAATGCGAGCACTATCACCATTACCTTGTCAGCTAGTGAAAAAGCAACAAGTAATCAGATTAAAAAACTTGATAGCAAATCTTTGGCAAATGTGAAAGACTTGAACGGAAAAGTAGCAGATACTTATGACATTGACCTACTTGATCAAGAAGGTCGTGTGACAAAACTATTAGGAAAAGCAACTGTTACACTTCCAAAACGTAACGGTCTAGTAGTTGAAAAAGTTCTCTATATTCATCCCACTTTTGGGGATAGTGAATCCCTTGTTTTCCACCAAAATGAGAATTCAGTATCCTTTGATGTTAGCCATTTATCAATGTATAGTGTCGTCTATGTCAATGTATCAACTAATGGTGAAGGCATAAATACAGTTTCAACACCATCCTTAGTTGTTCCTAACACAAGCCCGGTGGAAAACGTGACTGCTGCTAAACCTAACATGGTAGAGACTAGTGAGCCTGTGCTTAATTCAAATCCTGCAATGCTAGGAGCAGATATTAATGCAGCTTCAACGATGCTGTTGTCAGATGCTAACACAAGGTCAGGGGCCAAGTCAAAAGCTAAAAAACGTCCCTTGACAACGACTGGACATCGCGTCACCCTTATAGCACTTTTCAGTGTAGGTCTTATAGGCACAATCTTAATTTACCTGACAAAATTTTTTCGTCAAAAAGTCTAAATCAGTTTGACGCATTAGCACTTGTAATGGGCGACAAGGATTAGGATTTGAAGGGTACCATAAGCCCTCATCTACTTCATTACATAAGAAATAAGAAGCAAAAAAAGACAAATAAGTTCCGTGACCTATTTGTCTGTTACCTGAGAATGCTCAAAGAGCATTCTTTTTTGTGTTTCATTTTACAAAGCTTAGCCTTCAATGTATTCTTTCAGTTCTTGCCCCTCTAAACCGGCATTTAGGGCTATTAATAGTTTGAGACGTGCTTTTGGAGCGTTTAGCTCTTTGACGAACATAATACCTGCTTTCTGTAAGCTTGCGCCACCACCTTGGTAATTATAGACTGGCTCTGCTATTCCATTAAAGCAGCGAGAGACAAGGACGACTGGAATGCCAAGGTCAATTAGTTTTTGTACTTCTGGGACAGCTAGTGGAGGGATGTTTCCAGCTCCTAAGGCTTCGATTACTAAGCCTTGAATAGTGTCAGGTGTGAGCAAGCTGAGGATACTTTGGTCACCCATTCCGGCGTAAGCTTTGACAATTGGAACAGTTCCCGAGATTTGCTTGAGGTCAAAGCGGACGCGAGGCTCGGCTGTTTTGAAGAAGAGAATATCATCTTTTAAAATAACGCCCAGTGGACCATGTGTTGGTGTTTGAAAGGTTGAAATGTTAGTAGTATGTGTTTTAGTCACATATTTAGCTGCATGAATTTCATCATTCATGACCACTAAAACCCCCTTGTCTTTTGCTTTGTCATTGCTAGCAACACGTAAGGCGGTCAAGTAATTATAAATACCATCACTGCCAATTTCATTTGAACTGCGCATTGCTCCAGTAATAACAATTGGAATTTTAGGAACTTGCATAGTATCTAAAAAATAGGCGGTTTCTTCTAAGGTGTCCGTTCCATGTGTAATGACAATGCCATCATATTTTGGTCCGTCTTCTTTAATTTTGTGGTAGAGATCAAGCATATGAACTGGTCTGATATGAGGACTTGGTAAATTTAAGAAATCAACGACACTTAATTGGATATTTTCGAGTTCAAGACCAATTTGCGTCATTGGATTAATGTGATTTGGAGCGACTTTACCAAATGCATCTGACTGCATAGATATCGTACCGCCAGTATGTAAGACCAAAATTTGTTTCATTATTTATCCTACTTCCTTCGATTTGTGGTATAATCTATTCTAACATAAAGAGAAGTGAGTAAAATAAGTTTTGACAATTAAAGCCGTTTTTTTTGATATTGATGGGACATTATTAAATGACCGAAAAAACGTTCAAAAAACAACTCAAAAAGCAATCAGAAGTCTTAAAAATCAAGGTATTATGGTTGGTCTAGCGACGAGTCGCGGGCCTGGTTTTGTGCAGCCTTTTCTTGAAAATTTTGGTTTAGATTTTGCAGTAACTTATAATGGCCAAATTATTTTAACACGTGATAAGATTCTCTATCAAAATCAATTACCAAAATCACTGATTTATAAAATCATTCGTTATGCTAGTGAAAAGAAAAAAGAAGTATCGTTGGGAACGGTAGCAGGCTTAGCTGGTTCACGTATTATTGATATGGGGACTAGTCAGTTTGGACAAGTTGTTTCAAGTATTGTCCCTAAAAGTATGGTAACGACAGTTGAAAGCAGCTTTAAAAACTTGATTCGTCGCATTAAGCCACAGAGTTTCACAAATCTCGTTACAATTATGCGCGAGCCCATTTATCAAGTGGTTATGGTAGCCTCAGTTGAGGAAACAAAAGAAATTATTGAAAAATTTCCTCATGTTAAGATTACTAGAAGTAGTCCCTATTCCATTGATTTCATCTCGATGGAACAATCGAAAATCAAGGGAATTGAACGTTTAGGTGAGATGTTTGGTTTTGACTTATCAGAGGTAATGGCCTTTGGCGATTCTGATAATGATTTGGAGATGTTGAATGGTGTGGGAGTCGGAGTTGCCATGGGCAATGCCGATGAATTGGTTAAAGAAGGGGCTCACTTTGTTACAGCTTCCAATAATAATGGGGGAATCTCAAAAGCTCTAGCTCATTATGGTCTGATTCACTTGGATATTGAAAAGAGCTTTAAGAGTCGCGATGAAAACTTCAACAAGGTTAAGGATTTTCACCGAGTTATGGATGGAGATACCGTGGAAACCCCACGAGGTTATTCATTGAAAGAAGCCAGTCACCGTGCTGACTTTAAGGTTGAAGAACTTGTTGAATTCTTATATGCGACTAGCCAAGGTGAGAAAAGTCATTTCACCCAGTCCTTGATGGATTTACACTCTGCAATAGATCGCGCAGCTATTAAAGTTCAATCAAAAGAACACCCTGAGACACCAATGGTTGGTCAAGTTGATGCTCTTACAGACTTGCTTTACTTTACATATGGTTCCTTTGTTTTGATGGGAGTTGATCCTCAGCCGATTTTTGAAACAGTCCATGAGTCAAATATGGGGAAAATGTTCCCTGATGGGAAGGCTCATTTTGATCCGGTTACGCATAAAATCTTAAAACCATCAGATTGGGAAGAGCATTATGCGCCAGAAAAGTCTATCAAGAAAGAATTAGATAAGCAATTACAAAAATCATTACAAAAATTGGAAAAATAAAAAAAGCACTCCATATGCTAGCGATCGGAGTGCTTTTTAATAAGGTTTTGATTATAGTGTTTTTCCGCTATCACGTACAACTAATAGGTCGACTTTGGCATGACGCATGATATACTCAGATGAAGATCCGATAAGCAGACGTTCAAAGGTGTTAAGACCCGTTGCTCCAACCATGATCAAATCAACGTTTTCACGGTCAGGGATTTCATGAGCTAGTAAGTTTTTAGGGTTTCCAAATTCAATGACTTGACGTATTTTTGTTAACCCTTGGGCACGTGCTTGTTGCTCTAATTCGGACAAGACATCTTTGGCTTCTTGTTCTAATTTATCATAAATATAAGTGTCAAATGTGGCAACGCTTTGTAGGGCACGTGTATCAATAACATGAGCGAGAATTAATTCACCATTATTACGAAGTGCAACGTTTACACCTTTGTTAAAAGCCAATTCTGATTCGAAAGAACCATCAACTGCAACTAAAATGTGTTCATACTTTTGTGACATAACCTTGTCCTCCTATGTAAAACTAATAAAGTATACTTTATACTTGTATTATACACCAATTTATAAGTTATTGAAAGCGTTTTATGTTTTTTACTGAAATAAATCTTGAATATCGTTTCAAATCTTAATTATCGAAAAATTCTTTCTATTTTTAAAATATTTGTTTATAATATAGAGCAAAAGGAGTTTGCTATGAAGATATTTGAAAAATCGTCAAAATTAGACCATGTTGCTTATGATATCCGTGGACCTGTTTTAGAAGAAGCAGAACGCATGATGGCAAATGGGGAGAAAATATTACGATTAAATACAGGTAATCCAGCTGCTTTTGGATTTGAAGCACCAGATGAAGTTATTCGTGATTTAATTGTTAATGCACGTTCGAGTGAAGGGTATTCTGATAGTAAGGGTATTTTTTCTGCTCGTAAAGCTATTATGCAATATTGTCAACTCAAAAAATTCCCACCAGTAGATATTGATGATATCTATTTAGGAAATGGGGTGTCTGAGCTTATTTCAATGTCATTGCAGGCCTTACTTAATGATGGAGATGAAGTACTTGTTCCTATGCCAGATTATCCATTATGGACAGCTTGTGTTAGCTTATCAGGTGGAAAAGCTATTCACTACCTTTGTGATGAACAGTCAAATTGGTATCCAGATATTGAAGATATCAAGTCAAAAGTGACAGACAGAACAAAAGCAATTGTTGTGATTAATCCTAATAATCCGACTGGAGCACTCTACCCGGATGATATTTTATTAGATATTATTCAAGTTGCTAGAGAAAATGATTTGATTATTTTTGCTGATGAAATCTATGATCGTTTGGTTATGGATGGTGCTCAGCATAAGGCTATTGCTAGTTTGGCCCCTGATGTTTTTTGCGTGTCAATGAATGGCTTGTCTAAATCACATCGGATTGCGGGTTTCCGTGTTGGGTGGATGGTTTTATCTGGTCCAAAACGTAATGTTCATGGTTATATTGAAGGTTTAAATATGTTAGCTAATATGCGCTTATGCTCTAATGTCTTAGCGCAACAAGTTGTACAAACATCTCTAGGTGGTCACCAATCTGTTGATGAATTGTTATTGCCAGGTGGACGGATTTATGAACAACGTAATTTTATTTACAAGGCAATTAATGATATTCCGGGTTTGTCAGCTGTTAAACCACAAGCTGGGCTTTACATTTTTCCAAAGATTGATCGAACCATGTATGCTATTGACGATGACGAGATGTTTGTCTTAGACTTATTAAAGCAAGAAAAAGTAATGCTCGTTCATGGCAAGGGCTTTAACTGGAATGAACCAGATCATTTCCGCATTGTTTATCTTCCAACTGTAGAAGAATTAGCAGATGTTCAAGAAAAAATCACTCGTGTTCTTAGTCAATATAAACGATAATAACTAAAAAAAGTTTAGAAACTTGGCATATTTTTCCGAGTTTCTTTTTTTAAATGAAGTGAAAAAAAGATTAAAATAGGAATTGTAGAAATAATAAACAATTTTCTGATAATTCCTTGCGAAATCGATTTTCCTTTGATATAATTGAGACGCAATAAAATCAAAGGAAAAAGGTGAAAAATGCCAAATTTATTAGAAAAAACACGTAAGATTACATCCATTCTACAACGGTCTGTTGATAGTTTAGAAACTGAATTACCTTACAATACAATGGCATCTCGTTTAGCAGATATTATTGATTGTAATGCATGTATTATTAATGGTGGCGGAACGTTATTAGGTTATGCCATGAAATATAAAACAAATAATGACCGCGTTGAAGAGTTTTTTGAAGCTAAGCAGTTTCCAGATTCTTATGTAAAAGCTGCAAGTCGTGTCTATGATACTGAGGCAAACTTAACAGTTGAAAATGAATTAACCATTTTCCCTGTAGAGTCAAAAGATGTTTATCCAGATGGTTTAACAACAATTGCGCCAATCTACGGCGGAGGAATGAGACTTGGTTCATTAATTATCTGGCGAAATGATGAGCAATTCCATGATGATGATTTGATTTTAGTTGAAATTTCAAGTACGGTAGTGGGTATTCAATTGTTGAACTTACAAACTGAAAATCTTGAAGAAACAATCCGTAAACAAACAGCTGTTAACATGGCAATTAATACCTTATCTTATTCTGAAATGAAGGCTGTTGCAGCAATTCTAGGTGAATTAGATGGAAATGAAGGTCGCTTAACAGCCTCTGTTATTGCTGATCGTATTGGAATTACACGTTCAGTAATTGTTAATGCTTTACGTAAACTTGAAAGTGCTGGTATTATTGAGAGTCGTTCGCTTGGTATGAAGGGAACCTACCTGAAAGTCATTAACGAAGGAATCTTCGAAAAACTCAAGGAATATTAATATGTGACTAGAGTACTTAATATCATTAATTATACTCAAGATTCTGTTGTCGATAATGGAAGATTAACAGATAGTAAGCCAGCTTAAGCCATATCAGAAGCAATCTTTGAAGTGACTAAGGCTGGTTTCGAACGAGGAGATTATATCTTCTTTACTGTAGATAGTCATGATTTTGAGGATGGTTTTCATCCAGAATCAAAATTATTTCCACCTCATAATATTCTGGGTACAAATGGACGACATGTATTTTGCCCTAGCTGACTATTATGAGGCTATAAAGGCTGATGATGCTGTTTTTTTGGTTAGATAAGCGATATTATTCGGCATTCTCTGGAACTAACCTAGATGTTCGTTTGAAAACATAGAGTAACTAATCTGGAGTGTTAACAGAGATTTGTGTTTTACATACAGCGATTGATGCTTACAATTTAGCTTATCCTATTGAAATTGTATAAGATGCGGTTGCTAGTATTTCAGAAGAAAATCATCAATGGGCACTCAATCATTTTGAGTCTGTTCTTGGTGCTAAACTGATTTAAAAAGACGTGGGGAAACCACGTCTTTTTCGTCTACTTTTTAATAATTAAATTGATTGCTTGGTTAATACGTTCTTCTTGAAGTTTAGGATCTTCGGATGGATTTTCAATTACTTCAGTAATTTTTTCACCAATAATGACGCCCATTGTACTATTAATGCTTGAACGAATTGCTGTTAGTTGAGTGATAATATCAAAGCAAGATTGGTCTTCTTCAATCATCCGTTGTATTCCTCGGATTTGCCCCTCTGTTCGTTTAAGTCGATTAATAATATCCTTTTTTCTTGTTTTCATAAAAACCTCACTTCCGAGGATTAATTATACTTTCCTAAATCTGCTTTGTCAATTTATACCCTGTTTTTTTAGTTGACTTTAGAAGAGTGACATGCTATTCTAAAAATACCATACGGGGTATTTGAGGAGAGAAAATGATCTTTACTAAATTTTTTAAACAACAAGCATCTTTGACCACACAAGAACTGCAAAAACTATTACAAACTGATAACGTAACGTTACTGGATGTCAGAACACGACAGGAGTTTCAGTCGGCTCATATTAGAGAAGCAAGAAATTTTCCTTTATCGGATATTACAACCTATAAGGGAACAAAAGATAAACTGATTTATGTCATTTGTCAGTCAGGAATGCGGAGCAAACGAGCTTGTAAGACATTGAATCAATTGGGATACTCTACAGTTAATATTAAAGGTGGCATGTCTGCATGGACAGGACCTAAACTAAATTCGAAATAATAAAGAGGTAGAAAATGAAGATTATTATTGTAGGTGGTGTAGCAGGTGGGATGTCTGCAGCGACACGACTCAGACGTTTAATGGAAGATGCAGAAATTATTGTATTTGATCGGGGTCCATATGTTTCGTTTGCTAATTGTGGCTTGCCCTACCATGTTTCAGGAGAAATTGCTGATCGCAATAGCTTATTGGTACAGACTCCGGAACGACTTAAAGCAAGGTTTGAATTAGATGTTCGTCCAGAAACTGAGGTAATGGCGATCCATCCAAAGGAAAAAATGGTTACTGCTCAGCATGCTGGAGTAACGTATACAGAGTCTTATGATAAGCTTATCTTGTCACCTGGCGCGAAACCATTTTTTCCTCAGATACCTGGCTTAGATGAGTCTGAAAATGTATTTAGTTTAAGAAATATACCAGATCTAGATAAGATTATGGCTCAGATTGATCATCAAAAAGTGGGACAAGCAACGGTCATTGGAGCAGGATTTATTGGTCTTGAAATGGCTGAAAGTCTATCAAAGAAAGGCTATGACGTTACAATCGTTGAAAAGGCGCTTCATGTTTTGCCGCCTTTAGATGAAGAAATGGCTAGCTTTGTTCAAGCAGAGTTGGTAAAAAATAAGATCAAAGTCATTACTGGACAGTCTGCACAATCCTTTGAAGAAAAAGGACGCGTGATTATTTTAGAAGATGGTAGCAAATTAATGTCAGACCTGACAATTATGTCGGTTGGTGTCATGCCTGCATCAGATTTGGCAAAAGAAGCTGGGTTAACATTAGGGTTTAAAGATGGTATTTTGGTCAATGACAATTATCAAACAAGCAATGATGATATTTATGCAGTTGGCGATGCCATCATTGTTAAACAAGAAATTACAGGTCAAGATGCTTTGATTTCTCTGGCTAGCCCAGCAAATCGTCAAGGCCGTCAAGTTGCAGATGTCATAGCAGGAATCAGCCGCAAAAATAAAGGAAGTATTGGCACAGCTATTGTCCGTGTTTTTGACCTTTTGGCAGCCTCAACGGGACTTAGTGAACGTCAAGCTAAACAAAGCTTTAACGATGTCGCTGTACTTCATACGAGTGGCAAAGATCATGCTTCATACTTCCCAGGTGCAACTGACATTACTCTTAAATTGGTATTTAGTAAAAACAGTGGCCTTATCTATGGCGCTCAAGCAGTTGGACAAAAAGGTGTTGATAAACGCATTGATATCCTAGCTACCGCTATAAAAGTTGGATTGACTGTAGAGGAATTGCCAGAGTTAGAATTTACTTATGCGCCACCATTTGGTGTTGCTAAAGACCCTGTAAATATGGCGGGCTATGTCGCAACCAATCTGTTAGAGGGAACTAGTGAAACGGTACAATGGTATCAGTTAGAAGAAGAATTGTCAAAAGGTAAAAAGCTATTGGATGTGCGTACTGTTTCAGAGTTTGCAGCAGGTCATTTTGCTGAAGGGATCAATATCCCTCTTGATGACTTACGTAATCGATTAAATGAACTTGATAAAGAGCAAGCGTATATTGTTAGTTGTCATAGTGGTTTGCGCTCTTATTTGGCGGAACGCATTCTTAAGCAGGAAGGTTTTACCGTTCAAAATTTAGATGGTGCCTACTCTCTTTATCAAAGTGTTTACCCAGAAAGGATTACCCATGTTTAAATCGGAATCAATCACACAGTTACAAGAATTACTTAAACAAGACAAGCTAAATCTAATTGATGTTCGTGAAAGCTTTGAATACGAAGCAGGACATGTACCAAGTGCAGTCAATATGCCCTTAAGCGACTTTGAAGAAAGCTATCAGACCTTGGATAAAAACAAAAGCTACCATATTATTTGCCATTCTGGTGGTCGTTCAGCCCAAGCATGTGCTTATCTGAGCAATCAAGGATTTGAAGATGTGACAAATGTTGAAGGCGGAACAAGCGCCTGGACAGGAAAATTAGATTAGCTATTAAAAGGCCTTAGGAAAACTCCTAAGGCCTTTAATAGATTGGGAATTGTGTTTAGGAAGAAAGAAGAGAGTTTATGTCACTAGGCGTAAAAGGTTAGTAAGTGTAAAAACCACGACCAGCAGATTTGCCTATATAGCCTTTATCTAAGAAATCTTCTTTTAATTATAGTCATATTTTTAAAAAAATAGACAAAAATATTTTTTTGACTTGTTTTTTTGAAAAAATAGACATATAATATATCACGTAAAGATATATATAGTATATCATATTTAAGCAAAAGTGAGGTATTTATTATTCAATTCACCACAAGACAAAAGTCGATTATATCGATTGTTAAAGAAAAAGAGCCAATAACTGGTGAAAAAATTGCAGATCTCTTACAAGTTACAAGAGCAACCTTGCGATCAGACTTAGTTGTTTTAACCATGCTAGGAGTTTTAGATGCGAAACCCAAAGTTGGTTATTTTTATGTTGGCAAGTCAGAATCTCATCAAGAATACCAGTTATATAAAAATATGAAAGTGTCAGATATTATGGGAATACCTCAAATGGCACATCAGAATGACTCGGTTTATGATGTTATCGTTCAAATCTTTATGGAAGATTCAGGTGGCGTTTTTATCTTGGATGAATCAGATTATCTCTGTGGACTAGTTTCTAGGAAAGATTTATTGAAAGCGACAATTGGTAGTGGCGATTTAACAAAACTGCCTATTGGAATGATAATGACTCGTGTACCTAATGTTTCAACTGTTAGTGGCGATGAATTTGTCCTTTCAGCGGCTGAAAAATTGGTGGCCCGAGAAGTGGATAGTCTTCCTGTCGTAGAACAAGCTGAACATGGTAAATTAAAGGTGATAGGAAAACTGTCAAAAACGATAATTACCAAACTTTTCCTTGAATTAAAAGAGAAGTAGATTGGTGGAGGTATTATGGACGATCAATTAGAAATATATATTGTATCAGATTCGTTAGGAGAGACAGCACGTGCTATCGCTAATGCCTGTATACAACAATTTCCAATGCAAGATGAATGGCAATTTAAGCGTTTCTCAAATATTAATACAGAATCACTTTTAGAAAATGTATTAGAAGAGGCGAAAAATAAGAATGTTTGCATCATGTATAGCCTCGTCGACGACCACTTGGCTACATATGCTCAGAAAAGATGTGAAGAAGAAGCTGTTGTCTATGTTGATTTATTAACCAATGTTATTAAAGCAATGTCAAGAGTTTCAGGGATTACACCACTTGGACAACCAGGACTGTTGCGGAAGTTAGATAAAGAGTATTTTAAGCGTGTCGAAGCTATTGAATTTGCAGTAAAATATGATGATGGCAAAGATCCAAGGGCAATTCTAGCTGCGGATTTAGTTTTATTAGGGGTATCAAGAACGTCAAAAACACCTTTAAGTATGTACTTGGCAGATAAGCATCTTAAGGTTGTCAATATCCCTTTAATACCTGAAATTCCAATTCCTAAGGAACTTTATCAGATTAATCCAAGAAAGATAATTGGTTTGACAAATTCGATTGAACGACTCAGTCAAGTTCGAAGAGAAAGGTTAAGAGCCATGGGCTTATCAAGCACTGCGAACTATGCAAATATGGATCGTATTTTTGAAGAATCGACCTATGCAGAAGACGTCATGAAAAAACTTACCTGTCCTATAATTAACGTTTCTGAAAAAGCTATTGAAGAAACAGCAACAATTATTCTTGAAATCTTAAAAAATAATGAGCTATAAAAATGGAGGCACACATGGAAACTAAGTTTGTTTATCGTTTTGTTGAAGGCCATAAAGACATGCGCAGTCTTTTAGGTGGAAAAGGAGCTAATTTGGCAGAAATGACAAGTATCGGCTTACCTGTTCCTCAAGGATTTACCATTACAACTGAAGCTTGTAATGACTATTATGATAATGATAGTCAAATTCGCGACATCGTATTAGATCAAATTGATTCCGCTTTGGAAGAATTAGAAGTTGAACAAGAAAAAAAATTAGGAAGTGATCAAGATCCACTTTTAGTATCTGTTCGTTCTGGTGCAGTCTTTTCAATGCCAGGTATGATGGATACCATTTTAAACCTTGGTTTAAATGATACCAGTGTCCTTGGACTAATTTCAGCAACGAAAAATGAACGCTTTGCTTATGATAGCTACCGTCGTTTTATCCAAATGTTTGCAGATGTAGCTATTGGTATTCCAAAATACAAATTTGAATCTGTTCTAGATAAAGTCAAAGCAGAAAATGGCTATCAAGATGATACAGATTTAACAAGTGAAGACTTACAAAAAATTGTAACCGCATTCAAAAATATTTATCAATCTGAAACTGGAACTGCTTTTCCACAGGAACCAAAAGAACAGTTGATGCTAGCTATTGAAGCAGTTTTCAAATCTTGGAATAATCCAAGAGCTCAAGTTTATCGTCGACTAAACGATATTTCACATACGCTTGGCACAGCAGTTAATATTCAATCAATGGTTTATGGAAATATGGGTGATAACAGCGGAACAGGGGTTGCTTTCACTCGTAATCCATCAACTGGAGAAAAACATCTTTTCGGTGAATACTTAATTAATGCTCAAGGCGAAGATGTGGTTGCAGGTATTCGCACACCTCAAAGCATCGATCGTCTTAAAGAAGATATGCTTAAGATTTATGATCAATTTGTTGAAATTACAAACATCCTTGAAAAACATTATAAAGATATGCAGGATGTTGAGTTTACCATTGAAAAAGGACGTTTATTTATGCTCCAAACACGTAATGGTAAACGGACAGCTAAAGCTGCTATTAAGATTGCAGTAGACCAAGTTAATGAAGGTTTAATCACAAAAGAAGAAGCGATTCTTCGTATTGAACCTCGTCAGTTAGAACAAATATTACACCCGTCATTTGATCCAAAAGATTTAGAAAATGCCGAGCTTCTTGTCAAAGGACTTCCTGCATCACCAGGTGCAGCTTGTGGTCAAATTTACTTCCACGCCGATGACGCGGTACGTGAAGCCAATGCAGGTAAAACAGTTCTTCTCGTAAGACAAGAGACATCTCCTGAAGACATTGAAGGAATGGTTAGTGCCAAAGGTATCATTACTGCGCGTGGTGGAATGACGTCACATGCCGCAGTTGTTGCCCGTGGTATGGGTAAACCATGTGTGGCTGGATGTAGCCAATTAATGGTTGACGAAGAAGAAAAAGTTTTAACATGTGGACCATTAGTTATCAAAGAAGGCGACTTTTTATCAATCGATGGTGGAACAGGATCAGTATACCTTAATCAAGTACCAATGGCTTCAACAGCTCTTGATCAAGACTACCTAACTTTCATGGAATGGGTTAATGAAGAACGTGACATAATGGTTAGATGTAATGCTGATACACCTCGTGATGCAAAAAAAGCCTTGGAATTTGGTGCAGAAGGTATTGGCTTATGCCGTACAGAACATATGTTCTTTGATGATGAACGTATCCCACTCGTTCGTGAAATGATTGTTGCTGACAATGTGGATGATCGTGTTAAAGCACTTGATAAGCTACTTCCTCACCAAAGAGATGACTTCTATCAACTCTTCAGGGTGCTTAATGGCAAATCTTGTACTATTCGTCTTTTGGACCCACCGCTTCATGAATTCTTGCCACATGATCAAGCATCTGTTGAGAGTCTTGCTAGCCAGTTAAGGATGTCAGCTAAAGATCTCCAAAAACGGATCAAGGAACTTGAAGAATTTAACCCAATGTTAGGTCATCGTGGTTGTCGTCTTGCAATTACCTATCCAGAAATGTGCATCATGCAAGCGCGAGCAATTGCCCAAGGGGCTATCAAGGCACATAAAGAAGGCGTAAAAGTTAGTCCTGAGATTATGGTTCCATTGGTAAGTATCGTTGAAGAATTCAAGATTTTAAGAAAACTTATTGAAGATACTGTTGAAGAAGAGCTAGCTGCTGCTAATATTCAAATGAATTATACAATTGGTACAATGATTGAAATTCCAAGAGCTTGTGTCACTGCTGATGAAATTGCAGAAGTTGCTGACTTCTTTAGCTTTGGTACTAATGACCTTACTCAAATGGGCTTCGGTTTCTCTCGTGATGATGCTGGCAAGTTCCTCGGAGAATATGTTGATAAAAACATCTTTGAAAAAGATCCATTTGAAGTACTTGATCAAAAAGGGATTGGTCGCCTCTTAGGCATGGCCGTTGAACTTGGTCGTGGTGTGAAACCTGAGCTTAAACTTGGTATCTGTGGAGAACATGGTGGAGAACCAAACACAGTCGAATTTTGCTACCGTCAAGGTCTCAACTATGTTTCATGTTCGCCTTTTCGTGTGCCTATTGCTAAATTAGCTGCCGCACAAGCTAAGATTAAAGGCCAAGGCTCAAGCCTTCATGTAGATAAATAAAGCCAAACCTTAATTGATTACATATGTAATCAATTAAGGTTTTTTGTAAGTGCAAAGCCTAAAAGAATCAGTTGGTCGGCTGTAAAAATTGGGTTGAAATGTGTTATAATAACTTAGACTATGTCAATTTGAAACCTAAGGAGTAGACATGAAAATTTCTGAAGAAGAAGTTCGCCATGTAGCGACACTATCAAAATTATCATTTACAGACCAAGAAACAAGTGAATTTGCCACAACTTTGACAAAAATTGTTGAAATGGTAGAAATGTTAAATGAAGTTGATACAGAAGGTGTTGCCATCACAACAACAATGGCAGACCGTAAAAATGTGATGCGTCAAGATATTGCCCAAGCAGGAACTGACCGTGACTTATTATTTAAAAATGTTCCAGAAAAAGAAAATAACTTTATCAAAGTACCAGCAATCTTAGAAGACGGAGGAGATGCATAATGTCATATAATCACTATACAGTTGACCAATTACATGAGCTCCTTGTCATGAAAGAAATAACAGTTAGACAATTAATTGAAGCGACAATTGCTGATATTAAAGAACGTGAAGAAGCAATTGGTTCTTTTATTACTCTTGCTGAAGAGCAAGCACTTGCAGCCGCAGATGCCCTTGATGCAAAAGGCATTGATCCTGAAAATGTGATGGCTGGAATTCCTTTGGTTGTTAAAGATAATATCTCAACAAAAGATATCTTAACAACAGCAGCTTCAAAAATGCTTTACAATTATGAACCAGTCTTTGATGCAACAGTTATTGCTAATGCTAAGGCAAAAGATATGATTATCATTGGGAAAGCAAATATGGATGAGTTTGCCATGGGTGGCTCTACTGAAACATCCTATTTCAAGAAAACGAAAAATGTTTGGGATCAAACCAAAGTTCCTGGTGGTTCATCAGGTGGTTCAGCAACTTCAGTTGCCTCAGGTCAAGCACCACTATCTATTGGATCTGATACAGGTGGTTCAATCCGTCAACCTGCAGCTTTTAATGGTGTAGTTGGTATGAAACCAACTTATGGAACTATTTCTCGTTTTGGTTTGATTGCCTTCGGTAGTTCATTAGACCAAATTGGTTCATTTTCAAAAACAGTTAAAGAAAATGCCCAATTGATGAATGTCTTAGCTAGTCCAGATGAAAAAGACTCAACATCAGCACCAGTTAGAATTGCTGATTTCACTTCTAAAATTGGACAAGACATTAAAGGCATGAAGATTGCCCTTCCAAAAGAATACCTTGGTGAAGGAATCGACCCTGAAATCAAAGAAAATGTTCTAGCAGCAGCCAAACAGTTCGAAGAACTAGGTGCGACTGTTGAAGAAGTTAGCTTACCACATAGCAAATATGGCGTAGCTGTTTACTATATTATCGCCTCATCAGAAGCATCATCAAATCTTCAACGCTTTGATGGCATTCGTTATGGCTACCGTGCCGAAGATGCAACTAGCTTAGATGACATTTATGTCAAAACTCGTAGTCAAGGTTTTGGTGACGAAGTTAAACGTCGAATCATGCTTGGAACATTTAGCTTGTCATCAGGTTACTATGATGCCTACTTTAAAAAGGCAGGCCGTGTTCGTACACTGATTATCCAAGACTTTGAAAAAGTATTTGCTAATTATGACTTGATCATCGGCCCAACAACGCCAAGCCCTGCATTTGGATTGGATACACTTAACCATGATCCAGTTTCCATGTACCTTGCTGACCTCTTAACTATCCCAGTCAACTTAGCTGGTATCCCAGGTATCTCAATTCCTTCAGGATTTGTTGATGGCTTACCAGTTGGTATCCAATTGATTGGACCTAAGTACAGCGAAGAGACAGTCTATCAAGCCGCTGCAGCCTTTGAAGCAGCAACAGATTACCATACAAAACGACCAAGTATTTTCGGAGGTGACAAGTAATGAATTTTGAAACTATCATTGGTCTTGAAGTCCATGTTGAATTAAATACAAATTCAAAAATTTTCTCACCTTCATCTGCCCATTTTGGGCAAGAAGCTAATGCAAACACCAATGTTATTGACTGGTCATTCCCAGGGGTCCTCCCAGTCATTAACAAGGGTGTCATTGATGCGGGGATCAAAGCTGCGCTGGCACTCAATATGGATATCCACCAAGAAATGCATTTTGACCGCAAAAATTATTTCTACCCTGATAATCCCAAAGCCTACCAAATTTCTCAATTTGATGAGCCAATTGGTTACAATGGATGGATTGAAGTGCAGTTGGAAGATGGCACTAAGAAGAAAATCCGTATCGAACGTGCCCACTTAGAGGAAGATGCTGGTAAAAACACTCACGGAACTGATGGCTATAGCTATGTTGACTTAAACCGTCAGGGTGTCCCATTAATCGAAATCGTATCTGAAGCCGATATGCGTTCTCCAGAGGAAGCTTATGCCTACTTAACAGCTCTTAAAGAAATTATCCAGTACACGGGTATTTCAGATGTTAAGATGGAAGAAGGGTCAATGCGCGTGGATGCCAATATTTCGCTTCGTCCTTATGGACAAGAAAAATTTGGTACTAAAACGGAATTGAAAAACTTGAACTCATTCTCTAATGTTCGTAAAGGTTTAGAGCATGAGGTTGAACGCCAAGCTAAGATTCTTCGTTCTGGTGGCATTATCCGTCAAGAAACACGTCGCTATGATGAAGCCAATAAAGGGACTATCTTAATGCGTGTCAAAGAAGGTGCAGCAGATTACCGTTACTTCCCAGAACCTGACCTACCATTGTATGAAATTGATCAGGCTTGGATTGAGGAAATGCGTGATCAATTACCACAATTCCCTGCAGAACGTCGTGACAAATATGTCAGCCAACTTGGCTTATCAGATTATGATGCTAGTCAGTTAACAGCAACCAAAGATTTATCAGATTTCTTTGAAGCTGCGGTTGCTATTGGTGGAGATGCTAAACAAGTTTCCAACTGGTTGCAAGGTGAAGTAGCTCAGTTCCTAAATGCTGAAGGCAAAACAATTAGTCAAATTGAATTGACACCAGAAAACTTAGTTGAAATGATTGCTATTATTGCTGATGGTACCATTTCATCAAAAATTGCTAAGAAAGTTTTTGTTCACTTAGCAAAAAATGGTGGTTCTGCGCGTGAATACGTTGAAAAAGCTGGTTTGGTTCAAATTTCAGATCCTGAAGTCTTGATTCCAATTATTCATCAAGTCTTTGCTGATCATGAAGCAGCCGTGGCTGACTTTAAATCAGGCAAACGTAATGCTGATAAAGCTTTTACAGGTTTCCTTATGAAAGCTACAAAAGGCCAAGCAAACCCACAAGTTGCTCAACAATTATTAGCACAAGAACTGCAAAAATTATTAGATTAATCAAAAAGAGGGCTTGGCTCTCTTTTACTTTTCTCAAAAATTTGATTCTGCAAGCATACTTTTTCTATGATACAATAGTTAGAACAAATAAGTTAGAATGGTGGTTATTGTGAAGAATAAAGGGTCATTAATGGTGTTGATGGCAGGTCTTGCTTGGGGCTTGTCAGGTGTTTCAGGTCAATATTTGATGTCACATGGGGTAGAAGTGAATTTACTTACCTCGCTTCGTCTGATGATTTCTGGAATGGTTCTTTGTGGTATGGCGTTTATGACACAAAGAGAAAAGCTCCTCCATGTCTTATCACACAAACAGATTCTAATCAATATTTTGATGTTTAGTATCATTGGGTTGTTAATGAATCAGTATTCCTATATGAATGCCATTAAACACACAAATGCCGGAACGGCGACTGTCTTGCAATACTTATCCCCTGTCCTCGTTATGACAGTAGTTGCCTTAAATGAAAAACGTAAACCAAGTGTAGCAGAAGGTCTTTCTATCTTTTTTGCGATTTTTGGAACTGCTATCATTGCCACTCATGGACAGTTGGGCAGCTTAGCGATTACTCCCAAAGGGCTTATATGGGGCTTGATTTCAGCTGTAACAGCTACCCTTTATGTGATGATGCCTGCACGGTTGATTGAAACTTGGGGGAGTTTGGTTGTTATTGGTCTGGCTATGATTTTCTCGGGTTCAATTTTTACAGTCATTGTTCGACCATGGCGTTACCATTTGGAGTTGACGGTTGGCAACAGCATTGCACTTTTTGGGCTAATTATCGTCGGCACAATTTTTGCCTATACTTTCTTTTTAAAAGGGGCAAGTCTCGTAGGGCCTGTCAAGGGAAGTTTATTAGCAGCTGTTGAGCCTATTGCTTCGGTACTCTTTGCTGTTCTTCTCCTTTCGGAAATTTTTTATCCCATAGATCTCCTTGGTATGCTTTTTATTATGATGGCTGTGCTACTGATTTCACTTAGAGATATTATCCTGTTGAGGCGTCAGAAGAACTTTCAAGATTTGCGCTGAGCTTGAAAGCTTACTTTGAAGCAAACTATGATATAATGGGTAAAACTAAAAAGGAGACTATTATGATTGGGTCGATAATTGTCGGTGCTATCATCGGGATGATAGCTGGAAAAATAACTGAAAAAAGTGATTCAATGGGTTGCATCACTAATATTGCAGCTGGTCTAATTGGGTCATCAGTTGGCCAAAGTTTATTTGGCAATTGGGGACCACATTTGGCTGGGATGGCCTTGCTCCCATCAATTTTGGGTGCGGCTATTGTGATTGCCCTAGTTTCGATGTTGTTTGGAAAAAAATAAAAACCGTTGGGCGATCAACGGTTTTTGCATGAAAAATGCTATTTGATGAAATACATGACAAGAATAATCTACTAGAAAGCATCGTATAGAATGAAAAGACAAACTGTAACAGCACGTCTGGTCAAATCAATTGGGTGGGAAGACAATGCCCTAGAAGTCGAGTATGTCTCAGGACTAATTCATCACTACCATGAAGTCACTGAAGCAGACTATATCCGCTCCCTAACGGGAAACATCGACAAAAAAATCAGACTCATCGGCAAAAGCCATCAATTTATTAGGGTGGTGGAGTAGGGGGATAAATCAAATAAAAGTTCCAATCAAAAATGCTAAACTGATGATAATAATCAATAACATTGCAGTTTCGATAACAGCATTATTATTCCTTAAAAATGTCGTTTTTTCAGCAGTAAAGCCCCACTTATACTGCTTTGGAATGGGAATGGCTAAAATTAATATGACTATTAAAATCCCATAACTAAAATAAGTTGAAAATCCTTTGCTTAACAGAATATTTCCTAAGAGAAAAAGGAAAATTTGGACAATTTTGATTAGCCTAATAAATTTAATATCATTTATTTTTTTCATTCCGAGCCCTCTTTCTATTACAATCCTCTTTAAGGTATTCACAAAGTGCAAGCCAAAGTTGGGTAGAAACAATAGTTATAACACTTTGAACTGAGTTTCCAAAGTAATACCTTAGATTATTTTGATACCTAAATGATACCTCAGTAGTGAAAAAGATACAATAGTACAATCAAAAGTGTGAAAAGATTTTATATTTAATAATTGATCACAAAAAGAAACAAAAGCCATCTAGAAGGTGACTTTGCTATATCATGCTAGCCCATGTTCCACCGATTTTTTGGACGGCTACCGCTTTTTTATCAAGATTATAGATTTCTTTAAATTGTTGTTGGATTTGAGAAAGGTTCATTTTTGTTTTCCCAACGTAACCACTTAAACTATCTTGATAAGTCCAATTAGATAAAGCATTAATTTCTGGGTAATTTTTAATTGATTCAGATTTATCCTTAAACTTAACCAATATCTTATGTTCGAACTTCTCAGAGGCACCTAATTTTGTAAAAGTATCATTTTTTATCTCAATAGCTATAGCTATATACCACCTTTTTATTAATATAAGAGGAATTATAGCATCTTTGTAACCGTTATCAATTGAATAAACTATTTTTTATAAATATTATTTTCAACAAAAAAACACACCTAGAAACCTTGTTAAATCAACATTTCTAATAGTGTGTTCTTTACAAGCAACATAAAATTGTCTTATCTCTTTTATTGGTTGCTATGCCTATTATAGATAATCAGTATGGTTTTTTGGTGTCAATTGAGTGACAATTTTTATCTTAAATGTTGTAGTTGTCATCTTTCTGAAATGAATTAACGAAATAGCAAGGGTGTTCTGGAATTGTTCGTATTTTTATGGTAAAATTTAACAAATATTAGGAGGTGCTTCGAATGAAAGCTATTATTACAGTGGTTGGTAAAGACAGCAAAGGGATTGTTGCTGGTGTTTCTGGTAAGATTGCTGAACTTGGTTTAAATATTGATGATATTTCGCAAACTGTCCTAGATGATTATTTTACCATGATGGCCTTGGTTTCGAGTCCAGATAAGCAAGACTTTACGGTCTTACGTCAAGCTTTTAAAGATTACGGTGATAGCTTACAAGTGAAGATTAATATCCAAAGTACGGCTATTTTTGATGCTATGCATAACTTATAAGGAGCCTCTAAATGGATATCAAACAAGTTAAAGAAACAATTGATATGATTGAAGAACAACACTTTGATATCAGAACCATCACAATGGGAATTTCCCTTCTTGATTGTATTGACTCTGATATTGATCGTTCGGCTGAAAAAATCTATCAAAAAGTAGTGACAAAAGCTGCTAACCTAGTTGCTGTTGGTGATGAGATTGCTGCTGAATTGGGTATTCCCATTGTTAATAAACGTGTGTCGGTCACACCAATTGCTTTGATTGGCGCAGCAACTGATGCAACAGACTATCTACCTCTTGCTAAGGCTTTAGACAAAGCTGCGCATGAAATTGGGGTGGACTTTATTGGTGGCTTTTCGGCACTCGTTCAAAAGGGCTACCAAAAGGGTGATGAGATTTTAATTAATTCTATTCCTAAAGCACTAGCTGAGACTCAAAAAGTTTGTTCATCCGTAAACATTGGGTCAACTAAGTCAGGGATTAACATGACTGCGGTAGCTGATATGGGCCGTATCATTAAAGAAACTGCTCAATTATCAGATTTAGGTGCTGCAAAACTGGTGGTTTTTGCCAATGCTGTGGAGGATAATCCATTTATGGCTGGCGCATTCCACGGGGTTGGAGAGGCTGACGTAGTGATTAACGTTGGCGTTTCTGGTCCTGGCGTTGTCAAACGTGCTCTTGAAAAAGTGAGAGGCGAAAGCTTTGACGTTCTCGCTGAAACCGTTAAGAAGACGGCTTTCAAAATTACTCGGATTGGTCAATTGGTTGGGCAAATGGCTAGTGAGCGTCTAGGCGTTAAGTTCGGGATTGTTGATTTGTCCTTAGCTCCGACTCCGGCTGTTGGTGACTCTGTGGCGCGCGTGCTCGAAGAGATGGGTCTTGAAATGGTAGGGACTCATGGGACAACTGCTGCGCTAGCCCTCTTAAATGACGCTGTGAAAAAAGGTGGCGTAATGGCCTGCAACCAAGTTGGAGGACTGTCAGGTGCCTTCATACCAGTCTCAGAGGATGAGGGGATGATTGCGGCTGTTCAGAATGGATCTCTGAACCTAGAAAAATTAGAAGCCATGACGGCGATTTGTTCAGTAGGTCTGGATATGATTGCTATTCCTGACGATACCCCATATGAAACCATTGCTGCCATGATTGCTGATGAAGCAGCTATTGGTGTCATTAATCAAAAAACAACAGCAGTTAGGATTATTCCAAAAGGTAAAGTTGGCCAAATGATTGAATTTGGTGGCTTACTTGGAACTGCACCAGTCATATCAGTCAATAAAAACTCATCAGCAGACTTTATTGCGCGTGGTGGACAAATCCCTGCGCCAATCCATAGCTTTAAGAATTAAGAAGAAACACTTGCTTTTTAGCAGGTGTTTTTGTCAGCCTCTTGGTTTTTAATGCCCATCGATTAATTGTCTAAGATTGGCTGAAAGCCTATTTAATGCTATAATATTAAAGAGAATCTGGAGGTTACTATGACAAAGACAAGATTATATATTGCGCGTCACGGGAAAACAATGTTTAATACAATAGGTCGTGCCCAAGGTTGGAGTGATACACCCTTAACTAAAAAAGGTGAAGAGGGCATCAGAGAATTAGGATTAGGTTTAAAGGATGCCGCAATCCCTTTTCAAGCAGCATTTTCAAGTGACTCTGGCAGAACCATGCAAACCATGGAAATTGTTTTACGTGAGTCAGAAAATGAGTTCCTACCTTATACTAGAGATAAACGAATCCGTGAATGGTGCTTTGGTAGTTTAGATGGCGCCTATGACTCGGAGTTATTTTTAGGTGTCCTTCCTAGAACAAAAGCCTTTGAAGGTAAAGAAAATATGTCAGAAGTTCCTTATTCTGAATTGGCACAAAGTATTGTTGAAGTAGATACTGCTAATTGGGCAGAGCCTTGGGAAATATTGCGTAAACGGATTTATGATGGTTTTGAAGCTATCGCTTTATCTATTCAAAATAGTGGTGGAGGTAATGCCATTGTTGTGAGTCACGGAATGACTATTGGGACTTTCATGTGGTTAATTGATCCAAGTCGTAAAAAACAATACATTGATAATGGAAGTATTACAGTAGTTGACTTCGAAGATGGTAAATTCACTATTGAAACCGTTGGTGATATGTCCTACCGTCTACGTGGTCGCCAAATGATTGAAGAAGAATGTCATGAAAAATAGAAAAATTATTATTTTTTTAGGAAAAGTTTTGGTTGTTTTCGTCTTTTTCTTTGGACTTTATGTGCTTATCCGAGAGGATAATCCAAGTCAGACAGTCAGGCAAGATAAAGTTAATTTAACCAAGGATAAAAAACATACAACAACCAAAAAGAAAATTACTGGGCTACCTAAGGTATCAACAAAAGATTGGGAACTCATTTTGGTAAATAGAGATCATCCTACACAAGAATTGAATCCAACTTTAGCTGACTTAAATGGGATCCAACTAGATGCTCGTATTGTTGACGCTGCAGCAGGATTTTTAGCAGCTGCGCAAGCCATTGACCCCGAAGAACATCTCATCTCGGGTTACCGTAGTGTAGAGACGCAAGCCCAACTGTTTCAGTCTTATATTGATCAGGAAAAGGCCAATAATCCTAGTTTGACGGATGCTGAAGCTGAAAAATTAGTTCAAACCTATTCCCAACCAGCAGGGGCTAGTGAACATGTGACTGGCTTAGCGATGGACATGGGAACCTCTAACTACTTGAATCAGAGCCATGTTGAAACGGTCAAACAAATTGTTGCACTAGCTGCTGATTATGGTTTTGTCTTACGATTCCCTGAAGACAAGGAAAAGATTACTGGAGTTGGGTATGAAGATTGGCACTATCGTTATGTGGGAAAAGCTTCCGCTAAGTACATGTCTGAGCATAAGCTGACGCTAGAAGAATATATTGCCTTACTAAAGGAGAATCAATGAGATCGCGATTAACATTAAATACATTTTTACTCCTGTTATTTTTCTTTGTTTTTGCAATCGTCACACCCTTGTTGTTACATGCTAAAACACCAAATGCTAGTCAGCTAGTCACTGTTCCTTATTCTGAAAAAGGTTTTATTGATGACATTGCAAAGAGGGTGAAACCTTATGCGAAAATATACGGCATTAGACCCTCTATTGTGATTGGTCAAATTGTAATAGATAGTCAAAATGGGCAAAGTATTTTGGCGGCCAAGTATCATAATTTATTTTCCATGCTTGCAAAACCGGGTGATAACTATGTTATTTTAGAGTCAACAAAGCCTATCTTAACTAATCCAAATAATACAAGATTAAAATTTAGCTCTTATCCAAATTGGGAAGCCTCTATTGCTGATTATTTTGCTTGTCTTCGACAAGGTACAATTTGGGATAAACAATTGTATCATCAGTTAGCTACGCAAGAAGGCTATAAGGCACCAGCAGAGTCACTAGGGAAATATATCTATTCTTATGATAAAAATTATCCGACAAAGCTTATAAAAGTCATTGAAGATAAGAATTTAACGCAATATGATTAAGTCATTAGCACTCTAAAAAAAGAGTGCTAATTTTTTATGCTTTTCTCTTGACAAGGTTCTTTTTAGGAGTATAATGGAAATATAAGTTAGCAGTCTAACTGGTAGAGTGCTAAAGTAAAAAGGGGGAGTGTTAATGATAACAGAACGTCAAAATGACATTTTAAATTTAATTGTTGACCTCTTTACTCAAACACATGAACCTGTTGGGTCTAAGGCTCTCCAAGCCAGTATCGAATCAAGTAGTGCAACTATTCGAAACGAGATGGCTAAACTGGAAAAAATGGGGCTACTTGAAAAAGCTCATACTTCTAGCGGACGCATGCCAAGTCCAGCCGGCTTTAAATATTTTGTAGAGCATTCTTTGAGTCTTGATAGCATTGATGAACGTGATGTTTATCAAATGGTTAAAGCTTTTGATTTCGAAGCTTTCAATTTAGAGGATATCTTAAAAAAAGCCAGTCAAGTTTTAGCTGATATTACAGGTTACAGCGTAGCCATTCTTGATGTTGAGCCAGCAAGGCAAAAGTTGACGGGCTTTGATATCGTTCAACTATCGACGCATGATGCTTTGGCTGTTTTAAACTTAGATGATTCAAAGCCCTTGACTGTTCAATTTGCCATTCCTAAAAATTTCTTGGCACGTGATTTGTTCAAACTCAAAGAGATTGTGGATGAAAGGTTGACAGGTAGGGAATTGTTGGATGTTCACTACAAGTTAAGGACAGAGATTCCTCAAGTTCTACAGAAATATTTCGCGATTACGGATAATGTTTCAGACTTGTTTGATTATATTTTCAGTAGTCTTTTTCGGGAAACTATTTTTGTTTCAGGAAAGGTCAATGCTTTAGAATACGCAGGGATTGAAACTTATCAATTTTTAGATAGTGAGCAAGCTTTGGCACTGTCAATTAGGCAAGGGATGGCGGAAAATGAAATGGCAACGGTTCAAGTTGCTGATAGTTGTGAGCCGGCCTTATCTGATTTAAGTTTACTAACTTACAAATTCTTAATTCCTTATAGAGGGTTTGGCTTACTGAGTTTGATTGGTCCAATTGACATGAATTATCGACGCAATGTTAGCTTAATCAATGTCGTTGGTCGTATCTTAGCCATGAAGTTGCGAGATTACTATCGTTATCTCAATAGTAACCACTATGAAGTAAATGAATTTTAATAGAAAAATGAAAAGAGGTATGTGACTTGTCGAAACACAAAAATGATGATGTCAAACAAGAAGAAATCAATGAAGACTTAGATCAAGTGACTGAGGAAGTTGTTGCATCTGATGAGTCAGTTGAAGATGTTGCAGAAGAAAAAGTTCCTGAAAAAAGCGAGCTTGACTTAGCTATGGAACGGTCTGAAGAATTTGAGAATAAGTATCTTCGTGCACATGCTGAAATGCAAAATATCCAACGCCGTGCTACTGAAGAGCGTCAAACGATTCAACGATATCGTTCACAGGATTTAGCTAAAAAAATCTTGCCAAGTTTAGATAACTTAGAACGTGCTTTAGCTGTTGAAGGCTTAACAGATGATGTTAAAAAAGGTTTAGAAATGGTTCAAGAAAGTTTACTTCAAGCTCTTAAAGAAGAGGGGATTGAAGAAGTTGCTGTTGAAACATTTGATCACAACCTACATATGGCTATTCAAACGATGCCAGCTGATGATGAACACCCAGCTGATTCAATTGCACAAGTCTTCCAAAAAGGCTACAAACTTCATGAACGCTTGTTAAGACCGGCCATGGTAGTGGTTTACAACTAACTAGGATACAAAGGGCGTTAGAAATCTGTATGAAAATAGGAAATCGGTAGACAATTCTGAATTTCGAAACGATTTATCTTTTTCACTAAGATTTTAGCCCGTGTTCAACTAAATTAAATCTAAATTATTATTTCGACCGCCAAGTCGTTAAACTAGACTCTAAATAAATTAATAAACGAACTTTAAAATTTGAAAGGAATTGAACGTGTTCAATCGTTGATGTCAAAAGCTTCGCTTTTCTTATCTCCAGATTGAAATAGTCCACTGGACTATTTCAACGTTCTTGGTATCTTATATTATGTCTAAAATTATTGGTATTGACTTAGGTACAACTAACTCAGCTGTAGCAGTTCTCGAAGGAACGGAATCAAAAATTATTGCTAACCCAGAAGGAAATCGTACAACTCCTTCAGTAGTATCATTCAAAAATGGTGAAATCATCGTTGGTGATGCTGCAAAACGTCAAGCAGTAACTAACCCAGAAACAGTAATCTCTATTAAATCTAAAATGGGTACTTCTGAAAAAGTTTCTGCTAATGGTAAAGAATACACTCCACAAGAAATTTCAGCAATGATTCTTCAATACCTTAAAGGTTATGCTGAAGACTATCTTGGTGAAAAGGTAGAAAAAGCCGTTATCACTGTACCTGCTTACTTTAACGATGCCCAACGTCAAGCAACTAAAGATGCTGGGAAAATTGCTGGTTTAGAAGTTGAACGTATTGTCAATGAACCTACAGCAGCAGCTTTAGCTTATGGTATGGATAAAACTGATAAAGAAGAAAAAATCTTGGTATTTGACCTTGGTGGGGGTACGTTTGACGTATCAATTCTTGAATTAGGTGATGGTGTCTTTGATGTACTTGCTACTGCAGGTGATAACAAACTTGGTGGGGATGACTTTGACCAAAAAATTATTGATTTCTTAGTTGAAGAATTCAAAAAAGAAAATGGCATTGATTTGTCACAAGATAAAATGGCATTGCAACGTTTGAAAGATGCTGCTGAAAAAGCTAAAAAAGATCTTTCAGGTGTTACTCAAACACAAATCAGCTTACCGTTTATTACTGCTGGCAGCGCTGGCCCACTTCACTTAGAAATGAGCCTATCTCGTGCGAAGTTTGATGATCTTACTCGTGACTTAGTAGAACGTACTAAAACACCAGTTCGTCGCGCATTGTCAGATGCAGGTCTTTCATTATCAGAAATTGATGAAGTTATCTTAGTTGGTGGATCGACTCGTATCCCAGCTGTTGTTGAAGCTGTTAAATCTGAAACTGGTAAAGAACCAAATAAATCAGTTAACCCAGATGAAGTTGTAGCAATGGGTGCTGCAATTCAAGGTGGTGTTATCACTGGTGATGTTAAAGATGTTGTTCTTTTAGACGTAACGCCATTATCACTTGGTATTGAGACTATGGGTGGTGTATTCACTAAATTAATCGACCGTAATACAACAATCCCTACATCAAAATCACAAGTTTTCTCAACAGCAGCAGATAATCAACCAGCTGTTGATATCCATGTGCTTCAGGGTGAACGCCCAATGGCAGCAGATAACAAAACTCTTGGTCGTTTCCAATTGACTGATATTCCAGCTGCACCTCGTGGAATCCCTCAAATTGAAGTAACTTTTGATATTGACAAAAATGGTATTGTTTCTGTTAAAGCTAAAGACCTTGGTACTCAAAAAGAACAACATATCGTTATTAAATCAAATGATGGTTTAAGTGAAGATGAAATCGATCGTATGATGAAAGATGCAGAAGCAAATGCAGAAGCAGATGCAAAACGTAAAGAAGAAGTTGACCTTAAGAACGAAGTTGACCAAGCTATCTTCGCAACTGAAAAAACAATTAAAGAAACAGAAGGCAAAGGCTTCGATACAGAACATGATGCTGCTCAATCAGCACTTGATGACTTAAAGGCTGCTCAAGAATCTGGTAATCTTGAAGACATGAAAGCTAAACTTGAAGCATTGAATGAAAAAGCTCAAGCGTTAGCAGTTAAAATGTATGAACAAGCTGCTGCAGCACAACAAGCAACACAAGGCGCTGAAGGTGCTCAATCAGCAGATAAGGCATCAGCTGGTGACGATGTTGTAGATGGAGAATTCACGGAGAAATAAAACAGTCCTGTGGACTGTTTTATCCCACGAGCTTAGAAACAAAAAGCGAGAGGCAACTCAGTGGACTGTTTTATCCCACGAGCTTAGAAACAGGAAGTGAATGGGGGTTTCTGAGTGGCAACAAAATAGTCTCCACTTCTACTAAAGTAGCATTCCAAAAAGGCGGGGCGCCTCGCCCCGTCTGTTTTGGCTATCTATAAGTAATAAAAAGAAATCTTTCTATCATAATGAGATTTCTTGTCAATCATAATAAAAAGACAGTCAATTGTTTTGTAACAGTGAAGTAATTAGTCTAATACGTAGAGAGGAATTGAATTAAGTTGTTAGGGCGAGAATTCTACTTAGTAAAATATAAGTAGAACTGCTATGCTTAAGACCCGATGAAAAAGAAAAATATCTCCTGGATAGTGTTCTATCTTAACTGGATGGCCTTAATTTTCTTTGAGTCGTTTAATGGCTTACTATTTAAAATATATGAATAATACTGAATTTTATGAACGTCTAGGGGTAACCAAAGACGCAGCTTCAGACGAGATAAAAAAAGCATACCGTAAACTGTCTAAAAAATACCATCCAGATATTAATAAGGAAGCTGGCGCTGAACAAAAATACAAAGATGTTCAAGAAGCATATGAAACCTTAAGTGATTCACAAAAACGTGCTGCCTATGATCAATATGGTGCGGCAGGTGGACAAGGTGGCTTCGGTGGTGGATTTGATGGGGCTGGCTTTGGTGGCTTTGAAGACATCTTCTCAAGCTTTTTCGGCGGTGGCGGTGGCATGCGTAATCCGAATGCTCCTCGTCAGGGTGATGACTTACAATATCGCGTCAATTTAAGTTTCGAAGAAGCTGTTTTTGGTACTGAAAAAGAGGTTACTTATAACCGTGAATCAAGCTGTTCAACATGTAATGGTTCTGGTGCCAAACCAGGTACAAGTCCTGTAACCTGTGGTCGATGCCATGGTGCAGGCGTGATCAATGTTGATACCCAAACACCACTCGGCATGATGCGTCGTCAAGTGACTTGTGATGTCTGCTACGGAACAGGTAAAGAAATCAAAGAACCGTGTCATACTTGTCATGGAAGTGGTCATGAAAAAGAAACACACAAAGTATCTGTTAAAATCCCTGCTGGGGTTGAAACAGGTCAACAAATCCGACTTCAAGGGCAAGGTGAAGCAGGTACAAATGGTGGTCCTTATGGCGATCTCTTTGTTATTTTGAATGTATTGCCAAGCAAGCAGTTTGAACGAAATGGCTCTACAATCTATTACACAATGGATATTAGTTTTGTCCAAGCGGCTTTGGGTGCAAGTGTTGATATTCCAACAGTGCATGGCGAGGTAGAAATGTCTATTCCGGCAGGAACACAAACAGGGAAAGTATTCAGACTAAAAGGCAAAGGAGCTCCAAAACTACGTGGAGCAGGTCAAGGCGATCAACACGTTACCGTTAATGTTGTAACACCAACAAAATTAAATGATCAACAAAAAGAAGCTTTGGAAGCATTTGCCCTAGCGAGTGGTGAAAGTATTTCAAAACCAAAGAAAAAAGGTTTTTTGGATAAAATGAAAGACGCTTTTGACGAAATTTAATCGTAATTGAGAACTTATTCTCTTCAAAGTGGGGACAAAATTGATTGTCCTCACTTTTTTCTTTTCTTGAAAATTGACTTTTAAAGACCTTATTTTTATAACAATTTTTTCAGTCGCTAAAAAAATTTATTTTTTTCTTGCAAGATTTCAATAAGTGGTGTAAAATGTTTTTAAAATAGTTTGACTATCAAATTATTTGAATCTCAAATATTACTGGTGATAGAAAGTGAGTGGTTATGACATATCAACATATTCTTTTTGAGACAGTAGATGATACAGCAGTTTTGACATTTAATCGTGTTCAAGTGGCTAATGGTTTTAATATACCAATGTGTCAAGAAATCTTAGATGTTTTAGCGAGTGTAAAAGGAAATAGTGATATTCGGTTCTTAGTCATCAAAGCCAATGGGAAAATTTTTTCTGTCGGTGGCGACTTAGTCCAAATGCAGAAAGCTGTAGAAGAAGATGCTGTTGATTCATTAGTTAAAATTGCTGAACTTGTCCAAGATATTACATTTGAGATAAAACAATTACCTAAACCAGTTATTTTATGTGCGGACGGTGCGGTTGCAGGAGCTGCTTTCAACATAGCCCTTGCTGTTGATTTTTGTATTGCAAGTACCAACAGTAAATTTGTTCAAGCTTTCGTAAATGTTGCCTTAGCTCCGGATGCTGGTGGCCTATATCTGCTAACACGAGCTGTTGGTATTAATAAAGCGACGCATCTGGTAATGACTGGAGATGGTGTTACGGCAGAGCAAGCTTTTAATTATGGTTTTGTTTACAAAGCTCCTAATCCTGAGAAATTGGAAAAAACACTTGAACAATTGTTAAAACGTTTGAGAAGAGGTTCGTCTAACTCTTATGGCGCAATGAAACAGTTGATTTGGGAAAGTAATTTTTCAGATTGGGAAAATTACGCAAAACAAGAATTACACTATCAAAAAGAGCTTGCTTTTAAAGAAGATTTTAAAGAAGGCGTTATGGCTTACGCAGAAAAAAGAAGACCAAGCTTCAAGGGGAAATAAGAAGTTCTCATCTTGCATAAAACTTTGACGTTTGATATAATTTGAGAGTCAAAGTTTATCAGTAAGGAGGTGTAGAATTGGAATACAATAAAATCAATGATTATTTAGTGGATGTCTTTAATAGGATCTTAGTAATTGAGGAAATTAGTTTAAAGACTAGTCAATTTAAGGATGTTTCACTTAAAGAAATGCATACCATTGATATTATCGGAAAATATGACAATGTCACACCAAGTGATGTAGCTCGGGAACTTATGGTTACTCTAGGTACAGTGACAACTAGCTTGAATAAACTTGAAGCAAAAGGGTATATTACTCGGACTCGCTCCGTAAATGATCGCCGTGTCGTTTACTTATCCCTCACAAAACGAGGAAGACTGCTTGACAGGTTGCATGCAAAATTTCATAAAAATATGGTTGGTCAGGTGACTGAGGGTATGGATGAAGAGAGTATGGAATCGCTGTTAAAAGGTCTGAAAAATTTACATCAATTCTTGGAGGACTTGATTTAATGCCTTTTGCAAAAATCAGTCAAGTAGCACATTATGTTCCTAACCAAAAAATTGAAAATGATAAACTGACTCAATTTCTTGATACGAGTCACGAATGGATTCAATCTCGAACAGGAATCGAATCTAGGTACATTAGCCGAAATGAAAATACAAGTGATCTAGCAAGCCATGTTGCGCTGAAATTATTACAAGTGGCAGAATTAAGGGCAGATCAGCTTGATTTTATTATCGTGGCAACTATTACTCCCGATTCCATGATGCCATCAACAGCAGCGCTTGTCCAAGCAAAAATTAATGCTAAACAGGCCTTTGCTTTTGATTTATCTGCAGCTTGTAGTGGTTTCGTTTATGCCTTAGCGATGGGAGAAAAGTTGATTGCTTCAGGGCTATACCAAAGAGGTATTGTCATAGGGGCAGAAGTTTTATCAAAAACACTTGATTGGTCAGATCGAACAACTGCAGTACTGTTTGGGGATGGTGCTGGAGGTGTATTGCTTGAAAGTAGTCAGGGAAAACAATTTCTGGCTGAATCACTACATACAGATGGGTCACGAGGACAGAGTTTACAGTCTGGACTAAGTCCACTTGTATCCCCTTTCTCTGATACTATTTCATCCAATCCCTATTTAACAATGGATGGACGTACGATATTTGACTTTGCAATTAGAGACGTTTCAAAAAGTGTCTCTGATTTGATTGATAGCACAGCAATTGACAAAGATGCAATTGATTATGTCTTCTTTCATCAAGCGAATAGACGTATTTTAGATAAAATGGCACAAAAGGTCAAATTACCTCGAGAAAAATTTCTAGAGAATATGATGACCTATGGAAACACAAGTGCAGCAAGTATTCCTATCTTGTTATCAGAGTCAGTTGAAAATGGGAAAATTAGATTAGATGGTAGCCAAACAATCCTAATAGCCGGTTTTGGTGGTGGTTTGACATGGGGAAGTCTAATTGTTAAAATCTAGTTATATCATGTGCCTCGCACATTTATAAAAACATATACATTACTTAAGGAGAAATAAAATGGCAGTATTTGAAAAAGTACAAGAAATCATCGTTGAAGAATTAGGAAAAGAAGTAGAAGAAGTAAAAATGGAAACAACTTTTGATGAGTTAGATGCTGACTCGCTAGATGTTTTCCAAGTTATCTCAGAAATTGAAGATGCATTTGATATCCAAATTGAAACTGAAGAAGGCTTAAATACAGTTGGTGATTTAGTTGCTTATGTAGAAGCAAAAACTAAATAATAAAATACTGTTAAGACAAATTCAACTAGTCAGTAACTAGTTCTGAATAATTCTTAATATGTGGGTGAGATTAGCCCCTTTTATGGACCTAACTCACTCTTTCTTTTTTTATAATAGTTTGATAATCAAACTATTTTTCTTGGATAAAGTAGGTTAAAGTAATGAAAACACGAATTACGAAATTATTAAATATTAAGTATCCAATATTCCAAGGAGGAATGGCTTGGGTTGCTGACGGCGACCTAGCGGGAGCTGTATCAAACGCTGGAGGATTAGGTATTATTGGAGGCGGAAATGCCCCAAAGGAAGTTGTTAAAGCAAACATTGATAAAGTAAAATCAATCACAACTAACCCTTTTGGAGTTAACATTATGCTTTTATCACCCTTTGCAGATGATATTGTAGATCTTGTGATTGAAGAAGGTGTTAAAGTAGTAACAACTGGTGCGGGAAATCCTGGGAAATACATGGAACGTCTACATGCTGCAGGAATCCAGGTTATTCCAGTTGTACCTAGTGTAGCGCTAGCAAAGCGAATGGAAAAATTAGGCGTCGATGCTGTCATCACGGAAGGTATGGAAGCTGGTGGACATATCGGGAAATTGACAACAATGACTTTGGTTCGCCAAGTCGTTGATGCCATTTCAATTCCTGTTATTGCTGCAGGTGGTATTGCCGATGGTGCTGGCGCAGCTGCAGCCTTCATGCTTGGTGCTGAAGCGGTGCAAGTTGGAACAAGATTTGTTGTCGCAAAAGAATCAAATGCGCATCAAAATTTTAAAGATAAAATCCTCAAGGCCAAAGACATTGATACGGTAGTCTCAGCTCAAGTTGTCGGGCATCCCGTTCGATCCATCAAGAATAAATTAACGTCTGCTTATGCAAAAGCAGAAAAAAAATTCTTGAGTGATTTAAAAACAGCAGAAGATATTGAAGAGATGGGTGCTGGCTCATTACGCGACGCTGTTGTTGATGGTGATGTTGTGAATGGTTCAGTTATGGCTGGTCAAATCGCAGGGCTAATCAAAAAAGAGGAAAGTTGTCAGGAGATTTTGGAAGATATTTTCTATACAGCTGCCGAAGTAATTAATAAAGAAGCTCAGCGTTGGGTTTCAGTTAGTAGAAACGCATCTGAGAAGTAGAGGAAAGAAAATGACAGAAGTCGCATTTTTATTTGCTGGACAAGGGGCGCAAACTGTTGGGATGGCAAGTGACTTATACGAAGCTTTCCCAGTTGTTAGGGAGACTTTTGCTCAGGCTCAAGCAATTTTAGGTTATGATTTACGATTGTTAATTGATCAGGAGCCAGATAGATTAAATCAAACAAGATATACTCAACCAGCTATTTTAACAACTTCAGTAGCGATATACAGACTCTTAGCTGAAAATGGGATTAAACCCACTGCTGTAGCAGGATTGTCACTCGGTGAATATTCTGCACTGGTAGCTACTGGTGCAATAACTTTTGAAGCTGCTCTGCAATTGGTTCAAAAAAGAGGACAGCTAATGGAAGAAGCTACCCCTGCTGGTTCTGGTAAAATGGTTGCTATTTTAAATACAGCTGCTTCGACTATTGAAGAGGTTTGTCTGCAAGCCTCATCCCTTGGGGTTGTTGCTCCTGCAAACTATAATACTCCTAGTCAAATTGTCATTGGTGGCGAGATTGATGCAGTTGATAAGGCAGTCACATTGTTGACTGAAAAGGGTGTCAAAAGAATCATTCCTTTGAATGTTTCTGGACCATTTCACACAGCACTTCTTGAATCAGCAAGTCAGGAGTTGGCAAAAGTTCTTGATAATTATGACTTTCAAGAAATGACAGTGCCACTTGTTGGAAATACTGAGGCAAGCGTAATGAAACAAGCAGAAATTAAGCAATTGTTAGCGCGTCAAGTTATGGAGCCAGTCAGATTTTATGACAGTATTGAAACCTTAAAAGCAATGACTATTAAAGACTTTATTGAAATTGGACCAGGAAAAGTTCTAACTGGATTTCTCAAAAAAATTGATAACTCCTTATCATGTACTAGTATTGACTCAGTTCAAAGTTTAACAGATTATTTAAATCAGTAGGAAGGTAAAGTAATGGATTTACAAAATAAAAATGTATTTATAACAGGATCAACACGAGGTATTGGTTTAGCCATCGCACATCAGTTTGCAAAAGTAGGTGCTAATGTCGTTATTAATGGACGTTCCACTATTTCAGGTGATTTATTAGATCAATTTAAAGATTATTCTGGACAAATCCTCCCTGTTTCAGGTGATGTATCAGATTATGCAGATGCACAAGGTATGATTGATGAAGCCACTAGCTCTTTAGGACAAATAGATGTTCTCATTAATAATGCTGGTATCACAAATGATAAACTTCTTTTAAAAATGACGGATAAAGATTTTGAGGATGTTTTAAAAGTTAATTTAACTGGGGCTTTTAATATGACGCAAGCAGTATTAAAACCAATGATTAAAGCAAGACAAGGAGCAATTATTAATTTATCAAGTGTAGTCGGTTTAACTGGGAATGCAGGCCAAGCCAACTATGCTGCTTCAAAGGCAGGGTTAATTGGGTTTACTAAGTCGGTTGCCCGTGAAGTAGCAGGTCGAAAAGTAACCGTCAATGCTATCGCACCTGGTTTTATAGAATCGGACATGACGGGAACATTATCAGAAAAGCAACAAGCTGCCATTTTAAATCAAATTCCAATGAAACGCATTGGACAAGCAGACGAAGTGGCTCAATTAGCGCTCTTTTTAGCAAGCCAAGACTATATAACTGGTCAAGTTATTGCTATTGATGGCGGAGTGACGATGCAATAAAGGAGAATAACAATGAGTGGAACAAGAGTAGTAATTACAGGATATGGGGTAACTTCTCCAATTGGACATACGCCAGATGAGTTTTGGACTAACTTAAAAGAAGGAAATATTGGAATTGGGCCAATCACAAAGTTTGATACTAGTGAGTATCAAGTGAAAAATGCTGCTCAAATTGATGATTTTCCTTTTGATAACTATTTCATCAGAAAAGATTTGAACCGTTTTGACATGTATTCTTTATATGCTTTATATGCCTCTTTAGAAGCCGTTAAGAATGCAAAACTAGACTTAGATAGCTTGAATCCAGATCGTTTTGGAGTGATTGTAGCAACTGGTATTGGTGGTATTAAAGAAATTGAAGAGCAAGTGATTAGACTGCATGAAAAAGGTCCAAAACGCTTAAAACCAATGACCTTACCAAAGGCACTTCCAAATATGGCTGCAGGAAATGTTGCCATGCGTTTGAATGCTCAAGGGATTTGTAAATCAATTAATACAGCTTGTGCATCCTCTAATGATGCTATTGGAGATGCTTTCCGTACGATTAAGTTTGGCTTACAAGACATTATGGTTGTGGGCGGTGCAGAAGCTGCCATTACACCATTTGCTATTGCCGGCTTCCAAGCATTGACAGCTTTGTCAACAACTGAAGATCCAAAGAGAAGTTCTATTCCTTTTGATAAAGAACGTAATGGGTTTATTATGGGCGAAGGAGCTGGAATGCTAGTGCTTGAAAGTTTAGAGCATGCTCAAAAACGTGGAGCAACTATTTTAGCTGAAGTAGTCGGTTACGGAAATACTTGTGATGCCTATCATATGACTTCGCCACATCCAGAAGGATTGGGAGCACGTAAGGCAATTATGCTTGCCTTAAATGAAGCGGGTATTGAAGCAAATCAAGTAGACTATGTTAATGCACATGGTACATCAACTCCAGCAAATGAAAAAGGTGAAAGTAGTGCAATTGTTGCGACTTTAGGTAATCAAGTTCCAGTTTCTTCAACAAAGTCATTTACTGGTCACTTGCTAGGTGCAGCTGGTGCAGTTGAAGCTATTGCGACTTTAGAGGCGATGCAACACTCCTTTATTCCGATGACTGCAGGCACTACTGAATTATCTGATGATATTGAAGCTAATATCATTATTGGACAAGGACAAGAAGCTACAATTCACTATGCTATTTCAAATACCTTTGGTTTTGGTGGACACAATGCTGTCCTAGCCTTTAAGAAATGGGAGGATTAATGTGACCTTTGAGGAGATTAGAAATTTAATTTCACATTTAGATGCATTATGCTTAAGCGAGTTTACTCTAAAAACAGAAAAAATTGATCTAATTTTTAAAAAGAATCATTCAACGGAATGTATAATAAAAGATACAAAGGAAAAGATAGAGATACTACCACAGGCGAAGACTTTTTTGAATGAAGAAGAATCTTTTAGTGGAACAATTTTGGAATTTGAAGATTGGGAGACTTAATTTGGATATTCAAATAGTAAAAGACTTGATGACACAGTTCGATGAATCAGGTTTAAGGGAATTTTCCTTTAAAACAAATGAAACTGAAATCAGTTTTAGTAAAAATGATAGTAAAGCTTCAGAAAATACAACAGTATTAGCAAAGGCTGTAGAAGCTCCAGTTGCTAAAGAGATAGATGTAACTAGGGAAGCTCCCCAAACGACTTCGACACCTGTTGATAATAGTCTTGCTGAGGGAGAAGTTGTTAACAGTCCATTAGTTGGAGTCGCTTATTTATCTTCTGCACCTGGAAAAGAAAATTTTGTAGCTGTAGGTGATAAGGTTAAAAAAGGACAAACACTTCTGATTATTGAAGCAATGAAAGTAATGAATGAGGTGCCAGCGCCGTCAGACGGAACAATTACTGAAATTCTAGTTGCTAATGAAGAACTGGTTGAGTTTGGGAAAGGTTTGGTAAGAATAAAATGATGGATATTAATGCAATTCAAGAAGCTTTACCCCATCGTTACCCGATGTTATTAGTAGATCGAATTCTTGAGGTTTCAGAAGACCAAATTATCGCATTAAAAAATGTCAGTATTAATGAACCATTTTTTAATGGGCATTTTCCTTCCTATCCAGTCATGCCAGGAGTTCTCATTATGGAAGCATTGGCTCAAACAGCTGGTGTTTTAGAATTATCAAAAGATGAAAATAAAGGAAAACTCGTTTTTTATGCCGGTATGGATAAAGTTAAATTCAAAAAACAAGTTGTTCCTGGAGATCAATTAATCATGACAGCCAAGTTTGTTAAACGACGTGCGAATATTGCTGTTGTCCAAGCAACAGCTGAAGTAGACGGGCAACTTGCTGCAAGTGGAACCCTAACATTTGCAATTGAGAAGTAAAAAAGAAAGTTTCTGTGGGGGAAGTTATGTTTAAAAAAATCTTAATTGCTAATCGTGGCGAAATTGCTGTGCGTATCATCCGAGCGGCTAGAGAACTTGGAATTTCCACAGTAGCAGTCTACTCTGAAGCTGATAAGGATGCTCTTCACACGATTTTAGCTGATGAAGCCATTTGCATTGGGCCAACAAGATCAACGGACTCCTATTTAAACATGAGTTCAGTCTTATCGGCAGCTATTATTACAGGTGCACAAGCTATTCATCCTGGATTTGGTTTTTTAAGTGAGAATTCTAAGTTTGTAACCATGTGTGAAGAGATGCATATTAAATTTATTGGACCATCTGCTAAAGTAATGGATAAGATGGGGGATAAAATTAATGCGCGTGCTGAAATGATTACAGCTGGTGTACCAGTTATCCCTGGCTCATCAGGCCAGATTGAAACTGTAGAGCAGGCTGTAAAAGTGGCCGAAGAAATTGGTTTTCCTTTGATGCTGAAAGCTTCTGCTGGAGGTGGAGGTAAAGGTATTCGTAAAGTGGAAAAAGCAGCTGATTTAGCTGCTGCATTTCACTCTGCTTCGCAAGAAGCTTTGAGTGCCTTTGGTAATGGTACCATGTATATGGAAAAAGTTATTTACCCGGCTAGGCATATTGAAGTGCAAATTTTAGGAGATGCCCTTGGTCATGTTATTCATCTAGGTGAACGTGACTGTTCATTACAACGAAATAATCAAAAAGTTCTTGAAGAAAGTCCATCAATAGCTATTGGACAGACCTTGAGAAAAGAAATGGGAGATGCAGCAGTTAGAGCAGCAAAGGCTGTGGGCTATGAAAATGCGGGAACCATTGAATTCTTATTGGATGAAGCTAGTGGGCAGTTTTTCTTCATGGAAATGAATACGCGGATACAGGTTGAACACCCAGTAACCGAATTTGTGACTGGTGTTGACTTGGTTAAAGAACAAATCAAGATTGCTGCAGGCAACCCATTAGAGCTTAAACAAGAAGATATTACAATTAAGGGGCACGCCATTGAATGTCGGATTAATGCCGAAAATCCTTCTTTTAATTTCGCGCCAAGCCCTGGTCGTATAACAGAGTTATATTTGCCAAGTGGAGGTGTCGGTTTAAGAGTTGATTCTGCTGTTTATCCTGGTTATACCATTCCGCCATATTATGATAGTATGATTGCCAAAGTTATTGTACATGGTGATAATCGTTTTGATGCTTTGATGAAAATGCAAAGGGCCTTATTTGAGATGGAAATTGAAGGCGTGTCAACAAATGTGAATTTTCAACTAGACTTAATTGCTAATCAACAGGTTATTGCCGGTGATTATGATACGTCATTTTTGATGGAAACATTTTTACCAAATTACAATAAGGATTAGGAGGGCGTATGGCTTTATTTAAAAGAAAAGATAAATATATTCGGATTACTCCTAATCACTCCTCAAGTAGCGCAATCGTTCCAGAAGTTCCAGATGAACTTTTTGCAAAGTGTCCATCTTGTAAGCATATGGTTTATCAAAAAGATTTAGGTCTAACGAAAATGTGCCCAAGATGCGCCTATAACTTTAGACTTTCAGCATTAGAACGTTTACAGATGACTGTTGATCAGGGCTCTTTTAGTGATATGTTTACAGAAATTGAAACCAAGGATCCGTTGCAGTTTCCTGGGTATCAGCAAAAAATTCAACAGACAAGACAAATAACAGGGCTTCATGAAGCTGTCTTGACAGGAACAGCAACAATTAAAGGGCATAGATTAGCCTTAGCCATTATGGACAGCCATTTTATCATGGGGAGTATGGGAACTGTTGTGGGTGAAAAAATCACGCGACTGATTGAATTAGCCATTGAGGAATCGCTTCCTTTGGTGATTTTTACTGCTTCAGGTGGTGCGCGTATGCAAGAAGGTATTTTTAGCTTAATGCAGATGGCAAAAATCTCTTCAGCTATCCAAAAGCATTCCAAAGCAGGGCTCTTTTACTTGACCATTCTTACTGATCCAACAACTGGTGGGGTGACTGCAAGTTTTGCCATGCAAGGAGATATTATCCTAGCGGAGCCACAGACCATGGTTGGTTTTGCTGGTCGACGTGTTATTGAAACAACAGTTAGACAAGATCTTCCAGAGGATTTCCAAAAAGCTGAATTTCTCTTGAATCATGGTTTTATTGATGCCATTGTAGAGAGGCCAAATTTATCCGCAACAATAGCTCAATTGATTGATTTACATGGAGGTGGCAAATGACTGATACAAGTAGAATTCTAAAAGAAGCAAGAGATCAAGGTCGTTTGACTGCTTTAGAATATGCCAAGGCTCTTTGTCCAGATTTTATAGAATTACATGGTGATCGTCAATTCGCAGATGATGGGGCAATAATTGGTGGGATAGGTCATCTTGGTGATGAGCCTATTACAATCGTTGGGATTCAAAAGGGAAAGAATCTTCATGATAATTTGTACCGCAATTTTGGGCAGCCTCATCCGGAAGGTTATCGGAAAGCCTTGCGCTTAATGAAACAAGCAGAAAAATTCGGACGGCCGATTGTTACCTTAATTAACACTGCGGGAGCTTTTCCAGGAGTTGGCGCAGAAGAGCGAGGGCAGGGTGAAGCCATTGCCCGTAATCTCCTTGAGATGAGTGATCTAAAGGTTCCTATTATTGCCATCATTATTGGTGAAGGTGGTTCAGGTGGCGCACTTGCATTAGCTGTAGCCGACAAGGTATGGATGTTAGAGAATACTATCTATGCTGTTTTAAGTCCAGAAGGCTTTGCCTCAATACTTTGGAAGGATGGCTCGCGCGCCAGTGAAGCGGCACAATTAATGAAGATTACAGCTAGAGAGTTGCTTAATTTGGGTGTGGTTGATCAGTTGATTACTGAAAGAGGTTATTTTTCATCTGAAATAATTGATAGGATGCGTGATCATTTAATCACAGAATTTGCAGAATTGAAAAAGTTGACTCTAGACCAACTGCTTGAAAAGAGGTATCATAAGTTTAGACAATTTTAAAATCCTTAGTAGAAGGATTTTTTTATGACTAGGAGATTTCATTTGAAAAAAAGAAACTATTTGCTCTTAATCCCACTAATACTTACTTTATCAGCATGCCAAAGTACCTCCTCTCAAGGCGAGAAAACAGATACTAATAAGTCTACTGGATCGTTACCGATGAAAAAGACCCCAATTGGACAAAAAAATAAGCCTGTAAAAGTCACTAATAACGGCTCTTATTATAGTGTAGAAGGTAAATATGGCTCAGTTATTATTGTTAATAAGCGACATCCACTAGATAAGCATTATAATCCTGGTGAAGATGCTAAAGCTAAAAAGGCTTTTCTGCAAGTTATTGCTGAAATGAAAAATCAAGGCTTTTCAGTTAGTGACCAATACAGTGGTTTTAGGTCTTATGATACACAAACTGAGCTTTACCAAAACTATGTCAATCGAGACGGAAAAGCTCAGGCAGATCGTTATTCTGCCAGACCGGGCTACAGTGAGCATCAATCAGGTTTAGCTTTTGATATTCTAGATGGTCAAGGAAATCTATTAGAAGAACCACAAGCTTCACAGTGGCTCTTAGAGCATGCTCCAGATTATGGCTTTATTCTACGCTATTTACCTAATAAAGAAGCTTCTACAGGCTATCAGGCTGAAAGCTGGCATATTCGTTATGTCGGAAAAGAAGCTAAGGACATTGCCAAATCTGGAAAAACTTTAGAAGAGTATTATGGTGTGCCTGGTGGCGACTATCCAAATTAAAAAATTTATAATCTTGACACTCAAAAAGACAAAGCAGCTGCTTTGTCTTTTTCTATATATTTTATTTTGGAGCAATAACTTCTACCCCACCCATATAAGGGCGAAGAACTTCGGGAATTGTAACAGATCCATCCTCATTTTGGTAGTTTTCAAGGATTGCTGCTACGGTGCGTCCCACGGCTAAGCCTGATCCGTTCAAAGTATGCAAGAGTTTAACCTTGCCATCTGCTTCGTCGCGGTAGCGGATTTGAGCGCGTCGCGCTTGGAAATCTTCAGTGTTTGAACAGCTTGAAATTTCACGGTAGGTGTTTTGAGCTGGAATCCAAACTTCTAAGTCATATGTTTTGGCAGCTGAGAAGCCCATATCTCCTGTACATAGAGTGATAACACGATAGGGCAAATTGAGTTTTTGAAGAATGTTTTCAGCATTAGCTGTCATTTTTTCTAATTCTTCATATGATTCTTCTGGCTTAGCGAATTTGACCATTTCTACTTTATGGAATTGATGGAGACGAATCAAACCACGTGTATCACGTCCTGCAGAACCAGCTTCTGAACGGAATGATGGACTCATTGCTGTGAAGTAAATTGGTAATTCTTTACCTTCCAAGATTTCACCACGGTAGAAGTTTGTTAATGGGACCTCGGCAGTTGGGATGAGAACGAAGTTTGTATCTTTCAATTCAAAGGTGTCTTCTTTAAATTTTGGATATTGCCCTGTACCAAACATTGAATCGTGGTTAACTATATAAGGTGTAATGATTTCTTGATAGCCTTCTTTACCATGTTCATCTAACATAAAGTTATAGATGGCACGTTCTAAACGAGCGCCTAAGTTTTTATAGAATAAGAAACGAGCACCAGTTACTTTTGCACCACGTTCCCAGTCAAGAATATCTAAACTTTCACCGAGTTCCCAGTGTGCTTTTGCTTCAAAATCAAATTCCCTTGGTGTACCCCAACGACGGACTTCAATATTTTCCTCCTCATCAGCACCGACTGGAACTGAGTCATGAGGTGTATTTGGTAAAATGGTGATGATTTCAGTAACTTTCTCATCGATCTCTGCTAATTCAGCATCGATAGCTTTGATATCAGCAGAAACTTTTTGCATGTCTTCAATTTGTTGACTAGCATCTTCTTTTTGACGCTTTGCTTGAGCAATCGCAGCTGAGGCGATATTACGTTCGGCTTTTAATTCTTCTGACTGTACTAATAATTGACGACGTTTTTCATCAAGATCTTTTAAATTAGTGAGGACATCTTCATTTACACCACGAACTTTTAATTTTTGGGCAACTTGATCAAAATCAGTACGAATTCGTTTTAAATCTAACATAGTATTTTCTCCTTTAATTTATAAAAATAAAAGGCACAGACTATGATATCGCTGGAGCGCTTTTGCGCGGTTCCATCCAGCTTCACAATCTGTGCACTTAATTACTATCTGATTAATTACTATCGGTAGAATTTCATACAGTTAACTTATCTGTTCACAGCGACCACAGACTTCCTGAAAAGTTAATAAGCATTACTTATCCGATAGATTCATTATATCAAAAATGAAAAAAAAGTAAACTACTTCTTTAAAATAGTCAAGAATAGCTCAAAATAGAATAATTAGGAAAGTTCTAAAATGAAGTTAGCCACTTAAGTGTATAAAAAAACATCTCAAAGAGATATAATTGTAATCTACGACAACCACAATTAGAAGGACTCTGAGATGCAAGACTATTATACACCAAAAGGA